>NZ_CP103300.1:1705000-2005000 GCF_025562755.1 Endozoicomonas euniceicola
TATCCACCAGCAAACCAGACAGCTCCCGGGCAACACTTGGCACTGCTTTCAGCATTTTGCTGACATCCGGACCACCTTCCTGCTTTGAGCGTTCCAGCAGTTTTTCTGGCTGAGCCCAGACACTCAGGAGAATGGTGCAGGCCGTAAAGCTTTCCTCCACATCCTTCATATCTTTATGGCTGAAAATTTCTTCCCAGAAGTTCACCAGAATGGCATTACCTTCACCAAAACCTTTTGACCACAGTTTTAGTTCGTCAAACGCCTGCTCTTCCGCAGATTCCGGGCGGCATTCAAGGGGAATAATATCCAGCCCCATTTCAATCTGGCGAACGGTCAGGTCTACCATATTGAACAGGATGCGGTGAATATCCTTATCCTGTTGCTCACTGGCAAACTTGAAGCTGCTGCCAAAAATACCCTTGATCCAGCGGTTAGGTGGCACTGGCTGAGGCGACCCGACCATGGCGAAGATAAAACCCTGCACTTCCCGGAAGCTCATACCACTATTAGCTGCCAGCACTTCTTTCAGCAGTTTTTCCTGATGCTTATCGAAACGCCAGTCTGGAATAGAGGAACGCTCTTTGCGCAGACCCAGCTCGATTTCTACATCTTCGAGGTCACCATGTATTTCGCGGTCAATCACACCTCGTTCAAAAGCGGCACGGATAGCTTCAATACTGCTACTGCCTTTCAATTCTACCAGCGCACCCATGATAGCTGTATTCAGGTAGTCACCGTCGTCTTCACGGTCGTTCAGCATAGTCGTCAGTTTACTGATTGTTTCATCACGATCAGCGGTGTGGAAAGATGCGTTCCAGCGTAAAGACTCTATTGCCAGATCACGGGCATCTTCGACTTCATCAGTATTGCAGGCAATTTGCCACAGACGTTCCGTGGCACTGATACCAAAACGTCCCATTACCGACGGCAGGTATTCGGCAATAATAAAGTTGTCGTCTTCCTGATAAAACAGGCTGATCAGCGGCTCTACTGCCTGTTCGGTCTGCAAGATACCCAGCACCCGCCAGGCATGGATCGGAGCCCAGACGATGTCTTCGTCATCATGGTTTAACAGTGGCCAGTCCTGCGCCATTTTCAACAGCTCTGGAACATGGGTTTCATTAAAATCGAAGCGGCTATAGTCTGCCCACTCCTTCCAATCGCATTGACCGATGGACAGCAGCTCGGAAACAGGTGAGGTATACGGGCTCATGGAGATTACCGGAATGGTTATGAGGAGAATAAAAAGGCTGGCAATAATAGATGATCGAGTCATTCAATCATAGGGATTTATAATCAAAAACATTAATCAGCACAGAAAGTAAAATAATGCCACTTTATTATTAATATTTTTAATTCAGGGACTCCGTTCGCCCTTCAGAAAAGTGTCTATATTGACTGCTGATTGCCTATTCCCAAATATTGATAAAGTACTGTTATGAACAAGCAGCAAATACTCGGACTTTTACTGGCGACTTACGTTTACAACTGCACTGCGGCTCCAGTTACAGCAGAAGATTATGGTAAGAAGGTCAAAGCACGTGAAATCTGCGAAGCCAATCAATTTGATTACGTAGCGGAAGATATCTCACCAGGTAGCGACCTGACTTTTGTAATAAAACAGGCGCGCCACCTGCCATCGCGGACAAAAAGAGCGGCCCGGCAGACAGATGTTAGCCGCTCTGACTCTGTTGAGTCATGGTATGAAATCGTTCATAACTCAACAATTACCCCGTCGCCACATTCAGCGAATACCGATGACGGCTCCGATAAGCCATGGTATGAAATCGTTCATAACTCAACAATTACCCCGTCGCCACATTCAGCGAATACCGATGACGGCTCCGATGAGCCATGGTATGAAATCATTCATCAATCAATCATGACACCGCCGTCACCTTCAGCGAACTCCGATAGCGGCTCCGGCTCCGGCTCCAGCTCCGGCTCCGGCTCCGGCTCCGGCTCCGGCTCCGATGAGCCATGGCATGAAATCATTCATCAGGCAATTGTCGCAACGTCGTCACCACATTCAGCAGCAACAACACCGACTACTCATTATGACGATGATGATGAAGACTTTCTCACAGAACACCAGGCAACTGCCTCAGGAAGCGGAGAGGCTGATGAATATTCAACAAAAATGACACCGGACGGGATAACCCCACCCAGAAAAGTACTGCTTATTCTTCCGAAGTCTGACACGCCTTACCTAATGACCGGCCCGATCGAAATTAATGATTATGCTTTAAAAATCTGCAGCCCCTCTGAAGAAAATGACGGTTCAGAAAAAAGCTTTGCCGATGTCAAACCTGCCACAGTGAAAATAAAAACCAAATCTGAAACTGACGCCCCTCCTTTCTTTTCCGTAACAGAACAAGGGCTGCTTTCCATGTCTGGTATTACGCTGGACGCTAGAGAAGTGCGAATACGCTCCTCGTTAATTTACGTTGACAACTCCATGGCACTTATTGACTGGTCAGATATCATCCTGACATCGTTAAAATCATCTCAGTCACATAAGTCGATCCTGGGCCTGAAAAGCGGTGCATCGGACATACTGCTGGTAAATATTTCCAACTCCCGACTGTATAATGGAATAAGCGAAGGACAGCTTTCAATGATAGAACCCTCGACTCCCGGGAAGCTGACTGCACAAGCAAGACTTTCGGTATCAAACAGCCTTGCCTATGTAACCGAAAATACTACCGAATTTGAAGAGGGCTCTTTTACGGAAATCACAAAACGCAATTTCAAAACATACACCTCTGCCTCCCCTGATTTCTACACACATGTTATGGAAAATTGTCCAAATCACCCCTGGTATTTGATGTCTAAAAATGATGGCTATGGAAATATGCTTGAGACCATAGACGACACAAGTTGCCTGGAAACCTATGCTGACGGTCTTTATTCAGCAAGCAATTCAACGCAACAGGGAAATAACAGCGCCCCTAACCAGGGAGCCGGACCTCTTACACTCTTAATCACTGCGACAGCACTGATCCTTGCAAAAAACCTGTAAGCCAGCCATCAATAAACAGTACCCGGGAAAACCGTAAGGAAAGTAGCATTCAATAATATACTGACACCTACTTCATTCCTGCGAAGGCGGGAAACCATCACGAACAAGGCCATGCACATCCTATGTTCACCAGTAAGTATAATTCCCAATAAAAGTAATAAAATTAATATTCGTCACTTCCCAATCAGCCCAATGCTGCCCGAAACTCCGGGAATAGTGGACACTGACTTTTTTAGCCGCAGGGAAAATCCCTGCGCTTTTTCGTCTTGTCAATATTGAAGATTTATTATCTTTCCGGATAATAAGCGGACGGAAACACTACATCTTGTGCCTCCACAACCAACAGACCACAACCAGATGACTCCCTTCATCATCTCAACCTGATATTCCGGAGAAGTTCTCAATGACCGAGATCATCAAACGCGATGGCTCACGCCAACCATTCGACGCAGAACGTATATTCAAAGCAGTCGTACGCGCGTTGAATGATGCTCATGTTAAAGACGACACTTTTTCCCAATTTGTAGCGTCTAAAGTAGCCAGCACCTGCGAAGGCCAGGCGCAGGTCGATATCTATGATATCCAGGACCTGGTAGAAGACCTGCTGATGAGCAGCCCTTACCATGACGCTGCCCGCAAATACATCGAGTATCGTCATACCCGTGATATTGCCCGGGAATCACGTAACGCTCTAAGCAAAGATATTCTGAGCATTATTAATCAGGATAACGATGAACTGCTGAATGAAAACGCGAACAAGGATAGCAAGATTATCCCAACCCAGCGTGACCTGCTGGCAGGCGTTGTTGCCAAACACTACGCCAAACAGCACATTCTGCCAAAAGACATTTCAGCGGCTCATGAACGTGGTGAAATTCATTACCACGACCTGGACTACGCGCCTTTCTTCCCAATGTTCAACTGCATGCTGATCGACATTGAAGGCATGATGACCAAGGGGTTTCGCATGGGGAATGCGGAAATTGAGACACCCCGATCCATCACTACCGCCACGGCGATCACCGCACAGATTATTGCCCAGGTATCCAGCCATATTTATGGTGGTACCAGCATCAATGAAATCGACCGGATTCATGCTCCTTATGTCACGAAAACATTTGAAAAGCATTTGAAAGAAGGGATTCGCTGGATTGGTGATGAAGCCAAAGCCCGTGAATACGCCATGGAGCGCACCGAGAAAGACTGTTACGACGCTTATCAGGCACTGGAATACGAAGTAAACACTCTGCACACCGCCAACGGTCAGACACCGTTTGTCACCTTTGGTTTTGGTCTGGGAACCAGCTGGGAAGAACGACTGGTGCAAAAGTCGATTCTGAAAAACCGTATTCGTGGACTGGGCCGTAACAAGAAGACACCTGTCTTCCCTAAACTGGTGTTCGCTATTCGCAAAGGCGTCAATTTCAGCAAGGACGACCCGAACTACGACATCAAACAACTGGCTCTGGAATGTGCCAGCAAGCGCATGTACCCGGATATCCTCAACTACGACAAGCTGGTTGAAGTGACTGGCAGCTTCAAGACACCAATGGGTTGTCGTTCATTCCTGGGGACTTATGAAGAAAATGGCCAGCTGATACACGACGGTCGAAATAACCTGGGTGTTGTCTCCCTGAACCTGCCCCGTATCGCTATTGAAAGTGAAAACGAAACAGACTTCTTTAAGCGACTTGATAAGCGTATGGAGCTGGCAAAATCCGCCCTGATGACACGCATCAAACGTCTGGATAACGTTCAGGCAAAAGTCGCTCCTATCCTTTATGTTGAAGGTGCCTGTGGCGTTCGCCTGAAGCCCGAAGACAAAGTCAGCGAAATATTCAAAAATGGTCGTGCCTCCATCTCCCTGGGCTACATCGGTATTCACGAAACCATTAATGCCTTGTACAACAGCGGACATATCTACGACAGTGAAGAACTGCGTCAGAAAGCCCTGTCGTTAATTGAATACATCCGTGGTCGTGTAAACGAATGGAAAGAAGAAACCGGTTACGGCTTCAGCCTTTACTCCACCCCCAGCGAAAGCCTGTGTGACCGTTTCTGCCGACTGGATCAGAAAGAGTTCGGTGTTATTGAAGGTGTCACCGACAAAGGTTACTACACCAACTCTTTCCACCTGGATGTAGAAAAAAAGGTCACCCCTTACGACAAGGTAGACTTCGAGATGGATTACCCGATGCATGCCAGCGGTGGTTTCATCTGCTACGGTGAGTTCCCGAACCTGCTGAATAATGTCAAGGCTCTGGAAAACGTCTGGGACTACACCTACGACAAGGTCCCTTACTATGGAACTAACACACCCATCGATACCTGCTACAGCTGTGGTTACGAAGGTGAGTTCAACGCCACCAGTCGTGGTTTCGAATGTCCGCAGTGTAAAAACCGGGACTCTGAAAAAATGTCTGTAACCCGTCGTGTTTGTGGTTACCTGGGTCAGCCTAACAGTCGTCCGTTCATCAAAGGTAAGCAGGAAGAAGTGGTACGCCGCGTTAAACACCTATGAGATACCAGCGCTACTATCCGATAGATGTCGTCAACGGCGAAGGAACCCGGGCCACCCTGTTTGTCAGTGGTTGTGAACATTTCTGTAAAGGTTGTCATAACTCCACCACCTGGGACCCGGACTCGGGTATTCCGTACAGTGAAGAATTTGAGCAGAAGATTCTGGACGATCTTACTGACGAACGGATCAAACGTGATGGCTTATCCCTGTCTGGCGGGGATCCTCTGTTCCCCGGCAATCTGAAAATGATTGAGCGACTGGTTAAAAGGGTAAAAACGGAATTGCCGGAAAAAGATATCTGGCTATGGACGGGTTATACCCTGGAAAACCTTAGCCCAAAACAGAAAGCTATCATCCACTATATTGACGTGCTGATTGACGGTAAGTTTGAAGAAGGCAAGCGTGACCTGACTCTGCCCTGGCGGGGTAGCAGCAACCAGAGGGTTATGCGTCTGATTAATGGCAAACCTGATTCCTATATTGTGTAATTCTACATCGCGTAACAACAAAGGGCGGAAAACCGCTCTTTGTTGCATGTGACTGCTCCCCACCCTATCGGGTGAGGCTTCTGATTTCTTAGGCAGCAACCGACAGTCTGCCGGATTTACGCAAGCCTCCATCAGCAGAAACGGACAGTCCTTCCGCCTTTAATTTCAATATGCCTTGCTTCTTGATATTGCGAGCTGCATTAATATCCCGGTCATGGATAGCACCACAGCTACACTCCCATGATCGGATTCTCAATGGCATTTTTTCCTGTTTCAAATCGCAGACTGAGCAAGTTTTAGAGGATGCAAACCACTGGTCTATCTTCACCAGATGTTTACCTTCCTGCTTTGCCTTGTATTCGAGTTTGGTTATCAGTGAATGCCAGCCAGCATCAGCAATAGAACGAGCAAGACGCTTGTTCTTGAGCATGTTTTTAACTTTCAGTGTCTCCACAATCACCGCTTGGTTTTCGTCGATGAGTTGTTTTGATAGCTTATGCTGAAAATCATTACGGGCAAAGGCTACACGCTCATGCGCCTTTGCCACCAATAAACGGGCTTTGTGCCTACCTTTTGAGCCTTTCTTGCAGCGAGATAGAGCCTGTTGTTTTCTTTTCAGGTTACGTTGTGCTTTTTTCAGAAAGCGAGGATTGCCAGTCTTATGGCCGGTACTGGTGATAGCCAGATCAGCAATCCCCATATCAACACCGACAACCTGATTAGCTTCAAGATTATCAATCTGTTTTAGTTGTTCCTGGGTATCATCAGCCAATATGGAGGCAAAATACTTGCCGGTTAGCGTTCTGCTCAGGGTGATAGACTTCACCTTACCCACTATTTCACGATGCACTTTAGCCCTTATGGGCTTGCACTTGGGGATTTTTATCCAGTTATCGCCCACAGAGACAGACGTACAATGGTAGCTACTTTGCTTGCCATGCTTTTTCTTGAAGCGAGGAAATCTTGCCTGCAATTTGGGATTGAAAAAGTTTTGAAAGGCCGTATCCAGATTGATAGTGGCCTGTTGCAGTGCAATAGAGTCAGCGTTTTTCAGCCATGAGTACTTTCATATCCCCGCCCGCATTGGGCGAGGGTTTACGACGATTTTGCTAAACAGCAGATCGGTAACTGGATTTACTGCCCATTCGATCTAGCTTTCAGTCTACGCTCTGCCCCTGCCTGTATATTGCCAGCAAGAGCCATCTTGTGCCGTTTGTGCCTGGCTCTCAGGAAGTTTGCGTATCGGCTATCCAGATAAAAAGTTGCGCCCGATTCAGTTTCACTTTCTGAGTAGATGTCTATTTCCGTACCAGTTTTTGGAGTCAGAAGAAGCGTATACAGAAAATCCAATACCTCGGTGTTTATTCTGGATATCTGGTGGTCTGAGCGACCTCTGGCATGGTCAGGGGTTTCTGTATAAATATCAAGTGCATATACAGAGACAAAAAACAGGTTTCTTAATGAGTCGCCGGAGGTTTTAGACGTTGCCACACTCTCGTCCAAAAAGTCCAGAACACTACGCGCCATTCGAAATACCCAGCGAACGATTGATTCATAGTTTACATTGCTGGCAGATGGCAGCGGATTATGTTCGTCGACTTCCTGCAGTTCATACGTATCATTGAGCCCTCTAATCAAAGACAGAGCCTGTTCATTTTGCCCTAATACAACAAGCTGTAACGCCACATGCATTTCGTTCAGTATGTGCCACCTTTGAAAATTATTGAGTCTCCGATGAATTGTATTGGCTCTAAGCCAGAAGTGATTTGCCAGAATAGCGTTGGTATGGGGGAAAACATTGTTTCTTGCATAAGCGAGACTAGAGAGAGGCATGTCGCTATCCGGCACTAATAAATTAGCCAGAGAATCGAGTCGGGTTACAGTCTCAACAGTGTGGGCATCTTGATCGAGCTCGGCTCGACTTTCAGGGTCGGAAGCTGTCACCTGCTCTTCCACACGTCTGGCAATGATAAAGCTTCTGAAGTACTGAATAATGCCAAAGGCCATTCGGAGCCCATCATTGAGATGGTCGGCCGTGAATGGTCGACCCGGGTTATTAACGGACTGCGAAAAGCTTTCAAATACTTCGTTAACGTATCTGTTTTCAATCCAGTTGTTGAGGCCGACTTGTTCGCGCTGCGCTGAAATTTCTGACTGACTGTATTGGCTGATTGTGTGGATTACCATAACAAGGTGGGATATTGAACGTCTGTATTCATTTGTCTGGGGTTCTGATAAACCACCTGAATCTCTGAGTTTGAGATATTGTTTTAGAAGGCAAGCGTGCAGTGCAATCAGAACATTTTGAGTACCGTAAAGGCCCGGGTTCCTTAAAACAGTTTGGAGGCTTCCTGAAGTTGTCAGTTGACTGAGCTGAATATTATCAGCTGGCTGAGTTCTCAAGTATAATTCGCTGTCATTAGCATCTGCCGTTATTGTGGGAGCATTGTCTGTTTGGTCTTCCGCCACCAGGGGAAGAGCTTGAATCTCAGTCGATATTTGTTCAACAGGCGTCTGACGCCCCGGATTAGATTCATTGACTACATTTGCAAGCTCGTATGCGTCGAGGTTCTGGTTCACCACAGTGTCAAGAGCTTCCCGAGGTGACGTCAGGCCTGTTCCGGAAGCTCCATCGGTGATATCTTCACCGCTTCCCGCCATTTCGGCTAACCAGGGAGGTATTTGCCCGGAAGCACCGGCACTTGCGTGTTCTCCGTCACCCAACTGCCCTGCCACCCAACTTACGGCTTCTTCTCTCTGGCTTGTGTTAATGTCGGGTGCATGACTTGCGCCTGTAGCCGTTGCCTCAGTTTCCGTTCCTGAAGGTTGAACTGGCCAAAAAGCGCTCACCAGATTTCGAGCGACTCTATTTACATCCAAATGAAGAGTCTGTACTGCTGTTAAAACCACAAACACGCCATTGAGTGAATACGTTAGCCGGGGGGCTTTTTCTGAGCAGCTACCTGCATCTGGATAAACGGCATGACCGCCAATTGGAAGACAACACAATATTGTACTCAATAGTGCGGCTCTAAAGCTCTTTGCCAGAAGCCTTTTCTTGGGAAAATATGGAAACAACATTACTGCATCAACCTTTTCTTATGGACAGGCCTAAGTTATTGCCATTGTTTAAATATGCAATTACATGCATGGGAAGAGAAAAGTTTATATGGCATGAAATAAAAAATGATTATTTTATCTGTATCAGTCTAATAAGAACTTCCATTAAAAGTTATTTTTTTTTGAAAAAATACGGCATAACCAACAGGTTCTTAATAAGCCATTTAATAAATAGTTAAGCCGTCGTTTATAATTCAGAAGTACTTAAAATCATCAAAATTTCCAGTCAGGAAAGTGCAGGCAGTGTACAAACACCCAACCCACCCTGACTTTCGATTGTCGTATGAATTTCTATAGCCGGTATTGAACGAATATCTTTAATCTCCATTTTGATTTCATAGTAACGTTCATCATTTTTGGACTGTAGCTGCAACGTGGATTCCAGCACTCTCTGTTCCGGTTCCGAGATGGAATGGAATACGTACTTAGGGAAGCAGCAGAACATAATATACCGCTGTTGGCTTTTGGCGGTTGGCTGTATGAGCAGCTAATAGCCAACAGCCAAAAGCCAACAGCCAAAAGCCCGGTAAGTTATTGAATGCTGCGCCCCTTAGACCCTATACAGGGCGAAAGCTTCATACGTACGGTTAAGCCAATAACAAAAAATAAAGCAATAACCTGCAGAATTTGGTCCATCCGTTACGCACCCCCTACGAATCATCAAGGATTCCAGACGAGGTCACTGCTCTGCAGCCCTGATTCTTTCGTTAAAAGTGCGTAACATCAGTTCGTAAGCTGAAACACATCCTGTATCCGCACGGCAAGCGTACCAGAGCCATCACTGATCCTGCTTATTGCCAAGAAACGACATTATTCTTTTCAGCAGGCAGTGCGGGCAAGTAACACAGGTCATAGCCATTGCACGATTTCTTATTTGTAACCACTGTAATGGCAGGGATTATAGACCGGATCAACGGTTTTAAGGCGTCACCGGCAGCCAATTGCACTTATTGCTTGAATCCAGCTTCTTTTAATTCGGGAACTCATTAATCATGTAGTTGTCAAATGATTCAAATCTACTTTTTAGAGGTAACCATGATGAAACCTGCACTTAAAAAAATAGCAACCTTTTTGATGCTGATAGCTCTCTTTAACTCTTCTCAGTCATTTTCCTCCGATAATGGGGTATCCTTTGTAAAAAGTGACACAAGTATTGAGAAAGCAAGAAAGCAGTTTTTCAAAAAACTTATAAATGATTATGCACCTGATCTTAAGTATGATAATTTTTGTTCTACCATGGAAGGCTGCGACAAGGAAAGAGACTATCCTGAACTTTCAGCGATAAAAGAACATCATTTATCTAGTTTTGTAGATGCTTCCGTTAAAAGTGTCTGGTCAAAAAATATGGATAATCCTGCTACTGAGACTGCAAAATTCACTTATGGTTCACACTGCCAATACCTGGAGGGTGTCCCACTGCATGAACTGAGGCTTTTTATTGACCCAGCTTTTGATGATTTTGTAGATGACTGTAAGAAGTTAGATAATAAAAATCATGCATTTGCCTTGATTGAGAGTTCTATAAAGAGGAGCAAGGAAAACTATAGACTTTTTGATATAAATATTTGCGCAAAAATAACAAGTAGGTAATGGCTATTGGTTCCAAGGCGCTGGGTGATTCGGTCAGGGTAAGCGGCAATCAACATAGGACCAGCCGTTTCGCTGTCGGGTTTAACGGACGGAACAGCTTTAGCTTTCAGTCGACTTCTGATGGATAACCCTGCCATGATTTTGCAGAGCAGCAGACAGCTCTGCCAGTGCGCCAGTGCGCCAGTCACAGGCAGCTCAGGTAATTCAAACGACAATTAGTTGCTCATGTTACGCACCTTTCATCGCTTGCAGTTCTTGGAGCGATAATCTTAGGGGCGCAGCATTCAATAACTTACCGGGCTGTTGGCTTTTGGCTATTAGCTGCTCATACAGCCAACAGCCAACAGCCAACAGCCAACAGCCAACAGCGGTATATTATGTTCTGCTGCTTCCCCTAGTGCCGATAGATAAAGCTTTGCTCGCAACTCAAAGTGGTTCAGGTGGAGCCTATTTGCCAAAACCTCAAGACGAAATGCCGAATATATAGACATGAATGGATGATCGCTCTGCGTTAGAACCGTATGGCTCGGTGATTTTGCCATGACGGCATTTGACTTGAGCGTTTTATGGAAAACTTCGACTTTCCACCTTTTTTCGTAGATCGCCTTTAAGGCCTCAGCGTCACACTCAAGATCACTGCATATCAGATAGAGAATGCCCCTGCTCCTTATCTTCCACGCTGAGTGAAACCTTACGGTTTGACTTGGTAGCCATAAGAAAATGTTTACCGCACTCGTGTCGTATATACATCATGTTTTCGTTAGAGCAGAACCAACTGTCTGCCAGTACGTAGCGGAACTTGAGCTGATTATTGCAACAGACTTTCAGCATCTTCCGGAAGTCTTCATTCTTGGTAGGATTGTGCCAGCCAGAGATGGATTAATATTAATTAACTTCAAAATCAACGGCAGGCTGGCAGTGACGATCACTGCAGTTCCTCGACATTAAAACCAGTAGAGGATGTCAACCTCTTAGAACCATTAACCAGCGACCAAGGTTCAGCAAACTGGCCATTGCTGCCGCAACATAAGTGTAAGCGGCAGCTTTCAGCACCGCACGCGCGCTCAACAGATCATTGCCCGTCAGATACCCCTCTTCCAGAATCGGCATTGCCTTGCCAAAGCTGGCGTCCATCTCAACCGGCAGATTTTTAAACTGTACCCATACGTTAGCCAGCATACCGGAAATACCCATTAACACCGTGATAATCATACTGTGAGGAACACGGGTCAGGGCAAAAATAACAGGAGAAACCAGCAACGCCATGACACTGAAACGTTCTATAGCCATCGCCATGCGGATACGTTTTTGCCTCTGCATAAAATCAGGGTTCTTCTCCTTGTGCTGAATGGCATGACCGGTTTCATGGGTCGCAACCGCCACGGCAGCCACCGACTGACCATCGTAATGCTGAGGTGACAGTGAAATAACCTTTTCTTCCGGGTCATAATAATCGGCCCCCACACTGCCGCGAACCACTGTCACCCCTTCGAGCTGAAATCGTTCAACCAGATGTTTAGCCAGTTCACCGCCGGTCCCTTGCAGGTCTTTACGCCACTTGCCGTAGCGTTTAAGGGTTGCCTTGATCCAGTACTGCGGGCCAAATATCAATACAAGAATCAGTACCCCAAACAGAACATAAATCACTCCCTGTCTCCTTTCCCTGTTAAACAGCGGCTTCCCGAACCATCACGGCCAGAGTTTTCAGCACCACCAGCAACAGTATCAGTCTGGGTGCCCAGTGCATCTCTTTTAAGTCTTTAATAAAGCGTTTAATTAACATTGTCCCCCCCCAAGAAGCCGAACCAGAGTAGCACAGTTTGCAGATAAACTGGATGACGACACAGAGGGATGTAAAAAAGCCCCGGTTAAACCAATGAAATGTCTAACCGGGGCAGTGTAAGTGATTAAAGAGTCGTCAAAAGCAGGTTGTTAATAGCGCTCAATCACCGTAGCGATGCCCTGTCCCATACCAATGCACATGGTCGCCAGACCATAACGGCCATCAGTTTGTTCCAGCACATTCATCAGGCTGCCAACAATCCTTGAACCGGAACATCCCAGGGGATGACCCAGGGCAATTGCACCACCATTGACGTTAATATCCGCGGTACGCTCCTCCAGCTCCAGCACTTTTACGCAGGACAGGGATTGAGCGGCAAAGGCTTCGTTCAACTCGAACTTGTCGATATCACCCAGGGTCAGCTCCGCACGAGCCAGTGCCTTTTCAGTGGCTGGTACGGGGCCAATACCCATCATCGCCGCAGGTACACCGGCACTTGCCATACTGAGAATTCTGGCGCGGGGCTTTAAGCCTAAAGCCTCGGCCTTTTTCCGGGACATCACCAGCAGGGCGCTGGCACCGTCGGACAGGGCTGATGAACTGCCAGCAGTGATAGTGCCTCCTGCCGGGTTAAAGGCAGGGCGCAGCTTAGCCAGGTCATTCATAGAAAGCTCCGGACGAACTACTTCATCCTGCTTCACCAGAATCGGCTGACCTTGCTCATCATGACCGGGAACGGGAATGATTTCGTTGTCGTAACGCCCTTCCACTGCCGCCTCATGGGCGCGACGGTGGGATTCAACAGAAAAAGCATCCTGAGCTTCACGGCTGATCTTGTGGTGAGCCCCCAGCATCTCGGCAGTCAGTCCCATCATGGCGGAAGCCTGGGCGGTATGCTTGCCCATATTCGGGTGCAGATCCAGACCATGGGTCATGGGCACATGCCCCATATGCTCAACGCCGCCCACCAGATAAACGTCACCGTCACCACACTGGATAGAGCGGGCAGCGTCGTGCAGTGCCTGCATGGAAGAACCGCACAGCCGGTTAACCGTATAACCGGTGACGTTTTCTGGCAGCTTCGCCTGCAGGGCGATCATTTTGGCAATGTTAATGGCCTGCTCTTTCGTCTGCTGCACACAGCCCCAGACCACATCTTCTATATCTGCCGGGTCAAGAGCCGGATTACGCTCCAGCAATGCCCTGACCAACGCCACGGACAGGTCCTCAGCGCGAACATTACGGAAGACACCATTTTTGGAACGACCCATAGGGGTACGAACCGCATCAATAATTACTGCATCATTCATTGATAGAATCCTTGTTACCACCTGTGTTATGGCTCTGTTTATGGATAGTAGGTCTGGCCTTCAGCCGCCATGGCTCGCAGCGACGCCGGAGCGTCGTACAGCTTGCCCAGATGACGATACTGGTCAGACAATCTGACCACTTCGGCCAGCCCCAGGTTATCCATATAACGGAACAGGCCACCCCGAAACGGTGGGAAACCAGCGCCGTACACCATAGCCATATCGCCATCTTCAACACAGGCGATAATGCCATCATCCAGCGCCCGAACCGCCTCGAACAGCATGGGCAACATCATCCGTTCAACAATACTGTCGGCGGTTATCTCTTTGGCAGGGGCGCAGACATCAGCCAGCATATTGACAGACGTTTCACAGGCTTTTTTCTTCAGACGACCACGACGGTCTTTCTCGTAGCAGTAAAAGCCCTTGCTATTTTTCTGACCAAAACGTTCAGCGTCGTTCATCAGGGTGAAGGCGTCCACTTCCGGCAACGCCATACGATCCGGGTAGCCATTACTCATGGTATCCATGACATGAACACAGGTGTCCATACCAATCACATCCGCCAGGTAAGCCGGCCCCATAGGCCAGCCAAAGCCTTTTTCCATAGCCTTGTCAATGCTGGCCATCTCCACACCTTCCACCAGCAGGCTGTTGAACGCCAGGAAGTAAGGCACCAGAAGACGGTTGACGTAGAATCCGGGGCAGTCACCGACCACAATAGGCGTTTTGCCAATTTTCCGGGCATAAGCCACCACTTTGGCAATGGTCTCATCGCTGGTTTTTTCACCACGGATCACTTCCACCATGGGCATCATATGCACCGGGTTAAAGAAGTGCATGCCACAGAAGTTTTCGGGGCGTTCCAGGGCATTGGCCAGTTTGGAGATAGGCAGGGTCGAGGTATTGGAGGTCAGTACCGCCTTGCCCATGGTGATCTGTTCCAGGTGTTTCAGAACCGTATGTTTAATATCCATCCGTTCCACCACAGCCTCGACAATCACCTCCGCATCCGTTACCGGTCCCTCGTGCAGGGTTGGGACAATACGGTTCAGCACTTCAGCCATCTGTTCCGGCTTGATGCGTTTTTTGCTCAGTCGTTTCAGCAGCAGCCCGGACACTTCTGACATTCCCAGATCCAGGGCGGACTGGTTGATGTCCTTCATGGTCACCCGCACGCCTTTGCTGGCGGACTGATAAGCGATGCCACCACCCATAATGCCAGCGCCAATAATGGCAGCGGTCTCAGGGCCTTTATGTTCTCCGGCCTGTTGGCGACCTCTGGCTTTAACAGCGGTATCCGCCAGATAGATGCCAATCAGACACTGTGCCACTTCGGTCTGAGCGCAGTGAGTAAAGGCTTCCCGCTCAAACGACAGCGCCTGATCACGTTCCTGAGTAATGTTTTTGGCGATGTTGTTCAGAGCCGCCATGGGGGCTACATAAAACTTGCCCGCCGCCTTACTGACCAGACCGGAAGCGGTGGCAATAGCCAGGGTGCGCTCCGGCTCACTCAGGTTCATTGGGGAACGGCATTCTTCTTTCCGTTTCTGCCAGTCCAGCTCTCCGGCGATGGCTCGCTTCAGGGTCGCCAGGGCAGAAGCTTGCAGGTTGTCGTCATCAACAACACCGTCCACCATGCCAAAATGCAAGGCATCTGTCGCTTTAACAGTCTTGCTGCCGGTGATCAGCTCAATGGCTTTTTCCACGCCCACAATTCTTGGCAGGCGCACGGTTCCGCCCCAGCCGGGAATAATGCCCAGCCTGACTTCTGGCAAGCCCAGGCTGGCAGATGTGGCGACAATCCGGAAATCCGCTGTCAACGCCAGTTCGCAACCACCACCCAGAGCATTACCGGCGACCGCAGCAACCACCGGTACAGGCAGGTCTTCTATGGCATTCATCACCGAATGAGCAAATTGCAGTTTGTTCTTCAGTTCGGCTTCATCGCCATTGCGGAACAACTGGGTAAATTCAGTAATGTCTGCGCCCAGACAAAAATCTTTTTTTCCGGAACGGATCAAAAGCCCCTTCAAATCCTGGTGCTGTTTCAGCACGGTAATAGCTTCACCCAGTTCCTGAATAGACTGCTGGGACAGAATATTAGGCTTCCCGGCAGTATCGAATACCAGCTCGGCAATACCGGGCTCGATAGTTAAAATGTTGAAGTACTGACCTTTAAACAACATACGTCAACGACCTCGTAATGTTTGACGGAAGCCAGCTCACCGGGTGGTCAGCTGGCAGAGCGTTAATTGGTAATAACAGGAATCAATCCATCAGCCCGGCGGCTCTGGCCTGGGTGGCAAGTTCTTCGCGGAAGTCCGGATGAGCAATGGCAATCATGGCCTTAACCCGGTCTTTGATAGGCTTGTTGCGGATGTCGGCAACGCCGTATTCGGTAACGATGTACATGACGTCACTGCGAGGCGTGGTGACAGGCGTTCCCTCTGGCAGGGTCAGTCTGATCCGTGATTCCAGCCCATTTTTGCCTTCGAAGGAGGAAGACAGCGCCAGGAAGGAGCGACCACCTTTAGACAGTCCGGCTCCCCGAACAAAATCCAGTTGACCACCGGTGCAGGAGATCTGTTTCAGGCCCACGCCTTCAGAGGCGATCTGGCCGGTCAGGTCTGCCATCAGCGCACCGTTAATCGATACAAAGTTGTCGTAGGCGCCCACAGTGGCGGGATCAACCACCTCAACCAATGGCATGACTTTGGTTTTTTCATTGCCATTCAGGAAGTCCAGCACCTTGCGGCTACCGACAGCCAGGGAGTAGGTAATGGTGGATTCCGGATCAATGGAGCCCTGCTCCACCAGGTAGAGCATTGAGTCCGCCATGATTTCAGAGTGGATTCTCAGGTTTTTCTTGCTGTCCAGCTTATAGGCGACAGCGTCAGAAATACCGCCAAAGCCCACCTGAATCACATCGCCATCATTAATATGTGGCAGAATATGGCTGGCAATGCTTTCTTCCAGTTCCGAAGGGGTAGCCTGTGGCGCATAAGGCAGCTCATGGTTGCACTCGACGATCATGGTCGCCTGATCCACATGCAGGAAGCAGCGTTCACTACCGGGCAGGAAGGGAATTTCCTCATTCACCACCGCAACAATGGTGTCAGCCATTTCAACCGCTTTGCTGTCCATCAGCGCCCCGGTCTGTCCAAGGCTCATCAGGCCCTGTTCATTAGGGCGGGATACCTCCAGCAACAGCACATTGGGCTTCATGGTATCGGTCAGGAAATTATTGAACTGGGAGAAGTTCAGTGAATTGATGCTGATATTGCTGCCGGGACCTGACAGTTTTCTTTCCAGAGGTCCGGCAAAGATGGCGGTGTAATGGATATGACCTTTGAAGTCCGGCTTCAGGAAATCAAAGGGGAACATCAACAGGCCACCAAATAGCTCCACATCCTTCAGTTCTTCTTTACGCAGGCAGAGCTTCTGAAGCACCGGAGTAGCCACGCAGTTCGCACCGCCAATCCAGACCCGGTCGCCGGACTGAATAACATTGGCGGCGTCGTCCAGGGTGCGCCACTTTTTATCGAAGCTCGTTTGCCACTTAGCAGTATCCAATGGGGTCATGGTCATTATTTTTTCCAATAGCGTTATTTTATTCAGCAGAAAGGGTGGGAGTCGTCATCCCCGCCAGTGCGGGGATGACAGGAAGCTATTTAGTCTTCCATTTTGTATTGCCCTTTCAGGCTGTAAATCTGCTCCTGCCAGACTTTTTCGAAACGCTCGGCATTGGGGATCGGCGTTTTGATCATTGCCCTGGCGTGTTCTTTCTGGGTATCAGAGCTGCTGGGCTTGGTCATGATATCCACGGCGTATTTCGAGAAGTCCCTGACCAGCACGTCAAAGATTTCTTCAATTACCTCATCATCAATGCCACGGAGCTTCTTGCTTTCCAGAATCAGCTGGCCGTAAGCCACCAGGGTGAAGCACTCGCCCAGAGCCAGAAGGTATTCAATGTCTTTGGACTGGTGCTCATCCGGTGTCGCCTTGATCAGGAAGGCTTTAAAGGCGTTGATCTGCTCTTTAAAGACTTCAACGTTAGGCAGGTTGACGCTGTTGTAAGCGATGTTGTAGTCGTGGAACTGAATCTTGCTCAGCCCTTTGGTGGGGCCCTGGTTGAACAGGAAGTCATCGTTAGCGCTGTCATCGCGAACCGGAACTTCCGGGAATTCGCCGGGATTGAAGAAGTAGTTCTTCATAAACTTGATCACCAGCGCCATATTCACATGCACAGTGCCTTCCAGTTTTGGCAGCATGCGAATTTCGTGGGCGGCGATTTCGAAGAATGGCTCTTTCTCGAAACCTTTGGCGGCAATGACATCCCACAGGTGGTTGATCACGTCTTCACCCTGGGAAGTGACCTTCATTTTTACCATTGGGTTGAACAGCAGGTAACGGCGGTCATTTTCGGAAGCAGAGCGCATGTAGTCGGTGGCTCGCTGGGCGAACAGCTTCATGGCGCAAAGACGGGCATAAGCGTCAGTGAACAGTCGTTTAACATGGGGGAAGTCGGTGACGTACTGACTGTAGACGTTACGGGTGGCAGCGTGGTCAATAGCTTCGAAGAAAGCGTGCTCGCACAGGCCGATAGCACCAAAACCAAGGTTGAACTTGCAGACATTAATGGTGTTCAGCATGTTGTCCCAGGCTTTGGGGCCTTTTTCCATAATGTCGGCGTCGGTGATTGGGTAGTCGTTCAGAACGTATTCAGCCACATAGTTCTGTTCGTTGACGGTGTTTTTCACGCACTCGTATTTAGGGTGTTTGGAATCCACGCCGAAGAAGACGTAATCGCCGGTATCGGACATTTTGCCAAACGTGGAAACCAGTGCCGCTTCGTTACCGTTACCAATGTAATACTTGTCGCCGTCGGCAAGGTACTGACCTTCTCCCGCAGGCTTAAGCATCATATCTGAGGAGTAGATGTCTGCGCCGTGTTCTTTTTCGGACAGGCCAAAGGCAAAGACATCACCGTTTTGCAGCAGCTCGGCGGTCTTGTGCTTAATCTGTTCGTTGCTGCCCAGCCACACCGGACCCAGACCGAGCATGGACACCTGGAAGGTATACCAGTAAGTAATGCCGTAGAAGGCGCTGATTTCAGCAAACTGAGTGTTGCGGTAAGTGTCCCATCTTGAATCGTCGGCACCGTAGCCTGATGGGGTCATCAGGGTAGCCAGCACCTGGTTTTCTTTCATGAACTCAACGAATTCATAATTCCAGGTTTTATCGTGCCAGTCTTTCTTGATGCTTTTCAGACCTTTTTCTTCCATAAAGTCGATGACCTTCTGCATCAACTCACGGGTTTTCGGGTCTTTATACTCAATATTGTGTTTCTTGGGGTTAAACAGGATCATCAAGCACCTCTCATGGTCAAAACAGCCATAGTCAAAATTGGATGGAAATCAGCTCCACGCTTTTGACTCAATCGTTATTAATATTGGTCTGAGAACTTATTTTGCCTGGCAAACAATAAACGACAACTTACAGATAGATCGTATAAATGACCTGCCAGGAGGGCAACTGGCAGACATATTACTCATGGATGGTGTGCAAAAATGTTGATTTGTGTCACGCCCTGAAGGGTTGGCAGATAAAGCCAAACGGTTGGCGGAACAGGTCAAGGTTGGTCGTTTTTTTGCGTCTCATGAATTACTGACTAGAATTTAAGCTCTGCAAAATCAGAGTGGCCTGTCATGAAGCAACATAAAAGTTTCAGTCAGTTTATATTCCATTGGCTGGCTGGTTTTTTTTGTCTCGTTTTTATCGGTTTTCTTTGCAATCCTGTTGCCCATGCCTTTATACAAACTCAATATGCACGGGGAGAACCCTCAATAAAAACGGTAGGAACCTCCAGTAATCAAGAAGACAACAGCTACTTAATAAACTCGGGAAGTATTCTGGTTGAGTGGCTCACCACTGGAAAAAAGTCTCTTGATAATCAGGTTTTTCCCAATAACACTTATATACGACTTTGTTTCAAGCCTCGAAAAGAAGTCTCTTTCTACCGGAGTCAATCATCTGACCCGACCCATTTTACTTCATCCAATAATGGCAGTTTAATTAACGAACCTTCTCAAGGTCACAATGTATCAGTGCTTTTAAAAATCCAGTCAGTTTCCGGGCGTGATGTTGTCCATTATGACCCGGGAAAGTGGCGTTTTAATTCCGACTGCGCATCTTTCACCAATAATGCCAAAACGACAGAGGATGAAGTCCCTGTACCCACTCAGGTTGTCATCACCACTGCGGATGACCTCCCCGTTAATTCCTCAAAAAACTTTTTAATGCCTTATGAAAAACCAACACAGAATAGTGGAAAAGCTGACGTATACGCGTCCGGCGGAGCTTTTGACGATGGCCCGGATGATAAAGACGATTTCTGGAAACGCCCCGGAGGCGGCTCAGAGCGGATGCTCTATGCATGGTCACTGGACAAGCTTTCTATTCTCCTGACCCAGATCGGGCTTCAGCCCTATAAAGAGCAAGAAAGGCGACCGGCCATTTACCTTGTTGTCTGGCACGATGGCTGGAGGAGTACCAATATAGCGATACCTGTAGAGTTATGGAGGGTAATGGTAAAACGCAATCATCATCGGGACCCGAGGGTACTCAGGGCATTAGCACAAAACCCCGTTGATCCGACAGCGGCCTATTGGCAATGGGTAAAACAGAATCCTGATTTGAACAAGCTTTATGGGACCAATCCTACGTTAATCCTTGATCGTTTAAGTCTGCTCGCATTAATCCCGGGAAAGGCACCAGCCCCCATCCGCCAGCCAGGAGGGGAACAGGAGAGAAGCAGTGGGCAAAGTGGCGAGGCGCAAAAGACCCAACGGCAAACATCGCACCAACCTGCTGCGGCATCAGACAAAAGCATAAATGACCATCATGGCAGAGGTGAAAAGGCTGATGATGGCGATGGTGATCATCCCCCATCACAGAATATTAAATGCGTGAATTGTGGCAAGCCAGTAGTGGAGTCTAAATCTTACTGTCAGGACTGTCTTGATCAGCAGGAAGCTGCTAAAAGCCCGGTTCAGGAGAAAGATAATAAAGAACTGAATGAAGCACTGAAAGAAGCCACAATATTTGGTGACTTAGGTGCGTTCTCAAAAGCAGAGGAACTGATAAAAAAAGGAGCTACGCTGGAGCTTTCTTTCATAATGGAAAAGCTATCGAAATTTATCGGTCCTGAACCTGAAATGAGTATTTGGTCCACTCTAAAAAGTATGTTTTCTCAAATACTGGGTTACAAACCCGTAAAAGAGAGGCTCAAAGTTGAAACCATTAAGCCTTGGGTAGACCTGTGGATCAAATCACATTTTATAGATATTGAGTCTGAAAAATGGAATCAGCTGATCTTGGCAGGACTAAAGGAGGAAGTTCAAGATACGAAAAAAAATGATTCATATATGAACTTACACACTTGGATTAAATGGTTATCAAAAGAAATCTCAAAGACTTATTTTAATGACGAATTTACGAACGCTCTAAAGGAAAGAAAATACTGGATCGCTAAATTTTTCAAATTCCAGAAAGCCGAAGCTGATCAAACATCTGTTAATGCCGAGCTGGCAAAAGCCGTGACTTATAAGGATGTAGAGAGAGTTATAAATTTGATGGAGCTTACAGAAACAGAGTATGAGCCCGCTATCAGATTACTACTTGAAAATTGGTATCCTTATTGTAGATATGACTTGCTAACAAAGTTAATTAAGCGAGCTCGTCCTGAAGTTTTGGTGGCTGAGTTGAATCACGCATTTTCAACTAATGATGACCGAGGAGTTATAGACATGATGATTCAATTGGGTGGCGATACCATTACCTCATTGATCACCGTAGAGCTCATGCATAGAAGCACATACTCCTACACTGATTATCTCTACAAACTGAAAGATGGTGCTTTACTCTCTCAGGGTATCGCTGATGCGGGGCTTCAACACGCTATTTCGGAAGGAGACCCCACGAGTGCTAAAAAATGGATAAACCTCGGCGCTTCCGCTGACGTTAATCAGATGACTAAAGGGCTTGAAGTGTCAACCGGAAAAGGTAAGTTTTATTATGTCGAGGATTGGGTGGAGCTTGGAGCTGAACTTAGTCAGGAAATTATCAATAAAGGGCTTAAAGTGGCAGCCGAAAAAGGTGATTTTGATTATGCCAAAAAATGGGTGGAGCGTGGAGCTAAACTCAGCCAGGAAATTATCGATAAAGGAGTTGATGGAGCCATCAATCGTAATAAGTTGGAGACTGCCGATAAGTGGAAGAAACTGAAACCCAGTTCTGAGCAGAGCCAATAAAATTACTTTCTGGAACAGGTTCCTTGAATGTTTCCCGGAAATACTCAAGGAACAGAATATGTTACTGTTGCTTTCTGCTCTATTTGCATCTCATAAAATACTGACTAGACTCTGAGCTCTGCAAAATCAGAGTGACCCATCATGAAGCAACATAAAAGTCTCAGTCAGTTTATATTCCATTGGCTGGCTGGTTTTTTTTGTCTCGTTTTTATCGGTTTTCTTTGCAATCCAGTTGCCCATGCCTTTATACAAACTCAATATACACGGGGAGAACCCTCAATAAAAAAGGTAGGAACCTCCAGTAATCCACAAAACGACAGCTACTTAATAAACCCGGGAAGCATTCTGGTTGAGTGGCTTACCACTGGACAAAAGTCTTCTGATAATCAGGCTCTTCCCGATAACACTCATATACGGCTTTGTTTCAAGTCTCGAAATGAAGTCCCTTTCTACCGGAGTAAATCATCTGACCTGCCCCATTTTACTTCATCCAATAATGGCAGTTTAGATAACGAACCTTCTCAAGGTCACAATGTATCAGTGCTTTTAAAAATCCAGTCAGTTTCCGGGCGTGATGTTGTCCATTATGACCCGGGAAAGTGGCGCTTTAATTCCGACTGTGCATCTTTTACCAATAATACCAAAGCGACTGAGGATGAAGTCCCTGTACCCACTCAGGTTGTCATCACCACCGCGGATGACCTCCTCCCCATTAATTCCTCAAAAAACTATTTAATGCCTTATGAAAAACCAAGACAGAATAGTGGGAAAGGTGACGTATACGCATCCGGCGGAGCTTTTGACGATGGCCCGGATGATAAAGACGATTTCTGGAAACGCCCCGGAGGCGGCTTAGAGCGAACGTTCTATGAATGGTCACTGGACAAGCTTTCTATTTTCCTGATCCTCACCGGGCTTCAGCCCAATAAAGAGCAAGAAAGGCGACCGGCCATTTACCTTGTTGTCTGGCACGACGGCTGGAGAAGTACCGACATAGCCATACCTGTAGAGTTATGGAGGGTAATGGTAAAACGCAATCATCATCAGGACCCGAGGGTACTCAGGGCATTATCACAAAACCCAGTCGATCCCACAGCGGCCTATTGGCAGTGGCTAGAACAGAATCCTGATTTGAACAAGCTTTATGGAACCAACCCCACATTAATCCTTGATCGTTTAAGTCTGCTCGCATTAATCCCGGGAAAGGCACCTGCCCCCGTCCGCCAGCCAGGAGGGGAACAGGGGAAAAGCAGTGGGCAAAGTGGCGGCACGCAAAACATCCACCAGCAAGCATCGCATCAACCGCCTGAGACACCAGACAATAACATTAATAAACATCATAACAGTGGTGAAAAGGGCGATGGAGATGGCGATCATCCCGGCCCGTCCCGGAATATCAAATGCGCACAGTGTGGCGTGAACCCACGAGTGGAACCTAAACTTTACTGTCAGGATTGTCTTGAACAACAGGAAGCTGCCAAAAGCCCGGTTCAGGAGAAAGATAATACAGAACTGAATGGAGCACTGAAAGAAGCCACAATATTTGGTGACTTACATGCGTTCTCACAAGCAGAGAAACTGATAGAACAAGGCGCTACGCTGGAGCTTTCTTTCATAATGAAAAAGGTATCGGAATTTATCAATCCTAAACCTGAGACGAGTATTTGGTCCACTCTAATAAGTATATTTTTTCATTATGAACCCGTGAAAGAGCGGAATAGCGTTAGAAACATTGAGCCTTGGGTAGACTTGTGGATAGAATCACATTTTATAGATATTGAGTCTGAAGAATGGAATAAACTGATATTGGCAGAACTAAAAGCGGAATACGAAATTCTGATTGAAAATAATACAGATACCCTCCCAAAAATTTGGCTTAAGTGGCTATCAAAAAAATCCTCACAGCTTTTTTTTGATGGCGAATTTGTGAAAGCTTTGAAGGAAAAAAAATACTGGTACGCAATGGTATTAAGAGGCCATGGAGCCAAAGTTAATCAAGAAGATATTGATGCTGAGCTGGAAAAAGCTGTGGCCGATAACGATGTAGAGAGAATTACAAATTTGCATAGTCTTGGAGACACAGAATATGGGCCAGCTATGACCCTGCTGCTCAAAGATTTGTGTTCCAAAGACAGTCCTTATTCTTATTCTACTGTAGAAAGTTATTTTAGTAGAGGAGCTGTCGTCACCACCAAGGTCATGAAGTTCGCAATAAGTGAATTTACTCATCATAGAAAAATTTTGCTAGAACAGTTAATTAAGCGAGCTGAGCCTAAAGTTTTGGTTGCAGGGTTGAATCACGCATTTTCAATTAATAAAACCGAAGCTATAGGGGCGCTGATTACATTGGGACGCAGTACCATTACCTCCTTGATCACCGTAGAGCTCATGCAGAGCAACCAATATTCCTACTCTTATTATGCCAAAATACTAAAAAATATGAAAAAAGTTGACGCTCCACTCTCCAGGGGTATCGCTGAAGCGGGGCTTCAAGACGCTATTTTGAATGGAAACTCCGATAATGCCAAATTCTGGATATCGCGTGGTGCTTCTGCTGACGTTGATCAGCTCACTAAGGGGCTTAAGGCAGCAGCCGAAAATGGTGCATTTAGTTTTGTCAAAGAATGGGTGAGGCTTGGCGCTAAACTCAGCCAGGAAATTATTGATAAAGGGATTGATGCATCCATCAACCAGAATAATATTGAGGAATACAGGGAGTGGAAGGAACTGAAAACCAGTCCTGAGCAGAGCCAATAAAAATTACTTTCCGGAACAGGTTCCTTGAATGTTTCCCGGAAATACTCAAGGAACAGAAGATGTTACTGTTGCTTTCTGCTCTATTTGCATCTCATAAAATACTGACTAGACTCTGAGCTCTGCAAAATCAGAGTGACCCATCATGAAGCAACATAAAAGTCTCAGTCAGTTTATATTCCATTGGCTGGCTGGTTTTTTTTGTCTCGTTTTTATCGGTTTTCTTTGCAATCCTATTGCCCATGCCTTTATACAAACTCAATATACACGGGGAGAACCCTCAATAAAAAAGGTAGGAACCTCCAGTAATCCACAAAACGACAGCTACTTAATAAACCCGGGAAGCATTCTGGTTGAGTGGCTTACCACTGGACAAAAGTCTTCTGATAATCAGGCTCTTCCCGATAACACTCATATACGGCTTTGTTTCAAGTCTCGAAATGAAGTCCCTTTCTACCGGAGTAAATCATCTGACCTGCCCCATTTTACTTCATCCAATAATGGCAGTTTAGATAACGAACCTTCTCAAGGTCACAATGTATCAGTGCTTTTAAAAATCCAGTCAGTTTCCGGGCGTGATGTTGTCCATTATGACCCGGGAAAGTGGCGCTTTAATTCCGACTGTGCATCTTTTACCAATAATACCAAAGCGACTGAGGATGAAGTCCCTGTACCCACTCAGGTTGTCATCACCACCGCGGATGACCTCCTCCCCATTAATTCCTCAAAAAACTATTTAATGCCTTATGAAAAACCAAGACAGAATAGTGGGAAAGGTGACGTATACGCATCCGGCGGAGCTTTTGACGATGGCCCGGATGATAAAGACGATTTCTGGAAACGCCCCGGAGGCGGCTTAGAGCGAACGTTCTATGCATGGTCACTGGACAAGCTTTCTATTTTCCTGACCCTCACCGGGCTTCAGCCCAATAAAGAGCAAGAAAGGCGACCGGCCATTTACCTTGTTGTCTGGCACGACGGCTGGAGAAGTACCGACATAGCCATACCTGTAGAGTTATGGAGGGTAATGGTAAAACGCAATCATCATCAGGACCCGAGGGTACTCAGGGCATTATCACAAAACCCCGTTGATCCCACAGTGGCCTATTGGCAATGGGTAGAACAGAATCCTGATTTGAACAAGCTTTATGGAACCAATCCTACGTTAGTCCTTGATCGTTTAAGTCTGCTCGCATTAATCCCGGGAAAGGCACCTGCCCCCGTCCGCCAGCCAGGAGGGGAACAGGGGGAGAGCTGTGGGCAAAGCGGCGGCACGCAAAACACCCACCAGCAAGCATCGCATCAACCGCCTGAGACACCAGACAATAACATCAATGAACATCATAACAGCGGTGAAAAGGGCGATGGAGATGGCGATCATCCCGGCCCGTCCCGGAATATCAAATGCGCACAGTGTGGCGTGAACCCACGAGTGGAGCCTAAACTTTACTGTCAGGATTGTCTTGAACAACAGGAAGCTGCCAAAAGCCCGGTTCAGGAGAAAGATAATACAGAACTGAATGAAGCACTGAAAAAAGCCACAATATTTGGTAACTTACATGCGTTCTTAAAAGCAGAGGAACTGATAGAGCAAGGGGCTACGCTGGAGCTTTCTTTCATAATTGAAAAGCTATCGAAATTTTTCAACCCTAAACCTGAGATGAGTATTTGGTCCACTCTGACAAGTATGTTTTTTCATTCTGAACCCGTAAAAAAGTGGTATAGAATCGAAGACATTCAGCCTTGGGTAAAGCTGTGGATCAAATCACATTTTATAGATACTGAGTCTGAAGAATGGAATAATCTGATCCTGAAAGAAATAAAAGCGCAATACGAAGACCTGATGGAAGACCTGATTGATACCTACCCAAAAATTTTGCTTACGTGGCTATCAAAAAAATTCTCACAGCCTTTTTTGGATGGCGAATTTGTGAAAGCTTTGAAGGAAAAAAAATACTGGTACGCGATGGTATTAAGAAGCAATGGAGCCAAAGTTAATCAAGAAGATATTGATGCTGAGCTGGAAAAAGCTGTGGCCGATAACGATGTAGAGAGAATTAAAAATTTGCATAGTCTTGGAGACACAGAATATGGGCCAGCTATGACCCTGCTGCTCAAAGATTCGTGTTCCAAAGGCCGTCATTATTCTTATGGTACTGTAGAAAGTTATTTTAATAGAGGAGCTGTCGTCACCAGCGAGGTCATGGAGTTCGCAATAAGTGAATTTACTCATAATAAAAGCAGTTTGCTAAAACAGTTAATTAAGCGAGCTGAGCCTAAAGTTTTGGTTGCAGGGTTGAATCACGCATTTTCAATTAATAAAACCGAAGCTATAGGGGCGCTGATTACATTGGGACGCAGTACCATTACCTCCTTGATCACCGTAGAGCTCATGCAGAGCAACCAATATTCCTACTCTTATTATGCCAAAATACTAAAAAATATGAAAAAAGTTGACGCTCCACTCTCCAGGGGTATCGCTGAAGCGGGGCTTCAAGACGCTATTTTGAATGGAAACTCCGATAATGCCAAATTCTGGATATCGCGTGGTGCTTCTGCTGACGTTGATCAGCTCACTAAGGGGCTTAAGGCAGCAGCCGAAAAAGGTGATTTTGATTATGCCAAAAAATGGGTGGAGCTTGGAGCTAAACTCAGCCAGGAAATTATTGATAAAGGGATTGATGCATCCATCAATCAGAATAATATTGAGGAATACAGGGAGTGGAAGGAACTGAAAACCAGTCCCGAGCAGAGCCAATAAAAATTACTTTCCGGAACAGGTTCCTTGAATGTTTCCCGGAAATACTCAAGGAACAGAAGATGTTACTGTTGCTTTCTGCTCTATTTGCATCTCATAAAATACTGACTAGACTCTGAGCTCTGCAAAATAAGAGTGACCTGTCATGAAGCAACATAAAAGTCTCAGTCAGTTTATATTCCATTGGCTGGCTGGTTTTTTTTGTCTCGTTTTTATCGGTTTTCTTTGCAATCCAGTTGCCCATGCCTTTATACAAACTCAATATACACGGGGAGAACCCTCAATAAAAAAGGTAGGAACCTCCAGTAATCCACAAAACGACAGCTACTTAATAAACCCGGGAAGCATTCTGGTTGAGTGGCTTACCACTGGACAAAAGTCTTCTGATAATCAGGCTCTTCCCGATAACACTCATATACGGCTTTGTTTCAAGTCTCGAAATGAAGTCCCTTTCTACCGGAGTAAATCATCTGACCTGCCCCATTTTACTTCATCCAATAATGGCAGTTTAGATAACGAACCTTCTCAAGGTCACAATGTATCAGTGCTTTTAAAAATCCAGTCAGTTTCCGGGCGTGATGTTGTCCATTATGACCCGGGAAAGTGGCGCTTTAATTCCGACTGTGCATCTTTTACCAATAATACCAAAGCGACTGAGGATGAAGTCCCTGTACCCACTCAGGTTGTCATCACCACCGCGGATGACCTCCTCCCCATTAATTCCTCAAAAAACTATTTAATGCCTTATGAAAAACCAAGACAGAATAGTGGGAAAGGTGACGTATACGCATCCGGCGGAGCTTTTGACGATGGCCCGGATGATAAAGACGATTTCTGGAAACGCCCCGGAGGCGGCTTAGAGCGAACGTTCTATGAATGGTCACTGGACAAGCTTTCTATTTTCCTGATCCTCACCGGGCTTCAGCCCAATAAAGAGCAACAAAGGCGACCGGCCATTTACCTTGTTGTCTGGCACGACGGCTGGAGGAGTACCGACATAGCCATACCTGTAGAGTTATGGAGGGTAATGGTAAAACGCAATCATCATCAGGACCCGAGGGTACTCAGGGCATTATCACAAAATCCAGTCGATCCCACAGCGGCCTATTGGCAGTGGCTAGAACAGAATCCTGATTTGAACAAGCTTTATGGAACCAATCCTACGTTAGTCCTTGATCGTTTAAGTCTGCTCGCATTAATCCCGGGAAAGGCACCTGCCCCCGTCCGCCAGCCAGGAGGGGAACAGGGGGAAAGCAGTGGGCAAAGCGGCGGCACGCAAAACACCCACCAGCAAGCATCACATCAACCGCCTGAGACACCAGACAACAACATTAATAAACGTCATAACAGCGGTGAAAAGGGCGATGGAGATGGCGATCATCCCGGCCCGTCCCGGAATATCAAATGCGCACAGTGTGGCGTGAACCCACGAGTGGAGCCTAAACTTTACTGTCAGGATTGTCTTGAACAACAGGAAGCTGCCAAAAGCCCGGTTCAGGAGAAAGATAATACAGAACTGAATGAAGCACTGAAAGAAGCCACAATATTTGGTGACTTTCATGCGTTCTTAAAAGCAGAGGAACTGATAGAGCAAGGGGCTACGCTGGAGTTTTCTTTCATAATAGAAAAGCTATCAGCATTTATTGACCCTAAACCTGAGATGAGTATTTGGTCCACTCTAACAAGTATGTTTTTTCAAATAATGGGTTATAAACCCGTAAAAAAGAGGCACAGAGTTAAAACCATTGAGCCTTGGGTAAAACTGTGGATCAAATCAAATTTTATAGATATTGAGTCTGAAAAATGGAATGAACTGATATTGGCAGGACTAAAGGAGGAACTTCAAGATACGCAAGAAAATGAATCACATGAATACTCATACATTTGGATTGAATGGTTATCAAAAGAATTCTCAAAGACTTACTTTAATGACGAATTTACGAACGCTCTAAAGGAAAGAAAATACTGGGTCGCTGATTTTTTCCAAGAAAGAGGAGCCGAAGCTAATCAAACATATGTTAATACCGAGCTGGCAAAAGCTGTGGCTAATAACGATGTAGATAGAGTTATAAATTTGATGGAGCTTACAAAAACAGAGTATGAGCCTGCTATGAACCTACTACTTGAAAATTTGCGTACTTATCATGAATATCGCTTGCTAGAAAAGTTAATTAAGCGAGCTCAGCCTGACGTTTTGGCGGCTGGGTTGAATCACGCATTTTCAACTGATAATCACAAAGCTATAGGCGCAATGATTAAATTGGGTGGCGATGCCATTACCTCATTGATCACCGTAGAGCTTATGCAGAGCAGCACATACTCCTACTCTGCTTATATCAAAAAACTGAAAGATGGTGCTTCACTCTCTCCGGGTATTGCTGATACGGGACTTCAGCACGCTATTTCGAAAGGAGACAACTCCATTGCTAAAAAATGGATAAACCTTGGTGCTTCCCCTGACGCTGATCAGCTGACTAAAGGGCTTGAAGTAGCAACCGGACAAGGTAATTTGCTTTCTGCCAGAGCATGGGTGGAGCTTGGAGCTAAACTCAGCCAGGAAATTATCAATAAAGGGCTTAAAGTGGCAGCCGAAACAGGTGATTTTGATTACGCCAAAAAATGGGTGGGGCTTGGAGCTAAACTCAGCCAGGAAATTATCGATAAAGGAGTTGATGGAGCCATCAATCGTAATAAGTTGGAGACTGCCGTTAAGTGGAAGGCACTGAAACCCAGTCCTGAGCAGAGCCAATAAAATTACTTTCCGGAACAGGTTCCTTGAATGTTTCCCGGAAATACTCAAGGAACAAAAGATGTTACTGTTGCTTTCTGCTCTATTTGCATCTCATAAAATACTGACTAGACTCTGAGCTTTGCAAAATAAGAGTGACCTGTCATGAAGCAACATAAAAGTCTCAGTCAGTTTATATTCCATTGGCTGGCTGGTTTTTTTTGTCTCGTTTTTATCGGTTTTCTTTGCAATCCAGTTGCCCATGCCTTTATACAAACTCAATATACACGGGGAGAACCCTCAATAAAAAAGGTAGGAACCTCCAGTAATCAAGAAGACGACAGCTACTTAATAAACCCGGGAAGTATTCTGGTTGAGTGGCTCACCACTGGAAAAAAGTCTCTTGATAATCAGGTTTTTCCCAATAACACTTATATACGACTTTGTTTCAAGTCTCGAAAAGAAGTCCCTTTCTACCGGAGTAAATCATCTGACCCGCCCCATTTTACTTCATCCAATAATGGCAGTTTAGATAACGAACCTTCTCAAGGTCACAATGTATCAGTACTTTTAAAAATCCAGTCAGTTTCCGGGCGTGATGTTGTCCATTATGACCCGGGAAAGTGGCGCTTTAATTCCGACTGCGCATCTTTTACCAATAATACCAAAGCGACTGAGGATGAAGTCCCTGTACCCACTCAGGTTGTCATCACCACCGCGGATGACCTCCTCCCCATTAGTTTCTCAAAAAACTATTTAATGCCTTATGAAAAACCAACACAGAATAGTGGAAAAGGTGACGTATACGCATCCGGCGGAGCTTTTGACGATGGCCCGGATGGTAAAGACGATTTCTGGAAACGCCCCGGAGGCAGCTTAGAGCGAACGCTCTATGAATGGTCACTGGACAAGCTTTCTATTTTCCTGACCCTCACCGGGCTTCAGCCCAATAAAGAGCAACAAAGGCGACCGGCCATTTACCTTGTTGTCTGGCACGACGGCTGGAGAAGTACCAATATAGCCATACCTGTAGAGTTATGGAGGGTAATGGTAAAACGCAATCATCATCGGGACCCGAGGGTACTCAGGGCATTATCACAAAACCCCGTTGATCCCACAGTGGCCTATTGGCAATGGGTAGAACAGAATCCTGATTTGAACAAGCTTTATGGAACCAATCCTACGTTAGTCCTTGATCGTTTAAGTCTGCTCGCATTAATCCCGGGAAAGGCACCTGCCCCCGTCCGCCAGCCAGGAGGGGAACAGGTGGAAAGCAGTGGGCAAAGCGGCGGCACGCAAAACACCCACCAGCAAGCATCACATCAACCGCCTGAGACACCAGACAATAACATCAATGAACATCATAACAGCGGTGAAAAGGGCGATGGAGATGGCGATCATCCCGGCCCGTCCCGGAATATCAAATGCGCACAGTGTGGCGTGAACCCACGAGTGGAGCCTAAACTTTACTGCCAGGATTGTCTTGAACAACAGGAAGCTGTCAAAAGCCCGGTTCAGGAGAAAGATAATACAGAACTGAATGAAGCACTGAAAGAAGCCACAATATTTGGTGACTTACATGCGTTATTAAAAGCAGAGGAACTGATAGAGCAAGGGGCTACGCTGGAGTTTTCTTTCATAATAGAAAAGCTATCAGCATTTATTGATCCTAAACCTGAGATGAGTATTTGGTCCACTCTAACAAGTATGTTTTTTCAAATAATGGGTTATGAACCCGTAAAAAAGAGGCACAGAGTTAAAACCATTGAGCCTTGGGTAAAACTATGGATCAAATCAAATTTTATAGATATTGAGTCTGAAAAATGGAATGAACTGATATTGGCAGGACTAAAGGAGGAACTTCAAGATACACAAGAAAATGAATCACATGCATTCTCATACGTTTTGATTAAATGGTTATCAAAAGAATTCTCAAAGACTTACTTAAATGACGAATTTACGAACGCTCTAAAGGAAAGAAAATACTGGGTCGCTGATTTTTTCCAAAAAATAGGAGCCGAAGCTAATCAAACATATGTTAATACCGAGCTGGCAAAAGCTGTGGCTAATAACGATGTAGATAGAGTTATAAATTTGATGGAGCTTACAAAAACAGAGTATGAGCCTGCTATGAACCTACTACTTGAAAATTTGCGTACTTTTGATGAATATAGCTTGCTAAAAAAGTTAATTAAGCGAGCTCAGCCTGACGTTTTGGCGGCTGGGTTGAATCACGCATTTTCAACTGATAATCACAAAGCTATAGGCGCAATGATTAAATTGGGTGGCGATGCCATTACCTCATTGATCACCGTAGAGCTTATGCAGAGCAGCACATACTCCTACTCTGCTTATATCAAAAAACTGGAAGATGGTGCTTCACTCTCTCCGGGTATTGCTGATACGGGACTTCAGCACGCTATTTCAAAAGGAGACGACTCCATTGCTAAAAAATGGATAAACCTTGGTGCTTCCCCTGACGCTGATCAGCTGACTAAAGGGCTTGAAGTAGCAACCGGACAAGGTAATTTGCTTTCTGCCAGAGCATGGGTGGAGCTTGGAGCTAAACCCAGACAGGAAATTATCAATAAAGGGCTTAAAGTGGCAGCCGAAACAGGTGATTTTGATTCTGCCATGAAATGGGTGGGGCTTGGAGCTAAACTCAGCCAGGAAATTATCGATAAAGGAGTTGATGGAGCCATCATTCGTGATAAGTTGGAGACTGCCTTTAAGTGGAAGGCACTGAAACCCAGTCCTGAGCAGAGCCAATAAAATTACTTTCCGGAACAGGTTCCTTGAATGTTTCCCGGAAATACTCAAGGAACAAAAGATGTTAGGGGCGCAGCATTCAATAACTTACCGGGCTGTTGGCTTTTGGCTATTAGCTGCTCATACAGCCAACCGCCAACCGCCAACCGCCAAAAGCCAAAAGCCAAAAGCCAAAAGCCAAAAGCCAAAAGCCAACAGCCAACAGCCAACAGCCAACAGCCAACAGCCAACAGCGGTATATTATGTTCTGCTGCTTCCCTTACTGTTGCTTTCTGCTCTATTTGCATCTCATAAAATACTGACTAGACTCTGAGCTCTGCAAAATCAGAGTGACCCGTCATGAAGCAACATAAAAGTTTCAGTCAGTTTATATTCCATTGGCTGGCTGGTTTTTTTTGTCTCTTTTTTATCGGTTCCCTTTGCAGCCCTGTCGTCCATGCCTTTATACAAACTCAATATACACGGGGAGAACCCTCAATAAAAACGGTAGGCACCTCCAGTAATCAAGAAGACGACAGCTACTTAATAAACCCGGGAAGCATTCTGGTTGAGTGGCTCACCACTGGAAAAAAGTCTCTTGATAATCAGGTTTTTCCCAATAACACTTATATACGACTTTGTTTCAAGTCTCGAAAAGAAGTCCCTTTCTACCGGAGTAAATCATCTGACCTGCCCCATTTTACTTCATCCAATAATGGCAGTTTAGATAACGAACCTTCTCAAGGTCACAATGTATCAGTACTTTTAAAAATCCAGTCAGTTTCCGGGCGTGATGTTGTCCATTATGACCCGGGAAAGTGGCGCTTTAATTCCGACTGCGCATCTTTCACCAATAATGCCAAAACGACAGAGGATGAAGTCCCTGTACCCACTCAGGTTGTCATTACCATCGCGGATGAGCTCCCCATTAATTCCTCAAAAAACTATTTAATGCCTTATGAAAAACCAACACAGAATAGTGGGAAAGGTGACGTATACGTATCCGGCGGAGCTTTTGACGATGGCCCGGATGATAAAGACGATTTCTGGAAACGTCCCGGAGGTGGCTCAGAGCGGATACTCTATGCATGGTCACTGGACAAGCTTTCTATTCTCCTGACCCAGATCGGGCTTCAGCCCAATAAAGAGCAACAAAGGCGACCGGCCATTTACCTTGTTGTCTGCCACGACGGCTGGAGAAGTACCGACATAGCCATACCTGTAGAGTTATGGAGGGTAATGGTAAAACGCAATCATCATCGGGACCCGAGGGTACTCAGGGCATTATCACAAAACCCCGTTGATCCCACAGCGGCCTATTGGCAATGGGTAGAGCAGAATCCTGATTTGAACAAGCTTTATGGAACCAATCCTACGTTAGTCCTTGATCGTTTAAGTCTGCTCGCATTACTCCCGGGAAAGGCACCTGCCCCCGTCCGCCAGCCAGGAGGGGAACAGGTGGAAAGCAGCGGGCAAAGTGGCGAGGCGCAAAAGACCCAACAGCAAACATCGAACCAACCTGCTGCGCCATCAGACAAAAGCATAAATGAGCATCGTGGCAGAGATGGAAAGGCTGATGATGGCGACGGTGATCATCCCCCATCACAGAATATTAAATGCATGAATTGTGGCAAGCCGGTAGTGGAGTCTAAATCTTACTGTCAGGACTGTCTTGATCTGCAGGAAGCTGTCAAAAGCCAGGTTCAGGAGAAATATAATACAAAACTTAATGAAGCACTGAAAGAAGCCACAATATTTGATAACCCACATGCGCTCATTGAAGCAAAGGCACTGATAAAAGTGGGAGCGACGCTGGAGTTTCCTCTCATAATAGAAATGCTATCGGAATTTATCGGTCATAAATCTAAGATGAGTATTAGAGAGAGGGCTAAAATCATTGAGCCTTGGGTAGACCTCTGGATCGAGTCACATTTTATAGATATTGAGTCTGAAGAATGGAACAAAATAATATCGGCGGGACTAAAGGCAGAACTTGGAGATACGCATAAAGAAAAATTGTATCCATGCCCAGTATACCCAATCATTTGGTTGAAATGGCTACCAGAGAAATTCTTACAGCCTTTGCTGGATGACGAATTTGCGAATGCTATGAAGGAAAGAAACGACTGGAACGCTAGGTTACTCAAAGAAAATGGAGCCAAAGTTAATCAAGCAGATATAGATGCCGAGCTGGAAAAAACTGTGGCTGATAACGATGTAAATAGAACTAGAAATTTGGTTATGCTTGGAAAGACAAAGTATGAGCCTGCCATGACCCTGCTGCTTAAAGATCTGTGTTCCGAAAACCATCGTTGTCATGCTATTGCATACATGTATTTCCATCACGGAGCTGTCGTTACCACCGAGATCATGCAGACCGCAATAAGCAAATACACCGACCACAAGAAAGAATTGCTAAAAAGCTTAATTGAGCAAGCTGAGCCTGAAGTTTTGGTGGCTGGGTTGAATCACGCATTTTCAATTAATAAAACCGAAGCTATAGTGGCGCTGATTACATTGGGACGCGGTACCATTACCTCCCTGATCACCGTAGAGCTCATGCAGAGCAACCAATATTCCTACTCTTACTATGCCAAAATACTAAAAGATATGAAAAAAGTTGACGCTCCACTCTCCAGGGGTATCGCTGAAGCGGGGCTTCAAGACGCTATTTTGAATGGAAACTCCGATAATGCCAAATTCTGGATATCGCGTGGTGCTTCTGCTGACGTTGATCAGTTCACTAAGGGGCTTAAGGCAGCAGCCGAAAATGGTGCATTTAGTTTTGTCAAAGAATGGGTGAGGCTTGGCGCTAAACTCAGCCAGGAAATTATCAATAAAGGAGCTGATGGAGCCATCATTCGTGATAAGTTGGAGACTGCCGTTAAGTGGAAGGCACTGAAACCCAGTCCTGAGCAGAGCCAATAAAATTACTTTCCGGAACAAGTTCCTTGAATGTTTCCCGGAAATACTCAAGGAACAGAAGATGTTACTGTTGCTTTCTGCTCTATTTGCATCTCATAAAATACTGACTAGACTCTGAGCTCTGCAAAATCAGAGTGACCCGTCATGAAGCAACATAAAAGTTTCAGTCAGTTTATATTCCATTGGCTGGCTGGTTTTTTTTGTCTCTTTTTTATCGGTTCCCTTTGCAGCCCTGTTGCCCATGCCTTTATACAAACTCAATATACACGGGGAGAACCCTCAATAAAAACGGTAGGCACCTCCAGTAATCAAGAAGACGACAGCTACTTAATAAATCCGGGAAGTATTCTGGTTGAGTGGCTCACCACTGGAAAAAAGTCTCTTGATAATCAGGTTTTTCCCAATAACACTTATATACGACTTTGTTTCAAGTCTCGAAAAGAAGTTTCTTTCTACCGGAGTAAATCATCTGACCCGCCCCATTTTACTTCATCCAATAATGGCAGTTTAGATAACGAACCTTCTCAAGGTCACAATGTATCAGTGCTTTTAAAAATCCAGTCAGTTTCCGGGCGTGATGTTGTCCATTATGACCCGGGTAAGTGGCGTTTTAATTCCGACTGCGCATCTTTCACCAATAATGCGAAAACGACTGAGGATGAAGTCCCTGTACCCACTCAGGTTGTCATCACCACCGCGGATGACCTCCTCCCCATTAATTCCTCAAAAAACTATTTAATGCCTTATGAAAAACCAACACAGAATAGTGGGAAAGGTGACGTATACGCATCCGGCGGAGCTTTTGACGATGGCCCGGATGATAAAGACGATTTCTGGAAACGCCCCGGAGGCGGCTCAGAGCGGATACTCTATGCATGGTCACTGGACAAGCTTTCTATTCTCCTGACCCAGATCGGGCTTCAGCCCAATAAAGAGCAACAAAGGCGACCGGCCATTTACCTTGTTGTCTGGCACGACGGCTGGAGAAGTACCAATATAGCCATACCTGTAGAGTTATGGAGGGTAATGGTAAAACGCAATCATCATCGGGACCCGAGGGTACTCAGGGCATTATCACAAAACCCCGTTGATCCCACAGCGGCCTATTGGCAATGGGTAGAACAGAATCCTGATTTGAACAAGCTTTATGGAACCAATCCTACGTTAATCCTTGATCATTTAAGTCTGCTCGCATTAATCCCGGGAAAGGCACCTGCCCCCGTCCGCCAGCCAGGAGGGGAACAGGTGGAAAGCAGTGGGCAAAGTGGCGAGGCGCAAAAGACCCAACAGCAAACATCGAACCAACCTGCTGCGCCATCAGACAAAAGCATAAATGAGCATCGTGGCAGAGATGGAAAGGCTGATGATGGCGACGGTGATCATCCCCCATCACAGAATATTAAATGCATGAATTGTGGCAAGCCGGTAGTGGAGTCTAAATCTTACTGTCAGGACTGTCTTGATCTGCAGGAAGCTGTCAAAAGCCAGGTTCAGGAGAAATATAATACAAAACTTAATGAAGCACTGAAAGAAGCCACAATATTTGATAACCCACATGCGCTCATTGAAGCAAAGGCACTGATAAAAGTGGGAGCGACGCTGGAGTTTCCTCTCATAATAGAAATGCTATCGGAATTTATCGGTCATAAATCTAAGATGAGTATTCGAGAGAGAGCTAAAATCATTGAGCCTTGGGTAGACCTCTGGATCAAGTCACATTTTATAGATATTGAGTCTGAAGAATGGAAGAAAATAATATCGGCGGGACTAAAGGCAGAACTTGGAGATATGCATAAAGAAAAATTGTATGGATACCCAATCATTTGGTTGAAATGGCTACCAAAGAAATTCTTACAGCCTTTGTTGGATGACGAATTTGTGAATGCTGTTAAGGAAAGAAAATACTGGAAAGCTCAGTTACTCAAGGAAAATGGGGCCAAAGTTAATCAAGCAGATATTGTTGCCGAGCTGGAAAAAGCTGTGGCTGATAATGATGTAAAGAGAACTAAAAATTTGGTTAGGCTTAAATACACAAAGTATGAGCCTGCTATGACCCTGCTGTTCAAAAATTTGTTTTCCAAAAACCACGGTTCTTATTCTATTCCTATTGCAAACAGCTATTTCGCTCGTGGAGCTGTTGTTACCACTAAGATCATGCAGAACGCAATAAGTAAATACACCCGTCATAAGAAAAATTTGCTAAAAGCGTTAATTAAGCGATCTCAACCTGAAGTTTTGGTGGCTGGGTTGAATCACGCATTTTCAATTAATAAAATCAACGCTATAGAAGCAATGATTAAATTGGGAGGCGATACCATTACCTCATTGATCACCGTAGAGCTCATGCAGAACAGCAAATATTCCTACTCTCAGTACGCCCATGAACTAGCTGATAGCGCTTCACTCTCTCCGGGTATCGCAGATGCAGGGCTTCAGGAAGCTATTTTGAGAGGAAGTTCCAGCAAAGCTAAACACTGGATAAAGCTTGGTGCTGTTGCTGACGCTAGTCAGCTTGCTAAAGGGCTTGAAAAAGCAGCCGAACGTGGTAGATCAACTTCTGCCAAAGAATGGAGAGAACTTGGTGCTCCTTTTGACGTTGACCAGCTTAATAGGGGGCTTGAAAAGGCAGTCCAAAAAGGTAATTTAGAATTTATCAGAGAATGGGTAGAGCTTGGAGCTATACCCAGCCAGAAAGCACTCCTTGCAGTAATTAATAAAGCCATCATTATGAAGGGTCGTATTAAGAGGGCTAAGGCCTGGAAGCATTTGGACTATCTATACCCAAACAGCACTGCGTCTAAATCGAGCGACGAGTATGACGAAGCTATGTTGACTGGAGATTCCAGCAAAATTAAATGCTGGATAGTAGCTTTTGGTAGATTTAATTCTGGTAGTCAATTTGACAAGTGGTTTAAAAAGGAAAGCGAACATGTCAGATCGACTTCTGCCAAAAAACGGATAAAACCTGGTACTCATTTTGAAGTTGACCAGCTTAATAACGGGCTTGAAAATGCAGCCCAAAAAGATGATTTAGAATTTATCAGAGAATGGGTAGAGCTTGGAGCTATACCCAGCCATAAAGCATTCTTTGCAGTAATGAGTAAAGCCATCATTATGAAGAATCTTATTGAGAGGGCTAAGGCCATGAAGAATGTGAACTATTTAGATCCAGACAGCTCTGATTCTCAAACGTACGAGAAGCTACAACGGAGTAAGGTACGGGACAAAAAAATATAAATTCAGGTTTGCCTCACATACCGTTTTTTGAGTACTTACATTATTTGTTGTATATCACAAAAGACTGACTAAACTCTGGGTCTGGAAAAAATCAGAGTGACCTGTCATGAAGCAACATAAAAGTTTCAGTCAGTTTATGTTTCATTGGCTTGCTGGATATTTTTGTCTCTTTTTTATCGGTTCCCTTTGCAGCCCTGTTGCCCATGCCTTTATACAAACTCAATATTCACGGGGAGAACCCTCAATAAAAACGGTAGGAACCTCCAGTAATCAAGAAGACGACAGCTACTTAATAAATCCGGGAAGTATTCTGGTTGAGTGGCTCACCACTGGAAAAAAGTCCCTTGATAATCAGGTTTTTCCCAATAACACTTATATACGACTTTGTTTCAAGTCTCGAAAAGAAGTCTCTTTCTACCGGAGTAAATCATCTGACCCGACCCATTTTACTTCATCCAATAATGGCAGTTTAGATAACGAACCTTCTCAAGGTCACAATGTATCAGTACTTTTAAAAATCCAGTCAGTTTCCGGGCATGATGTTGTCCATTATGACCCGGGAAAGTGGCGCTTTAATTCCGACTGCGCATCTTTCACCAATAATGCGAAAACGACTGAGGATGAAGTCCCTGTACCCACTCAGGTTGTCATCACCACCGCGGATGAGCTCCCCATTAATTCCTCAAAAAACTATTTAATGCCTTATGAAAAACCAACACAGAATAGTGGAAAAGGTGACGTATACGCATCCGGCGGAGCTTTTGACGATGGCCCGGATGATAAAGACGATTTCTGGAAACGCCCCGGAGGCGGCTCAGAGCGGATACTCTATGCATGGTCACTGGACAAGCTTTCTATTCTCCTGACCCAGATCGGGCTTCAGCCCTATAAAGAGCAAGAAAGGCGACCGGCCATTTACCTTGTTGTCTGGCACGACGGCTGGAGAAGTACCAATATAGCCATACCTGTAGAGTTATGGAGGGTAATGGTAAAACGCAATCATCATCGGGACCCGAGGGTACTCAGGGCATTATCACAAAACCCCGTTGATCCCACAGTGGCCTATTGGCAATGGGTAGAACAGAATCCTGATTTGAACAAGCTTTATGGAACCAACCCTACGTTAGTCCTTGATCGTTTAAGTCTGCTCGCATTAATCCCGGGCAAGGCACCTGCCCCCGTCCGCCAGCCAGGAGGGGAACAGGGGGAAAGCAGCGGGCAAAGTGGCGAGGCGCAAAAGACCCAACAGCAAACATCGAACCAACCTGCTGCGCCATCAGACAAAAGCATAAATGAGCATCGTGGCAGAGATGGAAAGGCTGATGATGGCAACGGTGATCATCCCCCTTCACAGAATATTAAATGCATGAATTGTGGCAAGCCGGTAGTGGAGTCTAAATCTTACTGTCAGGACTGTCTTGATCAGCAGAAAATTGCCAGAAGCCCGGACGAAGAAAGGGATAATACAGAACTTAATGAAGCACTGAAAAAAACCACAATATTTGATAGCCCACATGCGCTCTCAGAAGCAGAGACACTGATAAAAGCGGGAGCTACGCTGGAGCTTTCTTTCATAATAGAAAAGCTATCGAAATTTATCGGTCATAAACCAGAGATGGCTATTCGGCACAAAGTTAGAACCATTGAGCCCTGGGTAGACCTGTGGATCAAGTCACATTTTATAGATATTGAGTCTGAAGAATGGAATAAGCTGATATGGGCAAGACTAAAGGCAGAACTTGGAGATACACATAAACATAAAGCAGAATTGTATAAATACCCAATCACTTGGTTTAAATGGCTATCAAAAAAATTCTCACAACCTTTTTTGGATGACGAATTTGCAAACGCTGTGAAGAAAAGAAAATACTGGAATGCTAAGTTACTCAAAGAAAATGGAGCCAAAGTTAATCAAGCAGATATTGATGCCGAGCTGGAAAAAGCTGTGGCTGATAACGATGTAAAGAGAACTGAAAATTTGGTTATGCTTGGAGACACAAACTATGGGCCTGCTATGACCCCGCTGCTCAAGGGTTTGTGTTCCAAAAATCATGATTCTTATTCTATTGCAAACAGTTATCTCGCTCACGGAGCTGTCGTTACCACCGAGATTATGAAGACCGCGATAAGTAAATACACTTATCGCAAAAAAGAGTTGCTAAAAGAGTTAATTAAGCAAGCTCAGCCTGAAGTTTTGGTGGCTGGGTTGAATCACGCATTTTCAATTAATAAAACCAAAGCTATAGAAGCACTGATTAAATTGGGAGGCGATACCATTACCTCATTGATCACCGTAGAGCTCATGCAGAGCAGCAAATATTCCTACTCTCAATACGCCCATGAACTAGCTGATGGCGCTTCACTCTCTCCGGGTATCGCAGATGCAGGGCTTCAAGAAGCTATTTTGAGAGGAAGTTCCAGCAAAGCTAAGCACTGGATAAAGTTTGGTGCTGTTGCTGACGCTAGTCAGCTTGCTAAGGGGCTTGAAAAAGCAGCCGAACGTGGTAGATCAACTTCTGCCAAAGAATGGAGAGAACTTGGTGCTCCTTTTGACGTTGACCAGCTTAATAAGGGGCTTGAAAAGGCAGCCCAAAAAGGTAATTTAGAATTTATAAGAGAATGGGTAGAGCTTGGAGCTATACCCAGCCAGGAAACATTCTTTGCAGTAATTAATAAAGCCATCATTATGAATAATCTTATTAAGAGGGCTAAGGCCAGAAAGAATGTGAAATATTTAGATCCAAACAGCTTTGATTCTCGCATGTTCGAGAAGCTACCATGGCTAAAGTACGGGACAAAAAAATACAACAGGGGCCGTAAAAATCAATCTTGACCGGTTCATTAGCAGAATAGTTGGGCACTGGACGTTTCAACCATTAACGGGAATTTAGCCAGCTAAGGGGCGCAGCATTCAATAACTTACCGGGCTTTTGGCTGTTGGCTTTTGGCTATTAGCTGCTCATACAGCCAACCGCCAAAAGCCAACAGCGGTATATTATGTTCTGCTGCTTCCCTAACATGGTTCACGCCTTACAGGGTTGGCAAATAAAGCCAAATGGTTGGCTGAACGGATCAAGATTGATTATTTTTTGTATATCACAAAAGACTGACTAAACTCTGAGTCTGGAAAAATAAGAGTGACCTGTCATGAAGCAACATAAAAGTTTCAGTCAGTTTATATTCCACTGGCTGTCTGGTTTTTTTTGTCTCTTTTTTATCGGTTCCCTTTGCAGCCCTGTTGCCCATGCCTTTATACAAACTCAATATACACGGGGAGAACTCTCAATAAAAACGGTAGGAACCTCCAGTAATCAAGAAGACAACAGCTACTTAATAAACCCGGGAAGTATTCTGGTTGAGTGGCTCACCACTGGAAAAAAGTCTCTTGATAATCAGGTTCTTCCCAATAACACTTATATACGACTTTGTTTCAAGTCTCGAAAAGAAGTCCCTTTCTACCGGAGTAAATCATCTGACCCGCCCCATTTTACTTCATCCAATAATGGCAGTTTAGATAACGAACCTTCTCAAGGTCACAATGTATCAGTACTTTTAAAAATCCAGTCAGTTTCCGGGCGTGATGTTGTCCATTATGACCCGGGAAAATGGCGTTTTAATTCCGACTGCGCATCTTTTACCAATAATACCAAAGCGACTGAGGATGAAGTCCCTGTACCCACTCAGGTTGTCATCACCACCGCGGATGAGCTCCCCATTAATTCCTCAAAAAACTATTTAATGCCTTATGAAAAACCAACACAGAATAGTGGAAAAGGTGACGTATACGCATCCGGCGGAGCTTTTGACGATGGCCCGGATGATAAAGACGATTTCTGGAAACGCCCCGGAGGCGGCTTAGAGCGAACGCTCTATGAGTGGTCACTGGACAAGCTTTCTATTTTCCTGACCCTCACCGGGCTTCAGCCCAATAAAGAGCAACAAAGGCGACCGGCCATTTACCTTGTTGTCTGGCACGACGGCTGGAGGAGTACCGACATAGCCATACCTGTAGAGTTATGGAGGGTAATGGTAAAACGCAATCATCATCAGGACCCGGGGGTACTCAGGGCATTATCACAAAATCCAGTCGATCCCACAGCGGCCTATTGGCAGTGGCTAGAACAGAATCCTGATTTGAACAAGCTTTATGGAACCAATCCTACGTTAGTCCTTGATCGTTTAAGTCTGCTCGCATTAATCCCGGGCAAGGCACCTGCCCCCGTCCGCCAGCCAGGAGGGGAACAGGGGGAAAGCAGTGGGCAAAGTGGCGAGGCGCAAAAGACCCAACAGCAAACATCGAACCAACCTGCTGCGCCATCAGACAAAAGCATAAATGAGCATCGTGGCAGAGATGGAAAGGCTGATGATGGCGACGGTGATCATCCCCCTTCACAGAATATTAAATGCATGAATTGCGGCAAACCGGTAGTGAAGTCTAAACCTTACTGTCAGGATTGTCTTGATCTGCAGGAAGCTGCCAAAAGCCAGGTTCAGGAGAAATATAATACAAAACTTAATGAAGCACTGAAAGAAGCCACCAAATTTGATAACCCTCGTGCGCTCATTGAAGCAGAGACACTGATAAAAGTGGGAGCTACGCTGGAGCTTCCTTTCATAATAGAAATGCTATCGGAATTTATCAATCATGAATCTGAGATGAGTATTCAAAACAGAGCTAGAATCATTGAGCCTTGGGTAGACCTGTGGATCAAGTCACATTTTATAGATATTGAGTCTGAAGAATGGAATAAAATGATATCGGCGGGACTAAAGGCAGAACTTGGAGATATGTATAAAGAAGAATTGTATGTATACCCAATCATTTGGTTGAAATGGCTACCAAAGAAATTCTTACAGCCTTTGTTGGATAACGAATTTGCGAATGCTATGAAGGAAAGAAACGACTGGAACGCTCAGTTACTTAAAGAAAATGGAGCCAAAGTTAATCAAGCAGATATTGATGCCGAGCTGGAAAAAACTGTTGCTGATAACGATGTAAATAGAACTAAAAATTTGGTTATGCTTGGAAACACAAAGTATGAGCCTGCCATGACCCTGCTGTTCAAAGATCTGTGTTCCAAAAACCATGGTTGTTATTCTATTGCAAACAAGTATTTTGCTCATGGAGCTGTCGTTACCACCGAGATCATGCAGACCGCAATAAGCAAATACACCAACCACAAGAAAGAATTGCTAAAAATCTTAATTGAGCAAGCTGAGCCTGGAGTTTTGGCGGCTGGCTTAAATCACGCATTTTCAATTAATAAAACCAAAGCTATACAGGCAATGGTTAAATTTGGAGGTGATACCATTACCTCATTGATCACCGTAGAGCTCATGCAGAGCGGCAAATACTCCTACTTTCAGTATGCCCTTAATCTAGCTGATGGCGCTTTACTCTCTCCGGGTATCGCAGATGCAGGACTTCAGGAAGCTATTTTGAAAGGAAGTTCCAACAAAGCTAAACAATGGATAAAGCTTGGTGCTGTTGCTGACGCTAGTCAGCTTGCTAAGGGGCTTGAAAAGGCAGCCGAACGTGGTAAATCAAGTGCTGCCAAAGGGTGGATAGAACTTGGTGCTGTTGCTGACGCCAGTCAGCTTGCTAAGGGGCTTGAAAAGGCAGCCGAATGTGGTAGATCAAGTGCTGCCAAAGGGTGGATAGAACTTGGTGCTGTTGCTGACGCTAGTCAGCTTGCTAAGGGGCTTGAAAAGGCAGCCGAACATGGTAGATCAAGTGCTGCCAAAGGGTGGATAGAACTTGGTGCTCCTTTTGACGTTGACCAGCTTAATAAAGGGCTTGAAGCGACAATCAGAAAAGGTGATTTTGATTCTGCCATGGAATGGATGCGTATTGGAGCTGAACTCAATCAGGAAATTATCAATAAAGGGCTTGAAGTTGCAGCCGAAAGAGGTGATTTTGCTTATGTCAAAAAATGGGTGGGGCGTGGAGCTAAACTCAGCCAGAAAATTATCAATAAAGGGGTTGAAGCATCCATCAAAAATAATGATCTTCACAGTGCCAGGAAGTGGAAGAAACTGAAACCCAGTCCTGAGCAAAGCCGATAAAATTACTTTCCGGAACAGGTTCCTTGAATGTTTCCCGGAAATACTCAAGGAACAGAAGATGTTACTGTTGCTTTCTGCTCTATTTGCATCTCATAAAATACTGACTAGACTCTGAGCTCTGCAAAATCAGAGTGACCCGTCATGAAGCAACATAAAAGTTTCAGTCAGTTTATATTCCACTGGCTGGCTGGTTTTTTTTGTCTCTTTTTTATCGGTTCCCTTTGCAGCCCTGTTGCCCATGCCTTTATACAAACTCAATATACACGGGGAGAACCCTCAATAAAAACGGTAGGCACCTCCAGTAATCAAGAAGACGACAGCTACTTAATAAATCCGGGAAGTATTCTGGTTGAGTGGCTCACCACTGGAAAAAAGTCTCTTGATAATCAGGTTCTTCCCAATAACACTTATATACGACTTTGTTTCAAGTCTCGAAAAGAAGTCTCTTTCTACCGGAGTGAATCGTCTGACCCGACCCATTTTACTTCATCCAATAATGGCAGTTTAATTAACGAACCTTCTCAAGGTCACAATGTATCAGTGCTTTTAAAAATCCAGTCAGTTTCCGGGCGTGATGTTGTCCATTATGACCCGGGAAAGTGGCGTTTTAATTCCGACTGCGCATCTTTCACCAATAATGCGAAAACGACTGAGGATGAAGTCCCTGTACCCACTCAGGTTGTCATCACCACCGCAGATGAGCTCCCCATTAATTCCTCAAAAAACTATTTAATGCCTTATGAAAAACCAACACAGAATAGTGGAAAAGGTGACGTATACGCATCCGGCGGAGCTTTTGACGATGGCCCGGATGATAAAGACGATTTCTGGAAACGCCCCGGAGGCGGCTTAGAGCGGATACTCTATGCATGGTCACTGGACAAGCTTTCTATTCTCCTGACCCAGATCGGGCTTCAGCCCTATAAAGAGCAAGAAAGGCGACCGGCCATTTACCTTGTTGTCTGGCACGACGGCTGGAGAAGTACCAATATAGCCATACCTGTAGAGTTATGGAGGGTAATAGCAAAACGCAATCATCATCAGGACCCGAGAGTACTCAGGGCATTATCACAAAACCCCGTTGATCCCACAGCGGCCTATTGGCAATGGGTAAAACAGAATCCTGATTTGAACAAGCTTTATGGAACCAATCCTACGTTAATACTTGATCGTTTAAGTCTGCTCGCATTAATCCCGGGAAAGGCACCTGCCCCCGTCCGCCAGCCAGGAGGGGAACAGGGGGAAAGCAGTGGGCAAAGTGGCGGCACGCAAAACACCCACCAGCAAGCATCGCATCAACCGCCTGAGACACCAGGCAATAACATCAATGAACATCATAACAGCGGTGAAAAGGGCGATGGAGATGGCGATCATCCCGGCCCGTCCCGGAATATCAAATGCGCACAGTGTGGCGTGAACCCACGAGTGGAGCCTAAACTTTACTGTCAGGATTGTCTTGAACAACAGGAAGCTGCCAAAAGCCCGGTTCAGGAGAAAGATAATACAGAACTGAATGAAGCACTGAAAGAAGCCACAATATTTGGTGACTTACATACGTTCTCACAAGCAGAGAAACTGATAGAACAAGGAGCTACGCTGGAGCTTTCTTTCATAATTGAAAAGCTATCGGAATTTTTCAACCCTAAACCTGAGATGAGTATTTGGTCCACTCTGACAAGTATGTTTTTTCATTCTGAACCCGTAAAAAAGTGGTATAGAATCGAAGACATTCAGCCTTGGGTAAAGCTGTGGATCAAATCACATTTTATAGATACTGAGTCTGAAGAATGGAATAATCTGATCCTGGAAGAAATAAAAGCGCAATACGAAGACCTGATGGAAGGCATGATTGATACCTACCCAAAAATTTTGCTTACGTGGCTATCAAAAAAATTCTCACAGCCTTTTTTGGATGGCGAATTTGTGAAAGCTTTGAAGGAAAGAAAATACTGGTACGCACGGACATTAAAAAGCAATAGCGCCCAAGTTAATCAAAAAGATATTGATGCTGAGCTGGAAAAGGCTGTGGCTGATAACGATGTAGAGAGAACTAAAACTTTAGTTAGCCTTGGAAGCACAGATTACGGGCCTGCTATGACCCTGCTGCTCAAAAATTTATGTTCCGAAAACCGTGAATCTTATTCTATTACAAACAATTATTTCACTCACGGAGCTGTTGTCACCACCGAGGTCATGAAATTCGCTATAAGTGAATTTACTCATCATAAAAAAGCGTTGCTAAGAGAGTTAATTAAGCAAGCTCAGCCTGAAGTTTTGGAGGCAGGGTTGAATCACGCATTTTCAATTAATAAAACCGAAGCTATAGAGGCACTGATTACATTGGGATGCGGTGCCATTACCCCATTGATCACCGTAGAGCTCATGCAGAGCAGCCAATATTCCTACTCTTATTATGCTGACATACTAAAAAAGCTGGAAGAAGTTGACGTTTCACTCTCCAGGGGTATCGCTGAAGCGGGGCTTCAAAACGCTATTTTGAATGGATACCCCAATGATGCTGAACTCTGGATAGAGCATGGTGCTTCTGCTGACGTTGATCAGCTCACTAAGGGGCTTGAAGCGGCAGTCAAAAAAGGTGCATTTAGTTTTACCAAAAAATGGGTGAAGCTTGGCGCTAAACTCAGCCAGGAAATTATCAATAAAGGGATTGAAGCATCCATCAAGAGGAGTGATTTTGAGAGCTTCGGGGAGTGGAAGGAACTGAAACCCAGTCCTGAGCAAAGCCAATAAAATTACTTTCCGGAACAGGTTCCTTGAATGTTTCCCGGAAATACTCAAGGAACAGAAGATGTTACTGTTGCTTTCTGCTCTATTTGCATCTCATAAAATACTGACTAGACTCTGAGCTCGGCAAAATCAGAGTGACCCGTCATGAAGCAAAATAAAAGTTTCAGTCAGTTTATATTCCACTGGCTGGCTGGTTTTTTTTGTCTCTTTTTTATCGGTTCCCTTTGCAGCCCTGTTGCCCATGCCTTTATACAAACTCAATATACACGGGGAGAACCCTCAATAAAAACGGTAGGAACCTCCAGTAATCAAGAAGACAACAGCTACTTAATAAACCCGGGAAGTATTCTGGTTGAGTGGCTCACCACTGGAAAAAAGTCTTCTGATAATCAGGCTCTTCCCGACAACACTTATATACGACTTTGTTTCAAGTCTCGAAAAGAAGTCTCTTTCTACCGGAGTAAATCATCTGATCCGACCCATTTTACTTCATCCAATAATGGCAGTTTAATTAACGAACCTTCTCAAGGTCACAATGTATCAGTGCTTTTAAAAATCCAGTCAGTTTCCGGGCGTGATGTTGTCCATTATGACCCGGGAAAGTGGCGTTTTAATTCCGACTGCGCATCTTTCACCAATAATGCGAAAACGACTGAGGATGAAGCCCCTGTACCCACTCAGGTTGTCATCACCACCGCAGATGAGCTCCCCATTAATTCCTCAAAAAACTATTTAATGCCTTATGAAAAACCAACACAGAATAGTGGAAAAGGTGACGTATACGCATCCGGCGGAGCTTTTGACGATGGCCCGGATGATAAAGACGATTTCTGGAAACGCCCCGGAGGCGGCTTAGAGCGAACGTTCTATGCATGGTCACTGGACAAGCTTTCTATTCTCCTGACCCAGATCGGGCTTCAGCCCTATAAAGAGCAAGAAAGGCGACCGGCCATTTACCTTGTTGTCTGGCACGACGGCTGGAGAAGTACCAATATAGCCATACCTGTAGAGTTATGGAGGGTAATAGCAAAACGCAATCATCATCAGGACCCGAGAGTACTCAGGGCATTATCACAAAACCCCGTTGATCCCACAGCGGCCTATTGGCAATGGGTAAAACAGAATCCTGATTTGAACAAGCTTTATGGAACCAATCCTACGTTAATACTTGATCGTTTAAGTCAGCTCGCATTAATTCCGGGCAAGGCACCTGCCCCCATCCGCCAGCCAGGAGGGGAACAGGAGAAAAGCAGTGGGCAAAGTGGCGGCGAGCAAAATAGCGGTCAGCAAGCATCGCATCAACCGTCTGAGACACCAGACAATAACATTAATAAACATCATGGCAGGGGTGAAAGGGGCGATGGAGATGGCGATCATCCCGGCCCGTCCCGGAATATCAAATGCGCACAGTGTGGCGTGAACCCACGAGTGGAGCCTAAACTTTACTGCTGGGATTGTCTTGAGCAACAGAAAGCTGCCAAAAGGCCTATTCAGAAGAAAGGTAATAAAGGACTGAATGAAGCACTGAAAAAAACCATAATATTTGGTGACGTAGGTGCGCTCTTACAAGCAGATGAACTGATAGAAAAAGGAGCTACGCTGGAGCTTTCTTTCATAATAGAAAAGCTATCGCAATTTATCGATCCTGAACCTGAACCTGAGATGAGTATTTGGTCCACTCTAACAAGTATGTTTTTTCAAATACTGGGCTATGAACCCGTAAAACCCGTAAAACCCGTAAAAGAGAGAGACAGAGTTAAAACCATTGAGCCTTGGGTAGATCTGTGGATAGAATCAAATTTTATAGATATTGAGTCTGAAGAATGGAATGAGCTGATATTGACAGGACTAAAAGCTGAATACAAAGATCTGATTGAAGATGAAATAGATACCTACCCAAGAATTTGGCTTAAGTGGCTATCAAAAAAATTCTCACAGCCTTTTTTGGATAACGAATTTGTGAACGCTGTGAAGGAAAGAAAATACTGGAACGCTATATCACTCAAAAACAATGGAGCTAAAGTTAATCAAACAGATATTGATGCTGAGCTGGAAAAAGCCGTGGCTGATAACGATGCAGAGAGAACTGAAAATTTGCATAGTCTTGGAAGCACAAGGTATGAGCCTGCTTTGACCCTGCTGCTCAAAGATTTGTGTTACAAAAACCTTTATTCTTATTCTATTGCAAACGATTATTTAGCTCAGGGAGCTGTTGTCACCACCGAGATAATGAAGATCATGATCAGAATGGTAGAACGTACTGAGAATAAAGACAATTTGCTAAAAATGTTAATTAATCAAGCTCAGCCTGAAGTTTTGACGGCTGGGTTGGATTACGCATTTTCACTGAATAAAACCGAAGCTATAGAGGTACTGATTAAATTGGGAGGCAGTACCATTACCTCATTGATCACCCCAGAGCTCATGCAGGGCACAAACTATTCCTACTCTGCTTATGTCAGCATACTAAAAAGAAATCTGAAAAGTGACGCTTCACTCTCCAGAGACATCACTAAAGCGGGGCTTCAAAACGCTATTTTGAGCGGAGACTCCAATGATGCTCAATTCTGGATAAAGCATGGTGCTTCTGCTGAAGTTTATCAGCTTACTAAGGGGCTTGAAGCGGCAGCCGAAAGAGGTAATTTTAAAAATGCCAAAGAATGGGTGGAGCTTGGAGCTGAACTCAGCAAGAAAATCACCAATAAAGGGCTTAAAGCAGTAGCCAGAAGAGGTAATTTTAAACATGCCAAAGAATGGGTGGAGCTTGGAGCTGAGCTCAGCAAGAAAATAATCAGTAACGGGCTTGATGCAGCCATCAAAGCTATCGATATTGAGAGTGCCAGGAGTTGGCGGAAACTGAAACTCAGTCCTGAGCAAAGCCAATAAAATTACTTCCCGGAAATACTCAAGGAACAGAAGATTTTACTGTTGCTTTCTGCTCTGGCTCGGACTGACTCCTGACCAGCGTTTAAAAGCCCGGGAAAAGGCACTCAGGTCGGAAAAGCCGAGCCGGAAAGCAATATCAGTCATAGTGATATCAGGATCACGCATCAACAGCAGGGCTTTTTCAAAACGGTATTTTTCCAGCAAGCTGCGGTAGCTCATACCCAGAGCGGCCAGTCTGCGATTCAGGGTGCGGGAACTGACGAACAGTTCTGAGGCCACCTGCTTTTCCGACAGATCAGCCAGACTGGGCTTACTGTCCAGAACCCGGTAGACCTGCATAACAATATTCTGCTCCGAAATCTGTTCGACCTGACTACGCAACAGGCTCAGGACACCCAGATAAAGCTCGCTGTCACCGTGTTTCAGTGGTGTTTGCAGGTGCTCTGCCCGAATACGGATTTTTCGCACTGGATGGTTAAGAGTGATAGAGCACTGGCAGTAAGCTGCAAATTGCTGAAGAACCGTTTCACTACAGGCTACCTGACCCATCTGAACTTCTATATCCGTCACCGGCTCTGAGGTAGCCTGATGAATAAACTTCAGCAGGACGGCCAGATACAGTGTGATGCCCAGATGGGAAACCCGGGTTTCTTCATCAAAGGGCTGGCTGCTAAGCAACCATAACTCGGCATCCCCGGTATCAGTCTGGTGGTAGTGCAGCCTCAGGGGCATAGAGAGGTAAGCGCAGTAATCACTGGCATTTTTAAGCAGGGTGGCCAGATTGGGTGCCAACCACAGGGACAGGGAGTAGCAACCAAACGTCAGTGGTTGAACACCTTGTGCGATTTTAGCCAGAAACAATGGATCACCAGAAGCCTCGCAGGCCTGAGCCAGCATCTTTTTGGTGTCGCGTATATCATCAATATCGCCGGTATGCGCTTGCTGAGGTTCCAGAGGTAACTCTATTGAACCAGCCGCCTGCTGGATTAGCTCCCGCCAGCCTTTGTGAATTGAGAACGGAGTGACTTTAGAACCTTGTGCCATCGTGATTACATCGTTTCGGGCATGAAGCAGAATAGTAACCTGTGGATCGGTGATCTTAAAGCCTCTGATTCCTTGTTTTCCCATGACTGTCGTAGTGTCACGAAAATGGTCAGGGTTAAAAGCGGCTTTTTATTCCCCGCTTCATCCAGAGCACCAGGGGGACGGCAACCACAAAAACGGTAAAGAAAACAACTAATAAGAAGCCAAAGATTTCAATTTCTACGAGCTGGTCGAGGCCTGAAACCAAAGGCACCTTGACGCCTACTATCCCGTAACAATGGACGAAAGCCCTAATAGCAGCAGGCTCATTTCATATTGGTAGAGACTTTTTGTCCCGTACATAGGAAATTCAGACTACACTGCTGATTGCTTTTTTTACGCATTTGAAGCCTTTTCTTTTTTGCTGTCCTTTGCTGTCACTTGTGATTAAAGGCTCCGGGAAAGATAGTTTATAAAAAGCAGATGAGCTTCATTCATTCTCAGATCAAATTTTATTGATTATCAGGTGGCTACGTTTTGGGATGAGAACTAGCTGAGTGTTGTCTTGTGCATAATTTCAATAACTCCGAACTGTAGGCAGGAGCTTAAAGGTGCATAATTACTTGACATCTCTGAGTGCTGACTTTTTACGACTTTTTATTATCTTCCTGTTTGCCAGTTCAGCGCTTTTTGCTGCCACCGACGGTGTTATCTGTAAACCAGTCAGTGATTTAACGGCAGGTTTTTCAGGAAAGGCGTTTTTAGCTGATTCGTTTTTAGCCGACAGCGGTCAGGTATGTTTTAAACCTGTTGACGATAGCAGAGCAGTTTTTTCTCCTTTCTCTGACAGTTTGCTTTTCTATTCCCTGTCAACCGTTTTTTCAACTGCCGGAAGCGCCGGTGTTGTTTTTTCGGGCAGACCCGGAAACGTATTGAGCCACAAAAACCCGTTACAGGCGGAATCACCGTCCCGGACATCCTTTTTAAAAACACTGTTAAAAAACAGATTGCTTCCTGACGGTGCTTTTTCCAGAGAGGCAAACGACAGAAAAAGAAACAGGCTTGAGGGAGAGCTGGATCAGGCGATTGCTAACTGGCAGCGACTTGTTAAAAGACCGCCTTATCCTGCCGCTGTTGTTTCTGTGAGTGATGCCTCTATGCGGGTAGTTATTACCCGGGACAACATTCTCCGGAGTGCCAGCCTGGTTGCTTTGTACGAAAAACTGCTCAACATCCAGACGCAAAGCTACCTCGCACTTTTGGATATCGAAGCTCTGAAGGACATTGCAGGTATCGTCACAGGTAGTCTGGTGGCTTCCGGGAGTGGCGGTGATGATGACGATGACGATGACGATGACGATAATGACAGCACTCATTACACCTTCGATGCCGAGCCTGAGCCACTGATCATTGTCTATGGCGACAAGGAGTACCCGGAGCAGGATTCAGCGGAAGAACTGATCAGGAAGAATCTGGAAAATAAACGACAACTGTTAAAAATCCTCCGAAAAAAAATGCAACAGGCCATAGCCCGGGGTCATGGTGACCTGGCCCGGATTCTTGATAACAGGATCATGCTGATTGCCGCTGACCTTGAATACCTGACTGATTTGGATACATCCGCAACCGGAATAACGGAAAACGATCAGGGTTCCCCGGGGATTTTGTCATTCCTGAAGGCATCGCTGGCTACTGATGACCGGGAGCTGTGGCAGCGTGATGATGACGCCCTGAAACAGGCGCTGTCTCAACACCAGGTAAACACTGTCTATCAGAGCATTCTCATTGTTCCCGGTGAGCTGACACATGAAGAAGCCCTGTTCTACGACCGGTGGCGACTTACGGACGCGGGTTTGGTTTACCAGGCATTGAGAAGACGGCTGGAACAGGAGTTGCAGCTGGAAACAGACGACATTAGCGTTTCAACAAAACAAACTGAGTTTCTGGTTTCTGGTCTTGAAACGCTGGCGCGTCAGTTCCGGGCTATGTTTTCGGCTGATCTTTCAAGCCATTACGATAGGAGGCAGGTACCCCATAAGGAAGGCGGAGACCTGAATCAGAAAAAACGCAAGGCCAGTTCATCTGAGGCAGCAGGCAGTCAAGAAGGCTCAAATTCAAACGCCCGCAAAAACAAAGCGTCTCGGGATAATAAGAGTGAGAGAGGCTGGAAAAAAGGCGATGAAGGGGAAGAGCCACCTGACAAAGATAAACATACATACAGCAAGACCATCGACTGCCCGTCTTGTCACGGACCTTGCGAAGAGGAGAAGCCAGAAGCTGGTATTTCAGTAGCGGGGGGACACTCAACCGCTGCAGAAAAAAATGAGAGGTTGCATAAAAATAGTTATGATATCCACACGGCTAAAAGAACAAACTTTGAAGAAGATAGACAATTCAATTCTTCAGGCACAGCTTCTTTTTCCTCTTACGGTGTTACAAAGCAAGATGAAAAAGCAGAAGCTTCATTTTCGGACAGAGAGGCACTTTCTGCCGCTGTGATTGAGCTTGCTAAGTTCAACCTTTCAATCAAATGGGAAAGGGTGGCTAGTAAGCTTAATTTTGACCAAAAAAGTATAAATTTTTTGAAAGATAAACATATTGGCTCTAATGAAGATGCCCACTTAAAACTAAGGCAAGATTACCCAGGATATTGCTCACTAATAGAAGAAATGCTCACAACAGCATATATTACTAAAAAAATACCTCCTGAGTTAATAATCGATGTTCTTGATTCTGTATTAGAAGACCAAAGTGAATTGTCATTTAGAGATGCGCAAAAAGCTGATTTTACTTTAGTTAGAATGAGTAATAAAAGTAACAAAAAGTATGAGTCTTATGTTTTTTTGATCTGGATTAAACATCCAGCTTCTAAAGAAGCTCACCCGCTCCCTAATACAAAACGCAATCCGGTACAACAAAATGCATATGACTGGGCTATCAGAAATCCTGACAAGCTTGTTATTTTATGGTTCAGTGGCTCAACCTTAAATAAAAAAAATAATGACAGTAAGATACTTGATGATTTTGCAAGCACTGTAGCTTTAAAGGGGGTTCGTAATTTATTTCTTTTTAATGTTGACCATATAGATTGGGGTGATGAAAAAAGAAAAAAATTCTGTCCTTCGGATAAAGAAATAGATATTAGCTCACTTTTACAACCTGATAATCCTGAAATTAAATTTTCATCATATCTCAATGGGCTACGTGTGCTTTTACTATCTCGAGGGAGTAGCTGTATTTTATCTGCTGCAAAAAAATCGAGTTACCTTATAAGAAAAGATGATGTTCCGACCTGTGGGTCATACTTTGATATGGATTATATTCCGATTCCGTTTAACACTTATTCACATTGTAAAAAAATATTATGTAGAGATGGCAGCTTCGATGACCCCTGGTTTTATCAAGGGAGGAAAGTCTTTTTAAATAAGTCAACTCCAAACAGCATGCTGGCAACTGTTGATGAGTCCCTTTCCGGGCTAGATAATTGGCCGATATTTTCTTCTTATTCAAGAAATAAAAATATGGCCAAAAATCAGCCATATTATTACTCTGTAACATTACTTTTTAGGATGTCGGATGTATATTATGATGATAAAGGAAAGAAAATAAAATGGGATAGGGACACAACATGGAAATCTGATTTTGAAGATGATGGCTTTAATCATCCCTTATTTTTTGATAGAGAGAAGTATCCAGCTTATTTGCTCGAGCTTCTAAAAAATCCTCTATCAAAAAATGATCCGATGGCACCAAAAACTCCTCCTGAATTTAAGTAATAAGTGTATAACGGATGCAATTAAAAGTGTTCCCCAAACAGCACCTGCCTGAAATTCGACCATAATATTGTGAATTCATCATCTTAGATGAGAAATTATGGAATTAGTACATTATTTCTTGCTATCAATATACGATATGGGAGTAGCGACAATTAAGGGGCGCAGCATTCAATAACTTACCGGGCTGTTGGCTTTTGGCTATTAGCTGCTCATACAGCCAACCGCCAAAAGCCAAAAGCCAACAGCCAACAGCCAACAGCCAACAGCGGTATATTATGTTCTGCTGCTTCCCTAAGCCGCCAACTCAGCCGCAACCGGTGTCCGAATCAGGTAATCAAAAGCACCCAAAGACGCTGTTGCACCACTGCCCATAGCGATGATGATCTGTTTGTAAGGTGAATCGGTGACATCACCAGCGGCAAACACACCGGGAATAGACGTTTCACCCTGGGCTGAGGTAATGATTTCCCCTCGTGGAGTCAGCTCAACATCGCCTTTCAGGAATTCGGTGTTTGGCACCAGACCAATCTGTACAAAAATTCCGGCCAGCTCAATGCTTTTGTTTTCACCCGTACTGCGATCGGTGTAATTCAGTCCTGTTACCCGTTCACCGTCGCCCAGTACTTCGGTAGTCAGCGCTTCGGTAATGATGTCAATATTGCCCATCGACCGGGCTTTTCTCTGCAATACCTCATCTGCCCGCAGCTTGCTGTCAAATTCCAGAACGGTCACATGCTCTACAATACCGGCCAGGTCAATCGCTGCTTCTATACCCGAGTTACCGCCACCAATAACGGCCACTTTCTTACCTTTGAAGAGTGGGCCATCGCAGTGTGGGCAGTAGGCGACACCTGCCCCCCGGTATTCTTGTTCGCCCGGAACATTCATCTCTCTCCAGCGCGCGCCAGTGGCAAGAACCAGAGAACGGCTTTTCAGTCTGGCACCACTTTCCAGCTCTACTTCAATCAGGTCGCCGGTCTGTTCAGCGGCAATCACCTTGCTGGCTGTCTGGTTGGTAATGATGTCTACATCGTAATCACGAACATGTTCTTCCAGGCTGCTGACCAGCCTGGGACCTTCCGTTGCTTTAACGGAGATAAAGTTTTCGATACCAACGGTATCAAGCACCTGTCCACCAAATCGATCCGCTACTACACCGGTACGAATGCCTTTACGGGCTGCGTAAACAGCAGCGGACGCTCCTGCCGGGCCACCACCGACCACCAGCAAATCAAAGGCTTCTTTTTCATTAATCGCTTCTGCCTGTCGTTCACCAGCGTTGGTGTCGATTTTGTTCAGGATTTCTTCAAGGGAAATACGTCCCTGGGCAAAGGATTCTCCGTTCAGGAAAACGGAAGGTACTGCCATCACCTTACGGCTATCGACCTCTTCCTGATAAAGAGCCCCATCAATCATGACATGGGTAATATTGGGATTAATGGCCGCCATCTTGTTGAGTGCCTGGACGACATCCGGGCAGTTCTGGCAGCTGAGAGAAACATAGGTTTCGAAATGATACTGACCCGGCAGCCCTTTAATCTGCGTAACGAGGTCGTCGGACAATTTTGCATCATGTCCACCACTGTGCAGCAGTGCCAGCACCAGTGAGGTAAATTCGTGTCCCATGGGTAAACCAGCAAACTCTATCCGGCTACCAGAGTCCGGAGAACGGATGCCCATAGACGGCTTGCGACTATTATTACCTTCCACCCGCGTCACCAGACTGGATTGCTCAACGATATCGTCAATCAACCCGGACATTTCTCTGGATTTTTCATCACCTGACAGAGACGCAACCAGCTCAACGGGTCTCTTGAGATTCTGCAGGTAAGTGTTGAGTTGAGCTTTAATATTTGCATCTAACATGATGATTCCAATCCTTTTCCTGAATCATCAGGGAACAATCCACCATCTCCGGTGTGTCCCCTGACGTATAACGATTTTGCGGTTTAGATCTTGCCAACCAGATCCAGAGAAGGCGCCAGAGTCTCTTCACCTGGCTGCCATGCAGCCGGACATACCTCACCGTCGTGAGTCGCCACATACTGGGCAGCCTGTACACGGCGCAGCAGGTCTTTAGCGGAGCGACCAATACCCAGGTCGTTGATTTCAGCCGCCTTGATTTCACCTTCCGGGTTAATGATGAAAGTACCGCGCAGAGCAAGACCGTCTTCTTCAATCATCACACCGAAGTTGCGGGTAATTGTACCGGTTGGATCGCCCACCATTGGGAACTTGATTTTGTTGATGGTTTCAGAGCTGTCGTGCCAGGCTTTGTGGGTGAAGTGAGTGTCAGTAGACACCGAGTAAACTTCCACACCCAGTTCTTGCAGCCTGGCGTAGTGATCCGCCACGTCACCCAGCTCGGTTGGGCAGACGAAGGTGAAATCCGCAGGGTAGAAGACCACAACAGACCACTTGCCCAGCAGGCTTTCTTCGGTCACGTCGACAAACTCGCCATTGTGAAAAGCAGTAGCGCTGAATGGCTTGATTTTGGTGTTGATCAGAGATTGAGTCATGGTTCCGTACCTTTATACTTTGAGTATTTATCGTTCGGAACGACGGCTTTTTGCTGCGTCCCGTTGATGGGTTTAATACTAAGAAGCGCAGGAAAAAACGTAAAATTGATTGGTAAAATCGGTGTGATAGTTTTTTTCTATTTAAGCATCATCTGCAAACCAGCCTCCTCCGGATGAGCCTTAAGCTTTTGACGGCAGTAAAGGCTAATTACGATAGTAGCCACTGCAAGAAAAACCACACCACTTACGCCGGCACCTACTATTGCTCCTGTTGATAGCTCGCTACTTTCTGTCTCCGAACCGGGTCTGTTACTGTTACCATGTGACGATTTGGCAACAACACCAGAAGTAGCCCTGGAAGGCTTAATCCTGCCATCTGTAAAAGGCATTCCTGCTTGAGAAGCTCCGGCAGTTGTTGGAAAAGGTTGGCTTATTATTGATGTCGTCAGTGTCGGAGTTATTGTTTGACTGTAGGTTGATAAAGCGGGTGTTTGTTTTTCAGGGGTTGTAGCTACCACTGTTTCTGTTGGCATGATCGCTGTTTTTGATAGCGTTGTTACTGGCAGCACCGCGCCTGTTTCAGTGGCTGCGATTGCAGCTGTTTTAGTCATTGTTGCAGAGGGGAGCCTTGTAGTGGGGTTGGTTGTAGCAGGTGGCAATGAAGTACCATCGTCAACCCACAGGTTGGGTAGAAATTCCTTTTTTACTTTGCCAGCAAAATTTGGCAGCGATGTATTTCGTATGCTGACTGTCCCAGATATGTTTTTATACTGTCCTCGAAAAAGGCTTGCCAGGCTTTCAGGTTTGCCATCCAGCGTAATACCAGCCCAGTGGACAGGCCAGCCGCCATCACGGGTCATTGATATATTGTTAAACTGACCATTGACTCGTATATATTTATATTTATTGAAATCATTAAACCTGACATAGATGGGCGTCATTATTAAGCCATAATCAGTATCTTCACTGAAAAGAGAGCCTTTAAACGTTGTATTTCTGATTCTGAACCTGACAGGGTTGACCAGAGTGATCAGCCCAGCGGCATCGTTATTCAGGTAAGGGTCAAAATTGATAATGGAAAGATTATTGATATCTACACTATTGGTGTTTACAACGTTGATAGCCGGACTAAAGACCCTATCATCTTTATCATCCCGGTATTTGATCGCAATTTTACTTATTTTAACTGAGTTAACACCATCAATATCAAAATAACTAGTAATATACTCTTTCTTTATATTCAAATTATTAAAATGAATGACTGTATTTTTACCAGAAACATTAAAAAGCCTGTCTATATTTTTATTTTTTGATGAAATCCATGTTTTAAAACTGAATCCGGAGACAATGCAATTATTGCAGTTAAAAGCAGTCCCTATAGTGTTTTCCTTTATATAGGAGGCTGTTTTATAATTTTTACCCGGCCTGAGTATGGACTGTTCCCCCTTAATATTATTAACACCGAAAATAGCAATATTGTTGCAGTTTGCGATCATAATCGGATGAGATAAGTGCTGTGTGCCACTGATGATAAAAAGTTTATTACTCTGATTTACAATAGAGATCGATGTGTTATCTGCTAACGACTTAACTTCAAAATCATCGGGATTCTTTTCAATAAATTTAAGGCATAACCGTTTGTCTGATTTAGTAAGACGGTTACAGGCTTTTCTGTTTTCTGCCCCTCGGTCAATGGGTGTCGGCGCTACCGTTTGGGTGACACTGACCGGTCTTGTCGCTGTCGGAGATGTCGGAGATGTCGGAGATGTCGGAGATATAGAGGGCAATGAGATAGTGTGGCTTGTAGAGGGATACTGTGACAGGGTCGGTATCAGCAATGCAGGAACAGTGGACGTTACATTATTAAATTGGCTGATCGACACAGACTGCGCTTCCAACCCGGTTATTTGAAGGTTTGGAAGGTTTATTATATTGGCTTTTAGAGTACCCTTATTTACCGTTAGGCCTTTGACGGTTACTGAGCCTTTAACCTGTTGATACGTTTTCATCACCATTCCTGCCCAATGACCGGGCGTACCATCAAAGCGTATGCCTTCTGCCCTTCCGGTCTTCTTCCCAAAATCAATAAAATCAAACTGATTAATAACACCCTTAACCCGGGTGTTTTTATATTTCTCAGGATTAGCAAACGAGATAAAAAGCCCTACATAAGCAGGCCGTGTTGATTCTACAATGCCACTCGATACAATATCTGCATTTAATATTGTAAAGTTGACCGGATTAATAATACTTATTGTTTTTCTAAAGGTGCCTGCTCTTCGAGAATCAATAACATGAATGTTATCTATTGAAATATTTTCAAACTTGATGTCAGGTGTATCTTCTATGGCAATTGCAGGACTCGATAATTCTTTATCATTAATATCCGAATCACTACTAGCGGTAAAGTTTGATATTACCAGTGAACTTATACCTTTAGCGAAAAAGTAACCGTCTTCAGTGTGCATATCCCCTGCTGCGTCAAGATCATTTAAATGCACGACCGAAGGGTTACCTTTTATAGTGAACATTTTTTTTATTTTTCCATTATAATTTTGAACATCTCTATTGACAGAGAAGCCCGAGATTAAGCAGCTATCACACTGATTAATACTACCTATTATCTCCTTCCCGTAATAACCTGGATGAGTTAAGCGGTATTTATAAGCTTCTTTAAAACCTTTTTGGATTATTGATTCTGGTATACCTTTCGGCTGCTCTAAAATGGTCAATTTTGGTTTTTTACCGTCAATTTTTTTTACGCCAAACAGGGCAATGCGATGCGATCTTACAATAGTGATTGGATAGGGTAAAACAGTGTCCTCATCAAGAAAGAAAAGAGTATTGCTTTTATTGTAAAGGTAAATTTCACTATCCTTTTTCAGGTCCTCTGCCTGGTAGTCTCCAGGGTATTTTTTGATAAAATCCAGACAGGGTTGCTGGTCGTTACCGGACAATCTGTCGCAAACACTACTATCAGAAGAAAATGATTCCTCAGGATAAAGCAGAAATATTAAAAGAAAAACGCCGACTAATCTCTTGATGTATTGCATAATTCACTCACGGGGTAACGGTTTTACAGCGACAGATAAGCTTAGCAAACAAGCATGAATTCAGGCTGAGCACTACGGACCAGTGTCGTAAGAACTTCCACTCTTGTTACCATTTTTATTGCTATTTTTTTACTTAAAGTTCTCACTGCCAATGAACGCAAGCCATTCCAACCTGATCAGTGCTTTACAGCAGTTTCATCACCGTTATTTTCAATCGTACCAACAACACCATCAGCCACCCACTGTAGAACACGACAGTGACTGGCCTTCTGCCTGTGAGCAGGGTGCCATCAACAGTCTGGAGCCGGCTGTCTGATCGTCAAGATGGCAGGGCTCACACCCCTGTCAATCACTTCCTTTAACGCCAGAAATTCTGCGCCAATGAATGCGGGTGCTATTCTTGATCAGGTATTAACTGTACCACTCCCTCCCTCTTCCCTTCTGGTTGTCCCTTGTCATGAATACTTTCCACAAATGCCTTCGTAAAAACATAGCTGCCTTTATATTGTTTTCCTCAATGATTTATCCGCTGTCAGCACTCTCAACGACTGACAATATAGGTATTATTGGTGCCGGTGCCGCCGGCATTTTTACGGCTTATGAAGTGGAAAAAAAATTTCCTGGTGACTTTAAAATTGATATCTATGATCAGGGGAAAGAGATAGGAGGCCATGTCTCATCAACCAATGTGACATACGGTGGAAAAGAATACACACTGGACGCAGGCGCTCAGTTTTTCAGCCACAAAGCCCAGCCTGCTTACGATGAACTCATTGAAGAAGCAGGCTTGATCGATAAAGTAAAAGCTTATCCTGCTGGCCTGACAATCTGGAATTCAGAGACTCAAAAGCATTTGTTCTGGGTGCCTTCTACCTACCCCGGCTTTGTGAAGTACAGTCTTCAGGACTGGAAGCGAATCGTTGAGTTTGGATTTTTTCTGGTTGCGGCTGAGCGATTCAATACCAAAATACCACCTGACTGGCTCATGACGGTTGATGATTTTCTTGATGGCTTAGATTTTGTCAGCACTGACTTTAAAAAAAATGTGCTTAAAAATCTCTTCTCCCAGTTTGTCTTAATGCCCTACGACCAGATCGGTAAAGCTTCAGCACTGTTTGCGATTACCTACTTTATTCAGAATGCTTTTGGACCCAAGGCAAAAAGCAAAGATGCCATTAAATTCAGCACGGCCGTGTTTAATGTGAACCAGAGTGAAATTGGTCTATTGGGCATTCTTGAAAAAGTGCTGGAAAAGTCAAAAGCTGAGAAACATACAGACTTACAAGCTATCCGCGTAGCGCCGGAACAGGAGGGTATAAAACTTCATTTTGCTGATAAAACGACAAAGCTCGTCAAACAGGTTGTTCTGGCTGGCAGCCCTGCCTCTTCTGCGGAATTACTAAAAGACAGCGTAGTCGATCCTGAGCTGAAAACACTCCTGAAGGATTTGGCTTCTCAGTACACAGAAATCACGATTACGCTGCAAAAAGACACCCCATGCTGGATGCCTCATGACCCAACCCAATGGTCAGCAGCCAATACACTCGTGAATGAATCCGCTAAAAAACTGACCTTTAGCGGCTGGATGGGTTCACTGAGCCCCCCTTACGATAAAGACCAGCTGATTCCGGTCTTTAAATCCTGGGGCTTTCCTGATCTGCCAGACAAACCATGTGCGCACATTTTCCACACTCTCCGGCACGATATAATGCAGCCTACGGTAGAGTTTATGAAGCTGCGTGAACAACTCAATCAATGGCAGGGGAAATATGGCATTTTCTACGCTGGCGGCTGGACCAACTGGTTTGACAGTCAGGAGTCTGCGCTTCGGTCTGCTAAAGCCATTGCAGCAGCAATAAAACCACAGGTGCCGGAAATCACTCAAGCAGCCAGTAGTACAGACAAAGTTTACGGACGTTCAGAACAAACTAGCGGACGTTCAGACCAGGCTGCAAAATGGCTCAGCCACCTGGCATCATACCTGGATGACTCTTTACAGAATCAGAAGAACACCCTGCAACAGATCATTGAGTGTGCTGAGAAGCCTGACTGCGATCTGTCAAAGCTCCAGCCTTTACACGACGATCTGTGATTATCATCCGATATTTATCATCCGGGATTTGCGCTGTTGTTTCTCCCGGAATCCTGCCTGGGAACCTTACGTATCAAAGCGTACTTCTGTGAGAAACAATAGTGCAGACCACCGTATCGCCGGTTACATTGAGCACGGTGCACACAGGGTCAATAATCCGGTCAACGGCAATAATGATACCCAGAGCTTCCACAGGCAGCCCCAGGGTATGCAGCAGAACGCCAATGGTCACAATGGCTCCGCCGGGAATACCACCCGCCGCAATAGCCAGTAAAAGAACAGTAAACCCCAGATCAATCAGTTCTAATCTGTTCAGAGTCAGTCCGTAAGCATCCGCGATAAAGATGGAAGCCACCACCATATAGATAGCGGCACCAGACATATTCATGGTGGCGCCCAGCGGCACAGTGAATCCGGCAATACGACTAGAGACTTTCAGTTTGTCCGTCAGCGTGCGCAGAGTCACTGGAATCGTGGCATTAGAGCTGGCTGTGGACAGGGCGAATATCATCTGTTCACGGGTTTTTCGGATAAAGTCCAGTGGGCTACGCCGGGTAGTGGCAAAAACCATCAATGGATAAAACACAAACAGCCAGACAGTAATCACCAGAAGAGCGGTTCCCACATAAGACATCACGCTCAGAATGCTTTCTATATCCAGGGTCGCAGCCATTTTGGCGGTAAGAAAAAAGACCCCCCAGGGGGCAAGAGACATGATCATACTGACCAGCTTCATCATCACATTATTGGCTATGGCAAAAGCTTTACTGACCCTGTGCGTATCCTGAATATCCAGTTTTTTGATGGCGACACCTGTGGTGATAGCCATAAACAGAATTTGCAGAATTTTTCCTTCTACAAAAGCATCAACAGGGTTCACAGGAACAATATCCACAATCATCGCCAGCAAGGATGGCGGCTCCTTAAGGCTCAGCTCGACAGAAGGGTCTGCCAGCCCCAGATCGGCCCCCAGCCCCGGCTGCAACAGGGTGGCTACAAAGATTGCAGCCACAATAGCAATAGCCGTATTCACCAGATAAAGCCCGAAGGTGAACACCCCAAGACGACCAAACTGGCTGATATCTTCCAGCGAACAGACCGCATTGACAATTGAAATAAAAATCAGCGGCATAACCACCAGTTTGATCATGTCAACAAACAGGGTGCCACCGGTCCCAAAGGTGTTTGTAATCAGCACGGTCTGCAAAAAGCCATCGGGAGCTGCAAACATCTGTATGATGCCGCCAACAAAAAGGCCCACGACCAGGGCAATCAGAATACGGGGGGCAAGCTTATTATCCATTGTGTCTGGTTCCTGAAACAGAAAATATCGACATAGCCTGAAGCTTAGCGATAACAGGCAGCATCTTCACGCTTTTCTCCGGAACACACACTCTGAATCAGGCGAGTAGATCGTTTCATGGCGCTCTACTCAGCCTGCGCAACACTTAAACAGACGCTTCTGTTAACCCGGCAGTCCCCTCTGCCTGCTCAATAGCTTTGCCTTTGGCCACCAGCCTGGCAATCACTTTGGATAACATGAAAGTCACCACCGCCATCACCAGCGCAGCCAGAGCCAGTTTGGTGAAGTAGCCGGTGTATACGGAATTAACGATCTCTTCCGTTAATTCAATATCCTTCGGCAAAGCAATTTTAGTGGAAATAACGGCCGCCAGAATGCCAGACAGTGACAAGGTAACTGCTCTCAGCCCCATGGCGAATGCAGACAGGGTCTTTGGCACCATTTCCAGAATAAAACCAACACCAAGAGCGCCTACAATCAATTCGGCAATAGCCTGGAAGAAGTGAACCATCATGATCCAGTCGGCGGAGATTTTACTGTTCTCATCAACAAACTGGGTAGACAATGCCAGCAGGCCAAAAGCAATAGCCGTGAAAACAAACGCTGCGGCAAACTTGGTGGGAATGGTTGGGTTAAAGCCCTTCTTCTCTAACCAGGAATAGGCAAAAATGACCGGTGCGCCCAGGACAAAACACCAGAGAGGGTTAAAGGCTGAGTTTGCCTCCGGAAGAATAGGGATAATGCCCAGCAGACGATCCCCCATCAGGTTAATGGCGTAAATATTCATAGACGTCATCATCTGCCCATAATAGAAATAAAAGCAGATCATGATAAACAGCATAATCAGTACACAACCCATTCTGTATTTATAAGCGGTAGATGCCTTAAAAATACAGGAAATGAAATACAGGATGGCACAGACACCCAGAGCGTAAAGCAGGTTTTTACCTTCATCCAGGTTGCTGAAAATCCAGAACACCACACCCAGCATGGCCACTGAGCCCAGCGCAAACAAAACCCAGACGGTTTTTCTCACAGGCCGTTGGTCAAAGTCATTGCCCACTGCCGTCAGCTGTCGGCGGAAAATCCAGAACATCAGCACGTTGCAGCACATCAAGGCAAAGGAAATGTAGAAGTTACCCTGGTAGGCAATGTAAGCCACAAAGAACGGGAACAGGTAGTGCGCCAGAAACGACCCGAAGTTATTAATGGAATAATTAAACGTCAGACCTTTCTGAAAATCATCCCGCTGGTCATCAGGAAAAGAGTTACCCAGCAGTACCGTCGGACAGGTAGCCGACAGTCCTCGTGCATAACAGATCACGGCAATGGACATAAGACTGAGAGGAATACTGGCAGTAGACGCACCAATACCCAGCATCAGAAAGCCAACAGCATAGATGGTATAGCCGATATAGACGGCCCGGAATGCACCAATATAACGGTCAGCGACAAAGCCCCCCACCGCGGAAAACACCGGCCCCACGGCACCAAAGGCACCCAGAACCATAATTGTGTCCGCCTCGCTGTAGTTCAGCTCATTAAGGAAGTATTTGGTGAGAAGGACATAGACGCCGTAAAAAGCGGCTCCCCAAAGAAATTGTCGCAAGATAAGCAGTCTTGCCGTTAAAGGCAGCTTGGAAATAAAACCAGACACAGTTTTCTCCCTGTTATTCTGAGAATTGATCTATTGAAATGACTTCTTATTAAAATACTGTCGTTTAATTTTTTGGTTTGGAACTATTCTTTGGAGCTATTCTTTGAAGCTATTGCTGCGGAACCCGGTTTACCCGAATCCCTCAAGGCAAGCTAAATCAGGAACAGAGCATGTGACCACCCTGCTCCCGAGAACGAACTATTAAGCGGGTTGCAAAGATGCCTCCTGGCATGCAATCGCTTCACTTCTGGCAATCAGCCTCTTAATCAGTCTGGACAGTATCAGCGTGACAAAGAACATGGCAAAAGCAGCCAGGGCCAGATTGGTAAAGTAGCCGGTATAGACGTTATTAATCACTTCCGTGGTCAACTCTATATCCTTGGGCAAAGCAATTTTGGTAGAAATGACCGCGGCCAGAATACCGGACAGTGACAGGGTAACGGCACGCAACCCCATGGCAAAGGCCGAAACACTTTTTGGCACCATCTCGATGATAAAGCCGACACCGAGAGCGCCAACAATCAGCTCCGCCACAGACTGAAAGAAATGAACCATCAGAATCCAGTTAGCGGAGAACTTACCATCGTTACCGATATATTGAGTGGAAGTCGCCAGCAGGGCAAAGGCCATGCCGCTAAAGACAAAAGCGAACGCAAACTTAGTTGGGATAGAAGGCGAGATACCCTTCTTCTCCAGCCAGGTATAAATAAAGATCATGGGCCCGCCCATAATGAAACACCACAGCGGGTTAAAGGCGGCACTGGACTCAGGCATGACCGGAATAAAGCCAAGCACCCGATCCCCCATCAAATTGATGGCGTACAGGTTCATGGAAGTCGACATCTGCCCATAATAGAAGTAGAAGCAGATCATAATGAACAGCATGACCAGCACAGAACACATCCTGTACTTATAGACAGCCGGAGCGCGGATAATCAGGGTGATAAAATAGAGAATCGCCGCCGCACCCAGAGTATAAAGCAGGTACTTACCTTCCGTCAGATTGCTGAAAACCCAAAACACCAGCCCCAGCATCGTCAGGGAAACAGCGATGAACATCATCCATACCTTGATGCTTAAAGGCTGCTGATCGTGATGGTTGCCCACTGCTCTCAACTGTTTACGGAAGATCCAGAACATCACCAGGTTGCAGCACATCAGGGTAAACGACAGAAGAAAGTTACCCTGATAGGCAATAGCGGCGATGAAGAAAGGAAACAGATAGCGTGCCGTGAAAGAGCCCAGGTTATTCAGTGAGTAGTTGACGGTAAGACCTTTCTGAAAATCTTCCCGGTGCTCGTCAGAAAACGAGTTACTCAGCAAAACCGTCGGACAGGTGGCGGACAGTCCCCGGGCGTAACCGATCAGGGCAATCGCCATGATGCTCAGGGGAATATTGACCAGCGACGCACCAACGCCTAACAGCAAAAAACCAAGGGCATAAATGGAGTAGCCAATGTGAACCGCACGGAAAGCACCAATATAACGATCCGCAAGAAAACCACCCACCGCAGAAAAAACCGGGCCTACCGCACCAAAAGCGCCCAGCATCATAATCGTGTCGGCTTCGCTGTAATTCAGCTCATTGAGAAAGTACTTGGTTAACAGTACATAGACACCATAAAAAGCGGCGCCCCAAAGTAATTGCCGAATAATCAGCACCTTTGCCGTTATGGGCAAACGATTAGCGAAGACAGACACGGTTTTCCCCAAAAAAAAATCAACTGACTCAGCAACTCAAAAAACAGAGTCAATAATGTTGAACTGCCGGTGTTGATAATGGGCGGAAGATTAACATGGGGGAAAAATCAGAAAATTGACCTGATGCAGTAATCAGTGTTTCTGACTACTTCTTCAACAAAAATACTTAAACAGAGGCGCTCATTATGAAAGTTCCGCAGAAAGGCTTCCAATAGACGAAAATATTGGAAGCCTTTGTTCTGGTGAGTGAGTGCAATGCTACTCAGGAAAACTCAGAACCAATAGCTGTACTGAGCAGCAAAGATGTAGGCATCGCCACCGGCCTCGAAGTCGTAAGTGACAGGAAGGGCACCTGCGTATTCCACTTCCTGCCCCTTCTTCTGATTACCGTCGAGATAAGCAAAACCAAAGTCAACGGTCATATTTTGCTGGAAGTTGTAAGTGGCCCCGAAGCTGTACCAGTAGCGGTCACTGTCAGGAATACTCAAAGTCCGGTGCTCACTCGGTACCGGACTCTTATCCAGTGCAACCCCGGCACGCAACGTCCACTGAGAATTCAGGTAATGGGTAACTCCCAGTGAGTAACGCCAGGCATCGTCCCAGTTCTCTTTTTTGGTAAAGCAGGCGCCATTTCCAACTTTACATAACGACGATGTGGCTTTTAACTCTTTAAAGCTGCTCCAGCCTGTACGCAACACACTGTATGAAACCGCCCACTCCGGTGCCACTTTGTGATAGCCGGACAATTCCCAGAGATCAGGAAAGTCTATATCCAGCTCGGCGGAGGTATTGGTTAATCCCTCCCTCAGAAAATCCCCTTTACCTTCGAGAGTCGTATCTATATTGGAGCGATAGGTTAACGCTATCCGGTTATCCGGATTTATTTCCCAGAGGGTTCCGACATTCCAGCCATAGCCGTAACCATCGCCTTCCATTTTAACCGCACGAGCTCCCCCGAGCACTGCTGGAGGCATGTAGCGGTTCATCTCAGCATCAGCGTACAGAACATTCACCCCGGCTCCGACACTGAACTGCTCATTTATACGGTAAGAGCCGTTTACTGCCCAGTTCACAGTCATCAGTTCCGTATTGCCGCCCCCCAGAGAGCCAATCTCTTTTGGGTACTCTGTCGACAAACCGTAGTTGGAGAATACGGAGGTTCCAACGGCAAACTTGTCATTAACTGGATGTATGTAATGGATATTCGGTACCCAGGCATCCGGGGCGATATCCTTTGCTTTACCGCTGTCTCCGGCGGTACTTGTCACATCTGCATCCACATCAGGATTTATGTAAGAGATACCACCAGAAAAGGCCGCTGTATCAAACAACGCCATAGCGGCAGGGTTTCTTGCCCCAACGGCAGCATTGTCAGCCACCGCTCCTTCTCCGGCGAAAGCTCGACCCAGGCCGGTAGCGGAGTGCTCAACCAGCTGGAAACCAGCCGCCGCCCCCTGTTGTGAGACTAAAGCAATAGTGGTCGCCAGCAGAGTTTTCTTGAGCAGGCTTTTATTATTCATGTCTACTTCCTGTTTCTTAGAATTATTATGGTTGCCTGATTTATATTTGTTGTTATCAGACGTCGCCAGAAGTATATTTCCCAACTCCGGAAACACAGTCATTATAAGTATATTCACCTAAAAATATACGTCATTGTCATTTTTTTTATTGACAGCTCCGGCAGCCACTGCAATTTTCAGAATTTTCACATAAACTTGCCTCAAAATTTCCTACCCTCCAGATAAATGAAGTAATGATGAAAGACTATGCCCTGGTCGCTGATATCGGCGGCACTAACGCACGGTTTGCCCTCAGCCATAACGATGTGCTGGACTCAAACAGCATACAGGTTCTGGCCTGTGACGATTATGAGAATCTTGACGCAGCCTTTAGCGCCTACCTTAAAGCACAAAACATCACGGTAGATGAAGCCTGCCTGGCACTGGCCTGTCCGATCAGTGAAGACATCAGCATGACCAACAACCACTGGGCGTTTAATTGCCAGTCCATGCAGGAGAAGCTGGGGCTTGAATCTTTCAAGGTTATTAACGATTTCACGGCACAGGCCCTGGCATTGCCTGCCCTTAAAGACAATGAACTCATCAAGGTGGGTCGTGGTGAAAGCCTGCAACATGCCACCCGCCTGATTATCGGGCCCGGCACCGGTCTGGGTGTAGCAGGACTGAAAGAAGTCGGCGAACACTGGCTGCCGCTGCCAGGGGAAGGCGGCCACGCTGCCCTGTCGGCGGTGAGCGATCTGGATATTGCGGTACTTCAGGAACTGCGTAAAGCATCAGACTTTATTTACTGGGAATCCATTCTCTGCGGCTCAGGCCTGGAAAGTCTGTACCGCGCCCACAGTGTTCTGGCCGGTGACAACAACACGCTCAGAGACTTTGAAATCACCCGGCAGGCACTGGCAGGTGAAAAGGTAGCGGAACAAACCCTTGAACATTTCTGCGAACTGCTCGGTCGGGCCGCCAGCAACGCAGCTCTGACACTGGGGGCTCGTGGTGGTGTTTATATTGCCGGTGGCATTATTCCCCGCTTCACGGAATTTTTTGCGGAATCCAAATTTCGTGAAGCCTTTGAAACCAACGTTAAAATGGTGGATTACCTGCAACAGATTCCAACGTACCTGGTGGTGGCTGAGAACCCCGGACTGATCGGCGCCAGCGGAGCGCTTCATAATCCTCTGGTTTAGACCATTAGCGCTGAGAGCGCTGTAGCAAAAGGGCTGCGCTCGCTACCTTTTGCTACAGGCTCCTGGAGGTAATTTCAGAATTCAGAAACTTTTGCAACAAATTGTACTCTAAAGGACTTCATAAAGGATTAATGACTTAATGGGTATTTTATGGACGCATTAGCTGCAAGACCAGACTCACCATTACCTGATGCCAACCTGAACTCGGAAGATAAAGGGGCAGAGGTAAAGAAGAAAAAGCCAAAAACATCCACAAACCTGAGTGGTCATAAGGTAGAAACGACTAAACCCTCCAAGTCTTCGGGCTCTGCGGACTCTCAGGTATTCAGGACAAAAATGAATGAGGTTTTGCTGCAACACCGGAAAATCTGCAGTCAACGCAGAATCGTGGATGCAGGTTCGGTACAAGAGTCAATAAATCATATCAGCAAATACCTGACAGACAGCCAGCTCGCCGACCCGGGCTCAGAGGAAGGCTTCAGTTATAATTTGACGACAGGCTATTCTCCGGAATCAAAAGCCCGGCTGGAAAAAATGGCTGTCCTGAAAACAATGCTGGCGGGTCAAGATAAGCTTTTTGCTGATTTTTGCGACAGCTTATTGCCCCGTCGCCGCCAAAGAAGAGAATCAGGCGTAAGAGGAATAAGGTCTGAGAACCTGGACAGGGAAAGCTCGCAAGAAGCAAAGCAGGAACTTCTGGAGCAGATCCATTGCACAAAAATAGTTTACAGAAAACTATGCCAAAACCGTCTGGCCGAATGCCAGCACAGTTTCACAAGCTTACCTGAAACTCATGCCAAAGCAGAAGCATACGGTCACTACGAAACATTTATTTCAGAAACATTAGAATTAGTCCATTTGCGGCACGAGTTAATGAATAAAAACATGGAAATAGAAAAAAAACTGGAAGATTCAATAAAATACACCAAAAAGCAAAGCCCAAAAATGACTGCTTTAAAAGGCCGCATAAAAATAATAAATAACGAGAAAGAAGAATTAAAAGATACTCACGACCAGATAAACAACAGTTTATTAACATCATTATTAACCAAAGCCACTACGTACTATCGCAACACAAACAATGAACAAGCCTTAAACGAGCTAATAGACAAAAACAAAGAAGGCTTCTTAATCTGGTTACAAAACATCGATCCGGAAGAAATAACTGGATACAAATTGCGACTAAAAATTGGTATGTGCATGGATTTTGGAGAACTACCGACGCTTCAGAAATTATTAAACCACTTACTACTGAAAATCGAAGAACAGAGTTTTGAAGACAAAGAGATATTATTGATTTTGATTAATTGCAGGAAGTCATTCCATACACTTTCTGAAAGCAAAGCATTAACAGAAAATCAGGAAAATATCACTCAACTAAAAACAATCGTAGCAACATTCGGTCAAATCATTGATAAAGTCATTGAGCACGATAGTATTTCAAAGGAAGATCAGGCACTTCTGAAGGATGTTTTCAACATTGAGTATCAGTTAACAATGGATATGACGCTTTTAAAGTTTGACTACATTATTGCGACTCTTAATAGTATCGGAACCAACCTGGTAATTGATGAGCAAAAAGAAGCTCTCAAAGCTCAACAACAGGCTGAAAGACAGCCACGCGGCCAAAGAAAAAAACATAAGGCTACCCAGAAAAAACAAAGTCAGCCTCAGCCTCAGAAAAAGCAGGCGCAGGAGCTGACAGCAGCGACTCCATTGCCTCTCCCGACATCAACAGAACAAGAAATTCCACCGGTGGTTAAAGAGGCATTGGAAGCCTTTGCCAATAAAAAAACTCTCAGTGAAATATCCGGTATCCTTTCTCCATTAATCAATGATTCAACTGCCAGTAAATTTGCCAGGGCTCAGGCCTGCTATTGTTACGCCGACCTGGTCAGGGTTGAACTGTCCCGAGCGGTACGGAAAAACTGTGAAAATGTGGTTGTTTTTTATCAATACGGCGAATCAATACGACAAGCCGGATCATCTCCCGCAGCCTCAATGCCAGAGCTGGCGATGTTGGACAAATTCACTGAAGCGATAAAAGAACTCTCTACCTCCCAATCACTATTTCACTTAATTGAAAGCATGACCGAATCATTTAGCCAGGCACTTGATATTATCGCCACAGAAAGCGAGCCGGAGCCAGATTTTCTGGAAGCTCTGGATCGGCTCCACATCAGAATACAACTGTTAACGTCCAATATGAATGCGATTGCCACCTGCTGTGCCAACTCTCAGCTAATTTATAAAGAAAGGGGTGAGCTGCTGAAAGTCCATAAAAAAGCTGGCCGCCAGGGCAAGATGGTTGTTAACGAACAACGCGATATTGAACACAATATACAATCTATTGAGAGCGTCGGCGTGCAGCTAAATAGTTATCTGAAACCTTTGAACGACAAACTGGCGTCTACAAAACACTTACTGGAAAGCAGACGCAACGCCTGGATGCCACAGCAGGATAATGCCCTATAACCCGACTCATCAATGACTGGCCACGTGACTGCTCCCCGCCTTATCAGGCGAGGCTTCTAATTTCGCAGGCTACAGCCAGTTGATATCAACCGGACTTACATAGAAGCCTCCATCAGCAGAACCGGACAGCCCTTCCGGTTTTAATTGGTCTTTGATCGGTTCGCTGGGTATCTATACGGTTCCCTCTACGATGCGTTTCAATAACGACTTTCGCGGGTCTTCTAGCCCAACAGGTAGATCATCTACCTTGAATTTTTTGTTTCGCAGCGCTTGGTTTTCGTCACCGCTAGTCCCAACTCAGGGACAGACCTGCGAAAAATATAACCTATTGCATGTATACGGTCAACCGGAAGGCTCTGCGCCTTCCCGCCTTATATCCCCGCCCGCATTGGGCGAGGGTTTACGGCGATTTTGCTAATCATCCTCTCCCACAGGACTTGTTGGGTCATCAAACGCCTGTGCGCTCCCTTTAAGCGGTTCCAGGGGGCTTCTGGCCGTGTCATCACTATTGGAAGTCTGACCATTGGCGTCATTAACAAATAATTCTTTGAAGAAAATACGACCGCCGCTCGACAGTATGTAGCGCTCTTGAATCGTCCTATGAAATATTCCCCGCTCAACCATGATGCTGTTTACCGGCTTTGTTAGTGGTTGCTGTAGCCCACAGGCTTTCATGATCTGACGGACTTCTTCTAACTCACCAATAGCGTCTATATCCCTGGCACTGACTCCACCCTTGTCATCAAAAAGTATGCCCGGGCTGATTCCCTGCGTGCAAAGGCCTCTACCTACCATCAATAGCAATACCTGAATATTGGCAGCCACATCATTCAGTTCTTCTGCTCTGTCTGACCGGGATACAAAAAAGGCATCACCATTGACTGAACGAATCTCAAAGCCAATCAAGCTGTAAAATTCACGATATTTATCAATATTATCCACCAGCTCACGGAACTTATGTGATGGCTGTAGCTCTCCATCAATGTAGTCGTGCTCATTGATTATTTTGCCACTGATAAAGTCTTTATAAATTGCCCGTGAAGCAAATTCATCTAAACCAAAATTATCCATTAGCAGGGTTCTCCAACTGCTTCACCATATAGGTCAGTTTCTGAGATTTGTATATGATCTCTTTACGAACCAGCGTTGCTTTTATGCAGTGCCCTTTGCCAGCAAAGTGCAGTGCGTCATAGATATCTCGCAGCCGATAATCATCCAGTTTCACCATTAAATGATCATGAATGGCTTGATAAAGGTCACTCTCCGCACACGACGGGTTAAAGCCTGTCATTGCCTTCTTTATGCGTAATACTCGCTGCTTCTTTCTCAACGCACTCTGTACAGACCCGGTTCTTTTGGCAGGAGTGCGTTTGCGTGTTGCCAGTGCATCCGCCTTATCCTGCTTACCCCTGATGTACTCCACAACATAGCGATCATCCAGGGCATCCGGGAACTCCAGCGTACTACTGGTCAGACCCGATCTGGCCCAGTTATTAAGTCCCCAAAACATCCGTGCGCTTGAGAATAGCGGATCGCCCGACGGTAGCTGTTTTCCTTTGAGCTTTGTATCCAGACGGGAAACCACCTTGCCATAAAGCTCATTGAACTGCTTTTCAATCGTATCGTAGAGCTCGCGTTGTTGTCGGTCCATCTCCACGTACCGATACAAACGCTTGCGGATATTTTTAATGACCTCGGAATACGACAGCAGCTTCATCTCAATGGCGGAGATGCTTGCCAGCTCATTGTGAAAGGTGGTACGCCTGAAGCTCTCTTTAATTTTTCGAATCAAATACATTGCAGAAGCATCGGCAGCCATGGCTTTCTCATTGAGAAAACGGAGGGTTGGCTGAATGTTCCGTTTCGATATACGAATAATCTCGTCTAATGCGTTCCTGACCTGATCGCTCATAATGAGCTGGTTAAAGTCATGGCTGTCAACAATTTCTGAAAGCCGCTTTGAACTCCCCTCTAGCGCCCTGACGTTATGATCTATTTTTCCAAGAATGTCCTGGAGAGTATCCATTAAAGCTGCCATATTCTCCTGAAAGTCAGGATCGTAGCGGTCGTAAGCCCCACCCTTTTTAATGAAGTAATCATACAGGCTGCGCATTTGTGCATAAATAATGTCCAGGTCAGGCTGTCCAAGTTCCCGAATCCGTTTCGAGTCAAGAGCCTGAATCGTCTCTAACAGACTTTTCTGAAGAGCAAACACACCTTTACTGTCGTTAATAAAACTCAACAAACCGCATGCGGACATATTGCTGACATCCAGTGCCGATGCAATGCGCTGTCGGTCATTCCTGTCGAGTATATTTTGCTCCAGATAATACTGGAGAACGGATTCGTAAGTAGATATCTGAAAACCAACAACCGTTTTGGATGGGTCGCTGTAATGATCCAGCATGGTATAAAAAACATCCACATGCTGAAAAATGGTAACGACTGTATTTTGAGCGTTCGTTTCCATTACTCTGCCCCAACGACATCATCACTCAGATTTTCCAGACGCTCCTCCATGCCCGGGAAATAGATCGCCTCTGCTTTACCCATAATTTCAGCATCCGTTGCCTTAAAGATGGACAGGTCGTGATAGACCGAAAGCACACTGGCTATAACCCCGGTGGGCTCAGGGTTAGCAGCAAAAAGTACCAGCCCATGCTCTTCCATCACTTTAAGCACTTCACGCAGGTTTCTTTCATCGAGACTGCCCACTTCATCAAAAATAACCGGCATGGCGAGACTTAAATCTTCCGGAATCATATGCTTCAGCAGCAGGGCAAGCAGCACGGCATTGACCATGCAGTTTGTGCCGTTGGATTGGGGGATCTCCTCCTTTTTCCCGTTTCTGTTAAACCGGTAGGAGACCTTTTGAATAATCCTGGCGATATCGACCTTTCCTGATCGTTGTATATAAAACTCTGACTGAAAGGCTGAAATCTGTTTATAAAAGTCTTCGGTTAATAATGAGTCTGTTTTATTGGCAACAAGCCCTAACGTACGAGCCATATTGACGTATTGAGGGTGCAGTTCCGCCACAAGCTCAACATTATCAAGGTTCGAGATACTGTAACCACCCAGCTCCTGATTGATTTTATCAATGAATGACTCAACCACGCCTTTCACTTTTTCAATCATGCTGGCGGTTATGGCAGCATGATTATTGTGGTCTTTAAGTCTTTGCTTATAGTTTTCCGTGGAGCTGTCAAGATTCTCATAAACCGTTTGCAGGGCGGCATAATGGATTTCAAACGCCTGCTTTTGGGTGGTGATTGCATGACGATCCTCTGGTGTCGAGTCAACAATCCCATGTTCCAGCAATAAATGGAGCGCCTCTATGGCATCATCCCGGGAGGAACGAGTCTCCCTCATTCTTGCGCGTAATCCGTCAATATCGCTTCGAGTCTGTTCAGGTTGGTAGGCAGGGAGAAGGGAAGCTGGCTGCTCAGACACAACAGTTTCTACATCAAGCATTTGGGATGACTCTCCCGCCAGGCGCCTCAACTCGTCCATGTACCCTTTGGCAGCGCCGAGCGGCTGGGTCAGTGTCTGTTCCCGCTCTTTTAATTTATTGTACGCAAGCTGCAATTCAGAACGCTTATCCCGAGCCTCATCATAGGCTGTTTTTTGTTCTTCAGACAGTGCCTGTAACAGTTTGCGATTTTCAATCGATTCATCATACTGATCTCTGTAGCCATCTATCCCTTTTATGATGGTCTTCTCACCCTGAAGCTCACTATAGTCCTCCTCGTATTCTTGCAGTTTTCTTGACCGCTCAGCGGGTGAAAGAACAGCGTTCTGGTTTAGCTTACTGAGTTGTTTCCGGTCACCTTTAAGCTCACTTTCCAGCTCTTCAATACGCTTTTGAATTTTAATTCGAGACTCGTCCTTGCTGTAAGACTGAAACTCTGTGCCCTCCAATGAACTACCGCAAAAACTTATGCGCTGACCATCTTGACTGAACAGCCCTGCAAACGCTTCAATAATGCCGGTCTGCTGATCACTGATACTCAGATCTAATTGAGTAAAACTGTTATTGATACTTATCAGGACAGATGCTGCGTGCCCACTCAGACTATCCAGAAATGAATGACCACTATCAAGCCTGGCCAACGCACTTTTGCGGTCACGAATAGCATCGTCTTTATCTTTAATTGATTTGTTCAGACGATCCATGGAGGCAATCGCCTGCCCCTGGTCCTTAAGCGACTGTATATCTTCTGAGCATTTTTTTAACTCGTCGCTGATAGCCTTCAGAATTGCGTCATCCGTCGTATCGTTGGCCGGGCAAAGTGGCCTCAGGCGGCTTCTCACAAAATCAGCTTTATTCAGCTTTTTTTCCAGGCTGGCAATTAGTTTATCCGCTGCTCTCAAGTCACTCTGGGTCTGCTCGCTGGTTCTTTTAGCCGCATTATATTCAGAAACAAACTGGTTATACTCAGCTTCGGCAGCCCGGGTTCTGGAGCTGACTTCTTCCAGCTGCCGCCCGTAATGTTTTATGGCTTCGTGAACCGTCAGGGTCGTTGTAGCAAAGTCACTCTGAAGAGACTTTCTCAGCTCCGAATAACGTTTTCTTTCCGTCTTCAGTAGCTGCCATCTATCCTGATAAGCTGCAACTTTCTTGAGCTTGCTATCCGTTTCTTTAAGCTGCTCCCATTCATCAAGGGCATTGTCAATATCAAGGAAAATACCATCATCATTTTTTTTAACCACACTCATACCCATACCATCAATGATGGAGCCTATGGCACTGGGCAGTGTGGTGGTTGATGCATCACCAAGGCTGAAGGCCATGCCGAGCAAGGCTCTTACTGTGTCAACACTGGCATCACTGAATTTTTTGACCATAGGCAGCAGGCTAAAGCGCGTATGATCTTCTGCGGCGGAGGTTCGGGTGTAAATAGCTTCCCCAATAGACTTTCGGTCATTAAAAATTACGCCGCCATAATTTTTAATCAACTTCTTTTTGATATCACTGATGCCTATGTCTGATTGATGCTGTCCTGCCTTCTCATTGCTGGCAGAGCTGGCATTCCAGAACAAGTGCTCGATGTCATCATAGGTCTTAGGCACAGCTATGCGTTCGTACCCAAAGTCAGTTGTGCGATAAAGCACCCAGCAAAAGCTGTGCTTTGGGTTTGAGGCATTGCAGATAATGTACGACTCTGTACCGGGGAAGTAGTACTGGTAAGAGTCTATGTTGGAGTAGTATTTTCCTCCGGAAGAGAATCCAAATTTTGCTTTACAATCCTTGAAATTAATTTCAGGCAGGAGGAACAGCTTCAGCGCGGAGAGTGTTGATGTCTTACCGCTATTGTTATCCGAGAGCAGCGCCGCATGGCTGTCTACCGGTAAGCGGGCATAATAATTGGAACCGCTATTAATAAATATCAGTTCGTGTATTTTATACTCGCTCGTCAAATCCAGTTTGAACATATCATCTCGCAGCACGGTAACTCTCCTGTTCCAGCGTTTTTTTGTAATATTGAATGGCAGAAATCACCCGGTCAGTGACTGGGGAAAGCCCATGCATACGCAACAATCCTTCAAGCTCTTTCTCTCCTGCATCTCTGCGTGATACACGCAAGCGCCGGGTTAAGTCATCAGGCACCAGGTAGCGAAGAGAGCCCTGGGGGATACCACCCGACAGCAGGTTGGCGTATATTTTCACGCCACCAAGATCGACATCCAGTAGACACATCACCTCACCCTTAAAGGATTTCAGGTAAGGAATGATTAACCGGTTAGAGATACTGTTACCCGCCCCCATGATGAATTCAATATCTTCAACGGGACAGGTCACTCCACAAAATTCTTTTACGAACCGGTAGGTGTCGTCTTTATTCAAAAAACACTCAAGGTTTTCAATAATCAGGGCATGACGTTTGTTGGGTTGAGGTATTTCCCTGTCTGCCATAAATACATGGTTATAAGGTGTTGCATCGTGAACACCCCAGGCGGCCAGCATGGCTCCATTAACACGGGTTAAGTGTGTATTCCCGGTGATGCTAGCGGCACTTCGGCTGCTAAGATCAGATGGCTCTGCAAATTTCTGCAACAGGTCAAAGCTTTGCTCATCCTTAATAACGACTTGATAGTCCTTGTCGCCATAGGCTTTAGCAGACAGGGCATCATTAATCAGCGCTTCCGTTGCACCTGTTTTGAGAAGCCGGGTTTTCAGTGCTCGCCAGTCTACACTGCGACCTTTTTTGATTGCATCAAAACCTTCTGCCAGCCTTTTTCTCATTCACAACCCTCACTCACCAAAACAAACAACGCAAAGCTGCATTTATCGTATCATATGATATGATAATAAAATTAATCAAACATTAATCTTAAGTACTTATCGAGACATAATTACTATTTTATCGTACTATATGAAGCGATAAAATTTAGATCAAAATAGCTCTCCAGAGTGGGACACTTATCACCGAGTTATTCTTATATGACTAATCCTGACCCTGCGCTTTCCGAAAGATATCGGTTTATAGATTTTTTGTTGCTCTTCAAGGGACGCCTGACCCGGGCGGAGTTAGTCAAGCGCTTTGCCATTGGAGAAGCGACTGCCAGTAGAACAATAGCCTCTTATATAGACTCACATCCAGATTTGATAGAGCTTCAGAGTAATAAAAAAGGCTATTACGCAAAAAATGGCTTCACCCCCGAATACAGTCATAGTGCCCTGGCCGGCTTGAAATACATTGCTTCCGGCGAGCTGACAAAAAAAATTGATGTTGACTGCTATGGCATCAAGGCACACCATCTGCATCGAGTGCTTGACGCCAAAATTGTCGCAGCCATAACCCGGGCAATCGTAAATCGGTATATTGCTGCAATTGAATATCTTTCCACTACCTCAGGCAGAAAAACTCGAAGCGTCACCCCGCATGCAATTTTTGAATCATCTGGTTCGTGGTATTTCAGAGCGTACGATAGCTTCAGTCGAGAGTTCAGAACATTCAAATTCAGTCGACTGGTGTCAGTCATTGATTTAAGCGCAGCTGAAAACCCTAAGCATTCAAAGAGCAAAGACGCGGCATGGCACCAAATGAGGCTGGTGCGACTGATACCCCATCCTAAAAATCCAAACCCTGATACTCAGGCTTTTGACCCGGGAGAAAAAAATGCAGAAGTGAAAGAGCTTATGGTATCCGAAGCCTGCTTAGGTTTTGTTTTAACCGATCTCAGAGTGGACTGTTCGAAATATCACAGGCTCTCATTCTATGAATATCCTCTGGCCCTCCAGAACAGGGATGAACTTGAAGACATCAAATCTATGGAGCTTTCCCCTGGCTTCTGAGACCGGCTCAGCCTGTCCCCACCCATTTGCAGCGTGAGGAAAGCGGATCTTGCAAGGCTGGTGATCATATCGACGGCAAGCCTTATATCCCCGCCCGCATTGGGCGAGGGTTTACGACGATTTTGCTAAAAGCGTTCTGGAAGAAGCATCCATAACCTCTTCCAGAAGATCAGAAGCATCCCGCCCATAAACAGTCTCAGCCAACGAAAAAATCGGGGGGTGTTCGTGGATGTTCAGGGCATAAACAGCAGCGTTCTTCGCATCACCCAGCACCTGAGGCGAATGAGTGGTAATTACAAACTGGCAATTCGGAAACGTCTTTTCCAGGCCTGGCACAATGTTTCTTTGCCACCGGGGGTGCAGGTGCAACTCAATCTCATCAATCAGTATGATCCCTTCACCTTTTAAAGGTTTTTGCCCTGCCGGGTTTGCAAGAGCCAGCCGCCGTGCAAGGTCACCGACCAAAGCCAGCAGGCATTTTTCACCATCAGAGAGCTGATTAATAACAATGGTTTTGCCTGCCTTCTCTGCTAGCAACCGTGGTTTGTGCTCTTCACGGTCAATTCTCAGTCCTGAGAGTTCTGGCAGAAACGCAGTAATAGCAGCACGGACCGACATCAGCTGATGATCCTGATAGTCAAAGTCTTTGAGTTTCAGGCGTTGCTCATTCTCCAGATCTTCCCGATTACGAAACCATTCAAAGAAGTTGTTAAAGCTGGAGGCTTTGGTAAACGCATTGGAAAATGCGTCGAGCTGATTATAACGCTTACTCTTTGGCTCCAGCTTCGCTTCTGTCACCGAACGATTGACCGGGTAATAGGCGACCAGCGGTAAAGCCGTGTCGCGATTTTCTGTCAGCCGCTGTCGAAAATGCAATGCCAGAGCCGACATATCATCCATAACGCTTTTTTCAGAACCTGTACGCCCCAGCCGTTTTTTAACCCGCGACCAGAGTACATCCTGTCCGTCATGAGTAAGACATAACCCGATGAAAGCAGAGCTTTCATCATTAAAGATATCCGTGTCATCCATTTTATTTCCGGACGACTTCTCACTGCGAATACGGGCCGGCAACCAGGACAGCATCATCCCTATGGCTTGCAGCAGACTGGTTTTGCCTGCGCCATTACCGCCAATAAAAATCAGTGTCTGGGCATCGGGCAGCGACAGCTCCAGGGTTTTGAATCCCCGAAAATTCTGTAATTCAACAGACTTAAGTTTCATAGTGCCCGATTCTCCTTAGTAGCGTGCCGGGAGTATCACCACTCCCAAACACATTATCCTTGCTTATCGAACCCACGTAAAACCCTGTATTAGTAAGGGCTTTAAGCTTAAATCAGGTAAAATCATGTTCAAAACCAGAGAACTGGCGGCTGAAGACGGACTGACGAACGACGGTTATCGTATTACCCCTGAACTGCAACAGCCATAGGGGCTGTCCGTTTATCATATCCACCTGCATCTTCTGTCGCCCTCTCCACTCAACCCTCATGCGACTACATCGTAATAAACACTGCCATCACTTTTGACACGCCAGCCAATGATGGCGTTGTTATGATAGATCAGCGAACCCATGCCCCGGGCAGCAATTAACTCGGCAGCCATGGGCTGCTGATAACCCGTGGAATCCGTCGCCCTGCTCAACAGCAGACGCTCTTTGCCATCCCACTGCCAGGGGAGGGTAAACCGGACTTGAGCCTTGTCCAGAACCGGGGGGTGCAGAATGGCAGGTTGCCAGCGGCCTCCCCCGTCAGTACTGATGTCAACATTGCTCACAGAACCTCTGCCACTCCATGCCAGCCCCCTGATCTCATGCCAGCCAGGCTCAAGCTGTTGTGGAAATGTAGGTGAAGTGATCACTGACCGGGCATCCATCACAAAGCTGAACTGCCTGACAGTGCCATCCGGCATCGGGTCAGTGTATTTGGCTGTCTCTTCCCGGCTCATCCAGGGCTGGTCCCCCACTTCAAGACGCCTGAGCCACTTTACACAGCTATTGCCCTCAAATCCCGGTAGCAGCAGCCGGACAGGATAACCCTGTTGCGGCCTGATCGCTTCACCATTCTGGGCATAGGCAACAATGGCGTCATCCATTGCCTTTTCTACTGGAATACTCCGGGTCATCAGAGCTGCGTCGCCTCCTTCGGCAAGAATCCAGCGAGCGTTTTTACGTAATCCAGCTTCCCGCAACAGGGTTGAGAGCAGCACGCCTGTCCATTCGCTTTGGCTGGACAGGCCAGCCAGCTGTTGGGCTGTCGTTTCAGGAGGTTTCTTGAAAGTAACTTTTCTACAAACCGCTTCAAAATTAGCAATTAAGACACCGCTTTTCCCTATTGTTGCCTCCAATTGTTATACCTTTGGCGGATCATGATTGCGCATTTCACAAAGCCGCTCCTCACTCATTAACCAGGGCAGATAAGGAGTGAGATCATTAGGTGGCTTCCTGCCATTTATGGCACAAGCCTCAAGATAGGCACCCAGCCAGATTTTTGGATTAATATCCCAAAGCTTTAGCGTCATAAAAACGCTGAATAGAAAAGCGGCTATATCAGCACTCCATACGCTGCCAGAGCCGTAGTAATTCTTCCTGCCAACGACACCTGTGCGCAGTGCTTGCTCTGCAGCGTTGTTATCCATGGGGATACCGGGATCAGTGACAAAGCGGGTCAATCCTTCCCAGTGATTCTGTAGACTTTCGAGCACTTTTTTCGCTCTGACTCGCAGTTTAGGACGATTAAGTTCCTGATCCCTCTGGATTGCCATCTGCTCTACCTGATGTTCAAGCCGTAACTGCTGTGTTGCTAGCTGCTCTGGTTCATCAAGCACTTCAAGTCGCTGACTATTAAGATGATATAAACGACCAATCCTGTTCACCCAGGTGGCGCTCCATTTCTCCAACTCCGGATCACCTCGTTGAGCGTCAATAAAATCCCACCTGACGTGAGCCCAGCAGAAAGCTAAATTAATAGACACCGCATCATTCGCAAGCTTTTTGTACGCTGAGTATCGGTCACACACCAGCGTTCCAGCCCCGTCACCAATGATCGACTCTGGTACGACAGCCGCACGGGTGTCAGCAATGCTGAAATAAACCGCCTGATCACAGAGAAATACCCAAAGCCAATGTTTGTGAGAACCTGTGGTCTCATGTGCCCAGCTGATCCACCGGGTTTCATCAGCATGCCACTGATCGCTACTGGCGACGAATTCCCGAGTAGCTTCGGCAACCGGCTCAAAAAAGGGCGTTATAGCTTCCAGGCCAAAGGAGATGGTCGCCTGCGACAGTTCCAGTCCCTGAGTCTTATAAGACTCAAGTTGCCTGTTTATGGGGATGCCGTATGCGTACTTATTCAGCAACAGCTCCACCCAGACAGAAATACCAAGCTTTCCTTTGTTGATGAGTCTTGGTGGAGGTGGTGGAGTAGTAATATTGGGCGTTTCAGGGCACTGGCAAGTTTTTTGGTAATGCCTTCGGTGATAACGACGAACGTGAGCCTTAACTTCAACTTCAATTACGTCGCAGCTGTCGTCATTGAAAAAAGACTTGAATGGCCGGTGACAGACTGTACAACACTGTTTGTCCACTGGTAAGTCTACAGACTCATGAACCACTGGCAGGTTGTTGTGAAGATGGCGACCAGAGCCGGGGACTCCGGGCTGGTGACCTCGTTTTCGATTTGAAGGTGGCCGGGTAGTATTGCCACTTTTCTTTGAAGAAGAACTGGTCTTCTCTGATTTACGACCGAAAAGCAAGTGCTTCATGTGTGCCAGTTCTGATTTCAGATCAGCGACCTGGGTGTTCAACCCAGCCATTTCGGCTTTATGCTGAGCGATAAGAGAGGCATTTTTAGCCAATACTTTTTTCTCTCGGCCACAGGCCGCCTTCCACATGGCATGCCAGAGGTTGGCCTGCTGTTTTAGCTGGATGTGTTCCTGCTTGGTGAGGATGACCTGCGAGGTAGCAAAGGGGGCAGGCAGTAATGCAGGTGTTGTGCCTGATCCTGAAACATGAGCATTTTGCATACTCTAAAAGTAGACGACTTTGAGCTTATGTTTAGTGGTTTGTAGAAAAGTTACGAACCCATAGCCTTGGAGGTCGAGTCGCCAAGGGTAATTTCTCAAAAAGTGCTGGTTGTCAGGCGCCTGTTGACTATCCTTCCATGCCATGAATTTCTCCTCCTCGGTGACCAATGCCCAGCCTGGCTATCCAGGCCAAAAAGTCCTGGAGTATCTTGCTCAACTCCAGCAACGGAACGCCTGGCTTAAGCAGCCACTTGACTGGTCGCAAAAAGAACCAGAATCGTCACAGAAAGGGAACACTCCCTCGCCAAACAGCCCTGAGTTTATTGAAGAGAGATTTACCAGCATGACCAGACTCTTTTTTTTTCTGGCTTTCCTGTTGCTGTTGCCATTATGCCACGGACATGATCCCTTGTTCGAACCTTACCTGCCTGTCCCGCAGGCTCTGGGTATTGGTAATTTCGACAAACCTGAGGTCAGTTCCCTGGCTATTATGACCTGGATGATGGCGGGTCATAGGGGGTCTGCTTCCGGGCAGGTCGATTGGCCGTTTGCAGGCTATTTCGGGTTTGGAGATAGTCGCTTCACCGGTCAGAAGGCCCACCCTGAAATGGTGTCGGCCATGCCGACCCCTGAGGCCGGTTCGGTTGAAACCCTGCTCTGCCTTGAGCCTGCCACCCACACAATTAATCCACTGCCTTACAATTGTCGCTCCCTGCCAGCCGATGCCTGTGGCCTGGTTGTAAGCCATGACCCCGAAGTGGTTGACGGGGAGCCTGCTCCCCTGTTTTTCCCCGTTCCCTGTGACCTTCCTTTCACGAAGGCAGGCGCCAGCCTGTATCCATTGCCCTGTGACGATGAACTCTGTCTGGGCTGGGAGAGTCATTCGCAGAAAATCACCCTTGACTTCTCTCAGGCCAGAGTACCGGATAATTTCCTGAGGCTGGTTCGACGCGCCGGTGTGCTTCCCGGGTGGTTCTATCAAACCACTGATCAGCAGGGGCAGGTTATTTACTACTGGTATGATTCTCAGGGCAATCGCTACAGCATCAGCCAGCAAGAGTACCGGCTGATGCTGTCCGGGTTATTTGAAAGCCTGATGCACCGATTCTACCCTGAGTTTTTCGACCCCCCGCTTCCGGCGGGCGGTGGCTGGCATATATGGCTCTATACGAGAAAGAGCAAGCCAGCAGGACGACAAGGCAGTGGCCGTGGGAGAGCAGGAGGGAGAGGAAAGATACAACTGGCTGCCGGAGGAAGAGGGGGCAACCCAGACAGAAAAAGATCAGGCAGTAAACCAGGTCAAAGGCCTGTCGCTTATGTCAAGCCTCAACCAAGAGCGGGAGCCACCGGGACAAGGAAGATGCCAGAGAAGGCTCCGGACACCAGGGCAGCTGAAACAATAGCGAGCCTGGTGAAGGAGTTTAAAACAGGCGATCTGGAAGCGGCAGCAAAAAGGTTTAAGAAAAAATACAACGGTAAAGATCATAGCTACTTTTGCAACCAGATCAAGTTAGCCACCAGAAAACGAGGTTTTTCCCTGACACTGGAAGAGAAAAAACAATTACAACCTTTTGTCACTCATTTAACAGAGGTTATTTTATCCAGTCAGTTTAGTGGCAAGAGCGTCAGTACCTGTGTACACAGCTTGATGTCAAGCCAGTTGCTCTACCCATTCGTAAGCGATGGGGGTTTAGCAGGGGAGATTGACACCTTAACTAAAGCCTTGCTGATTCGAGTGGCTCAAGTCACGGACCTTGAGAGTCAAGGAGTCTCTAACCTGCTGTGGGCGCTGGGGAAACTGGTGGAAAAGGGACTCGAAGTGCAACAGACCCACAGTGCGGTGACGGCATTGTTGCCGCAGGTGGTGCAGGTGGCGGAGCAGTCAAAGAAAAAGCACGAAAAAAACAGCTCAGAGGTGCAGGTAACAGAGCAGGCCAGCAGGGCGCAGTTGCCGCAGGCGGCAGAGGAAACGAGCCCCCGGGACGGGTTCAGCTCTCAAGGGGTCTCCAACGTGCTGTGGGCGCTGGCGAAACTGGTGGAGAAGGGACTCGAAATGCAACAGGTCAACAGTGCGGTGACGGAACTGTTGCCGCTGGTGGTGCAGATGGCAGAAGGAACGAGCCCCGAGGCCGGGTTCAGCTCTCAAGGGGTCTCCAACGTGCTGTGGGCGCTGGGGAAACTGGTGGAGAGCGGACTCAGGATGCGACAGGCCAACAGTGCGGTGACGGCGCTGTTGCCACTGGTGGTGCAGGTGGTAGAGCAGAGCAGCAGGGAGGTAGTAGAGGAAACGAGCCCCGAGGCCGGGTTCAATTCTCAAGGGGTCACCAACCTGCTGTGGGCGCTGGCAAAACTGGTGGAGAACGGACTCGAAATGCAGCAGGCCCAAAGGGCGGTGATGGCACTGTTGCCGCAGGTGGTACAGATGTCAGAGGGAACGAGCCTCCGGGCCGGGTTTGTTCCACAACACGTTGCCAACCTGCTATGGGTGCTGGCGAAACTGGTGGAGAACGGACTCGAAATGCAGCGGGCCAACAGGGCGGTGACGGCGCTGTTGTCGTGGGTGGCACAGATAGCAGAGGGAACGAGCTCTCATGCCGGGTTCACTTCTCAAGGGTTCTCCAACCTGCTGTGGGCGCTGGCGAAACTGATGGAGAACGGGCTTGGAATGCAGCAGGCTCACAGGGTGGTGACGGCACTGTTGACGCAGGTGGTACAGATAGCAGATGGAAGGAACCACCGGGCCGGGTTTAATTCTCAGGAAGTCGCCAACCTGCTGTGGGCACTGGCGAAACTGATGGAGAACGGGCTCGGAATGCAGCAGGCTCACAGGGCGGTGACGGCACTGTTGCCGCAGGTGGTACAGGTGGCAGAAGGAGCGAGCCCCCAGGCCGAGTTTAATCCTCAGGAAGTCGCCAACCTGCTGTGGGCACTGGCGAAACTGATGGAGAACGGACTCGAAATGCCGCAGACCAACAGGGCGGTGACGGCACTGTTGACGCAGGTGGTACAGATGGCAGAGGGAACGAACTTTCATGCCGGGTTCACTTCTCAAGGGATCTCCAACCTGCTGTGGGCGCTGGCGAAACTGATGGAGAACGGGCTCGAAATGCAGCAGGCTCACAGGGCGGTGACGGGACTATTGCCGCAGGTGGTACAGATGGCAGAGGGAACGAGCCCTCGGGTCAGGTTCACTTCTCAGGGGGTCGCCAACCTGCTGTGGGCGCTGGCGAAACTGATGGAGAACGGGCTCGAAATGCAGCAGGCTCACAGGGCGGTGATGGCACTGTTGCCGCAGGTGGTGCAGGTGGCAGAAGGAGCGAGCCCCCAGGCTGAGTTCAGTTCTCAAGGGGTCGCCAACCTGCTGTGGGCGCTGGCAAAACTGGTGGAGAACGGACTCGAAATGCATCAGATTCACAGGGCGGTGACGGCATTGTTGTCGCAGGTGGTACAGATGGCAGAGGGAACGAGCCCCCAAGTCAAGTTTAACTCTCAGGATATAGCCAACATACTTTGGTCAATAGCTTTCCTGGGAGAATTTATTGAGCCTCAAACAATTGAGGGCGTATTAAATAGCTTCTCTTTTGATAAACAATATTCAGTATTATCACAAACTCAGCTGCTTTGGAGTTTTATGGTATTTATGGCCAGAAAGGTTTCAATTAATAACCAGTTAATATTGCTGGTGAAATCCTGGTATCAAACTTTGGCACAACAAAAAAATGATGAGCAATTGGAATCACTGTTAACAATAGCCGGGATATGGCTTGAGCAAGAACCATTTTTTAATCCGAAATACGAAACTCGTTCCTCCCAATTACAGAATGACTTTAAAACCAAATTGACTAATAAATTTCCCAATATAGAGTTCTCAGAGGAACAGTCTTTTGAAAATTTACCTCCGCTTGATTTTTTTATAGGTAATCCCTATCGATTAGGTATTGAAATTCAGGGGCCACATCATTATACGGACCAGGAGTCATTATCAAAAACAGGAAAGACGATCCTGAAAGTTGAGACATACAAAAAGGTAGACCTCGATGTCATAGAAGTGCCTTACAGGCATCTGGATAGAAATGATTTAAGTTGGGTTTGGGCTATTTTGTTGAAAAAACAGAGTGTGATTCAGCAACCTCGATCATCTCAGTAAATATTCGGTGAACCCATAGCCTTGGAGGTCGAGTTGCCAAGGGTAATTTCTCAAAAAGTGCTGGTTGTCAGGCGCCTGTTGACTATCCTTCCATGCCATGAATTTCCCCTCCCCGGTGACCAATGCCCAGCATGGCTATCCAGGCCAAAAAGTTCTGGAGTATCTTGCTCAACTCCAGCAACAGAACGCCTGGCTTAAGCAGCCACTTGACTGGTCGCAAAAAGAACCAGAATCGTCACAGAAAGGGAACACTCCCTCGGCAAACAGCCCTGAGTTTATTGAAGAGAGATTTACCAGCATGACCAGACTCTTTTTTTTTCTGGCTTTCCTGTTGCTGTTGCCATTATGCCACGGACATGATCCCTTGTTTGAACCTTACCTGCCTGTCTCGCAGGCTCTGGGTATTGGTAATTTCGACAAGCCTGAGGTCAGTTCCCTGGCTATTGTGACCTGGATGATGGCGGGTCATAGCGGGTCTGCTTCCGGGCAGGTCGATTGGCCGTTTGCGGGCTATTTCGGGTTTGGAGATAGCCACCTCACCGGTCAGAAGGCCCACCCTGAAATGGTGTCGGCCATGCCGACCCCTGAGGCCGGTTCGGCTGAAACCCTGCTCTGCCTTGAGCCTGCCACCCACACAATCAATCCACTGCCTTACAATTGTCGCTCCCTGCCAGCCGATGCCTGTGGCCTGGTTGTAAGCCATGACCCCGAAGTGGTTGACGGGGAGCCTGCTCCCCTGTTTTTCCCCGTTCCCTGTGACCTTCCTTTCACGAAGGCAGGCGCCAGCCTGTATCCATTGCCCTGTGACGATGAACTCTGTCTGGGCTGGGAGAGTCATTCGCAGAAAATCACCCTTGACTTCTCTCAGGCCAGAGTACCGGATAACTTCCTGAGGCTGGTTCAACGCGCCGGTGTGCTTCCCGGGTGGTTCTATCAAACCACTGATCAGCAGGGGCAGGTTATTTACTACTGGTATGATTCTCAGGGCAATCGCTACAGCATCAGCCAGCAAGAGTACTGGCTGATGCTGTCCGGGTTATTTGAAAGCCTGATGCACCGATTCTACCCGGAGGTTTTCGACCCCCCGCTTCCGGCGGGCGGTGGCTGGCATATATGGCTCTATACGAGAAAGAGCAAGCCAGCAGGACGACAAGGCAGTGGCCGTGGGAGAGCAGGCGGGGGAGGAAAGATAAAACAGGCTACCGGAGGAAGAGGGGGCAACCCAGACAGAAAAAGACCAGGCAGTAAACCAGGTCAAAGGCCTGTCGCTTATGTCAAGCCTCAACCAAGAGCGGGAGCCACCGGGACAAGGAAGATGCCAGAGAAGGCTCCGGACACCAGGGCAGCTGAAACAATAGCGAGCCTGGTGAAGGAGTTTAAAACAGGCGATCTGGAAGCGGCAAAAAGATTTAAGAAAAGATACAACGGTAAAGATCATGGATACTTTTGCCACCGGATCAAGTTAGCCACTAAGGAACGAGGGTTTCCCCTGACATTGGAAGAGAAAAAACAATTACAACCTTTTGTCACTCATTTAGCAGAGGTTATTTCTTCCAGTCGGTTTAGTGGCAAGAGCGTCAGCATCTGTGTACACAGCTTGACGTCAAGCCAGTTGCTCTACCCATTCGTAAGCGATAGGGGTTTAGCAGGGGAGATTAACGCCTTAACTAAAGCTTTGCTGATTCGAGTGGCTCAAGTCACGAACTTTAAGAGTCAAGGGCTCTCCAGTCTGGTGTGGGCGCTGGCGAAACTGGTGGAGAAGGGGCTCGAAATACAACAGACCCGCAGTGCGGTGACGGCGCTGTTGCCGCAGGTGGTGCAGATGGCGGAGCAGTCAAAGAAAAAGCACGAAAAAAACAGCTCAGAGGTGCAGGTAACAGAGCAGGCCAGCAGGGCGCAGTTGCCGCAGGCGGCAGAGGAAACGAGTCCCCGGGACGGGTTCAGCTCTCAAGGGGTCTCCAACGTGCTGTGGGCGCTGGGGAAACTAGTGGAGAAGGGACTCGAAATGCAACAGGCCAACAGTGCGGTGACGGAGCTGTTGCCGCTGTTGGTGCAGATGGCAGAAGGAGCGAGCCCCCAGGCCGGGTTTAATCCTCAGGAAGTCGCCAACCTGCTGTGGGCGCTGGCGAAACTGGTGGAGAACGGACTCAGGATGCAACAGGCCAACAGTGCGGTGACGGCGCTGTTGCCGCAGGTGGTGCAGGTGGCAGAGGGAGCGAGTTGCCAAGATGGGTTTATTCCACAACACGTTGCCAGCCTGCTGTGGGCGCTGACGAAACTCATGGAGAACGGACTCGAAATACAGCAGGCTCACAGGGCGGTGACGGCACTGTTGTTGCGGGTGGCACAGATAGCAGAGGAAACGAGTCCCCGGGACGGGTTCAGCTCTCAAGGGGTCTCCAACGTGCTGTGGGCGCTGGGGAAACTGGTGGAGAACGGACTCAGGATGCGACAAGCCAACAGTGCGGTGACGGCGCTGTTGCCACTTGTGGTACAGGTGGTAGAGCAGAGCAGCAGGGAGGTAGTAGAGGAAACGAGCCCCGAGGCCGGGTTCAATTCTCAAGGGGTCTCCAACCTGATGTGGGCGCTGGCGAAACTGGTGGAGAACGGACTCGAAATGCAACAGGCTCACAAGGCGATGAAGGCACTGTTGTCGCGGGTGGCACAGATAGCAGAGGGAACGAGCTCTCATGCCGGGTTCACTTCTCAAGGGATCTCCAACCTGCTGTGGGCGCTGGCGAAACTGATGGAGAACGGGCTCGGAATGCAGCAGGCCCACAGGGCGGTGACGGCACTGTTGACGCAGGTGGTACAGATAGCAGAGGGAAAAAGCCTCCGGGCCGGGTTTAATCCTCAGGAAGTCGCCAACCTGCTGTGGGCGCTGGCGAAACTGATGGAGAACGGGCTCGAAATGCAGCAGGCTCACAGGGCGGTGACGGCACTGTTGCCGCAGGTGGTACAGGTGGCAGAAGGAGCGAGCCCCCAGGCCGAGTTTAATCCACAGGACGTCGCCAACCTGCTGTGGGCACTGGCGAAACTGATGGAGGATGGACTCAAAATGCAGCAGGCTCACAGGGCGGTGGCGGCACTGTTGCCGCAGATGGTACAGATGGCAGAGGGAACGAGCTCTCAGACCGGGTTCACTTCTCAAGGGGTCTCCAACCTGCTGTGGGCGCTGGCGAAACTGGTGGAGAATGGACTCGAAATGCAGCAGATTCACAGGGTGGTGACGGCATTGTTGCCGCAGGTGGTACAGATGGCAGAGGGAGCGAGCCCTCAGGCCGGGTTTAATCCTCAGGAAGTCGCTAACCTGCTGTGGTCAATAGCTTTTTTGGGAGAATTTATTGAGCCTCAAACAATTGAGGGCGTATTAAATAGCTTCTCTTTTGATAAACAATATTCAGTATTATCACAAACTCAGCTGCTTTGGAGTTTTATGGTATTTATGGCCAGAAAGGTTTCAATTAATAACCAGTTAATATTGCTGGTGAAATCCTGGTATCAAACTTTGGCACAACAAAAAAATGATGAGCAATTGGAATCACTGTTAACAATAGCTGGGATATGGCTTGAGCAAGAACCATTTTTTAATCCAAAATACGAAACTCGTTCCTCCCAATTACAGAATGACTTTAAAACCAAATTGACTAATAAATTTCCCAATATAGAGTTCTCAGAGGAACAGGCTTTTGAAAATTTACCTCCGCTTGATTTTTTTATAGGTAATCCCTATCGATTAGGTATTGAAATTCAGGGGCCACATCATTTTACGGACCAGGAGTCATTATCAAAAACAGGAAAGACGATCCTGAAGGTTGAGACATACAAAAAGGTAGGCCTCGATGTCATAGAAGTGCCTTACAGGCATCTGAATAGAGATAATTTAAGTTGGGTTTGGGCTATTCTGTTGAAAAAACAGAGTGTTATTCAGCAACCTCGATCATCTCAGTAAATATTCGGTGAAACCATAGCCTTGGAGGAATTGTTTTTCCTGACAGACTATATTTCACTCATGCTTTTTTCAGATGTCTCCACCAGTGCTACGGTTGTGCCTGACCCGGTCAAAGTCCCCTTCGCTGTAATTACTCAATAACCCCTACATTGACCACATGGAAGCCAGCAAGAAGCGTATTCAATAACATCCGCCAGTCTCGGAAACGAACCGGTGCCGTTTAACCTGTCTGTCGGATAATCCCAAAATGAAAGACCATGCTGGCGACACGTTTTCTTCAGGCTGGCAAAGGTGTCGCGACATTGCCACCCGGCATCATTTCGCGTCCCGCCACTGATCTTACGCCGCTTCACATGTTCCCTGATCTGGCTTTTACTGAGATTAACGTAGACCAAAAGTCAGAATTTACCTGCTGTAATACCCGGGGGAACCTCACCAGACAACCGGAGCTGAATACTTCAGGTGTACTTTTATTCTATGAATTCCGGCGATTACCTTAAATTACTGTGTGGGGTGGTTATGGCTAGAATTGCCAAACTTCCTGTAAACCAGTGGTTTATTCCGTCAAAGAACAGAAAAAGACAGTTATGCAATGACTCTTGCCACCGTGAATCCTGATCGTCAATGCTTGTGCCGTTAGCAAAATCGTCGTAAACCCTCGCCCAATGCGGGCGGGGATATAAGACGGGAAGGCGCAGAGCCTTCCGCCATCAATCTGGTGTACTCTGGCTATTAACGTAGTCCTTCAGAGTCTCGATAGTTGCACCGCCAGCACTGCAAGCAAAGTAAGACCTTGACCACATTAAGCCTGCTTTGCTCTGAGCAGTAAGGTGGGTATTCAGCATTCGCAACCGTCTTGATGATGTTGATTTGAGATTATTTACCATGACACTGATAGCCAGTTTTGGTGGGTAGGCCACCAACAGGTGTACGTGATCTTTTTCGCCATCCATTTCAAGTAACTGGCATTCCAGTTTTTCACATGCACTCTCGAACGACTCCCGTAACTGCTTGATCATATAGCCATCAAAAAGCTTTCGCCTGTACTTTGTCGTGAACACCAAATGAACAACCAGCTTGGTAACGCTATGTCGTTTGCGAAGATACCCTTTAAGGGGCGCAGCATTCAATGTCTTACCGGGCTTTTGGCGGTTGGCTATTAGCTGCTCAGACAGCCAACCACCAAAAGCTAATAGCCAACAGCGGTATATTCTAACCTTCCGTTCCCCTAAGCAAATCTTTATTGTGTGCGCTCACTTGAAAACCTCTTTCAAATACCTATAATATAAACTTTATATTAATGAGCACTGAAATAACGTTCCATGCTGAGAGCCACCAAAGTACGAATCTATCCAACATCAGAGCAGGCGGAATTTCTCGACCGTCAGTTTGATGCTGTGCGGTTCGTATGGAACAAGGCCCTGGCTATTAAGGTTCATTATTACAAGGCTCGTGGGCAGAGCCTTTCTCCCAAAAAACACCTGAAGCCCTTGCTGGCAAAAGCCAAGAAAAGCCGAAAGTACTCATGGCTGAAAAACGCTGACTCTATTGCACTGCAACAGGCCACTATCAATCTGGATACGGCCTTTCAAAACTTTTTCAATCCCAAATTGCAGGCAAGATTTCCTCGCTTCAAGAAAAAGCATGGCAAGCAAAGTAGCTACCATTGTACGTCTGTCTCTGTGGGCGATAACTGGATAAAAATCCCCAAGTGCAAGCCCATAAGGGCTAAAGTGCATCGTGAAATAGTGGGTAAGGTGAAGTCTATCACCCTGAGCAGAACGCTAACCGGCAAGTATTTTGCCTCCATATTGGCTGATGATACCCAGGAACAACCAAAACAGATTGATAATCTTGAAGCTAATCAGGTTGTCGGTGTTGATATGGGGATTACTGATCTGGCTATCACCAGTACCGGCCATAAGACTGGCAATCCTCGCTTTCTGAAAAAAGCACAACGTAACCTGAAAAGAAAACAACAGGCTCTATCTCGCTGCAAGAAAGGCTCAAAAGGTAGGCACAAAGCCCGTTTATTGGTGGCAAAGGCGCATGAGCGTGTAGCCTTTGCCCGTAATGATTTTCAGCATAAGCTATCAAAACAACTCATCGACGAAAACCAAGCGGTGATTGTGGAGACACTGAAAGTTAAAAACATGCTCAAGAACAAGCGTCTTGCTCGTTCTATTGCTGATGCTGGCTGGCACTCACTGATAACCAAACTCGAATACAAGGCAAAGCAGGAAGGTAAACATCTGGTGAAGATAGACCAGTGGTTTGCATCCTCTAAAATTTGCTCATTCTGCGATTTGAAACAGGAAAAAATGCCATTGAGAATCCGATCATGGGAGTGTAGCTGTGGTGCTATCCATGACCGGGATATTAATGCAGCTCGCAATATCAAGAAGCAAGGCATATTGAAATTAAAGGCGGAAGGACTGTCCGTTTCTGCTGATGGAGGCTTGCGTAAATCCGGCAGACTGTCGGTTGCTGCCTAAGAAATCAGAAGCCTCACCCGATAGGGTGGGGGAGCAGTCACACAGGTACTCAGTAGGAGCTATCTTAATATTTAATCTAATCAGGTTTATGTTGTTATCGTATTCATATTTACACCTGAATTAAGGCCTATAGGCTTTTTTTGATGCTCAGACCTTCTGCAAAACCCTCTGAACAGACAGGGGCTTTAAAGCAACTGCGAAATAACAAAACCAGCGATTACCATTGCACCAACCACGAGAGCAAATACATCCTGAACAGGCTTGCGATACTGCTGAAGTTTCGTAACCCGGTACAGGCCCGCAATCGGCAGAAAGAAGATAATAACGGCCATCATTGGAGCGACAATGGCTTCCATAATACCGAGAACACTCCAGTTCCCCACACCAGCCACGCAGCAGCTTAAGGCGATGATAAACAGGCTGATTCTGTGAACATGGCCTGCTGATACCACCTTGCCGGGACGGAAAGATCGGACTCCCTGGCTTAACAGGCCATTCATTAGCTCTATCACACCCAGAAAAAAGCCAAAGAACGAAGTCATAATTGCAACAAAGGCAATCATTGGCGTGATCGTTGAAAAGAACCGGTTACCTGGCTGATTAGCCAGAATAGAAAGCGTTGGAAGGTTATCTGCCTTTGCCTGTGCCAGCTGTTCCGGTGTCAGTGCCATGACACAGGAAAAAACAAAAAACAGGGTAATGATCAGGAGTATCATTGCACTGCGTCTGTGAATACTGTCTGTCTTGCGAATACAGGCGTGAAGGTCAGGGTTTTCCTGCCGGTAAGACCGGGCAAAAGTAGAGCAAACCGGGGCGTGATAAAAAGAAAACACCAGTACCGGCAGGGCCAGTAGAAAGGTTTCTGCGCCCTTTTGTACAGAAACCGGCTGCATCAAATAATCTATTCGCCACTGTGGAATGAGATAAAGTGCGATACCAAGCAGCACAATGGTTAATGGAAGCACCATTCTCCGGAACAGATTCAACAGTCTTTGCTCAGTTCCCAGAAAGACCCCAACCATGACAGCCACCAGAAGCAACACAACCAGAGGACGTGAAGGTTCTGCCCAGTTCAGCTGATTGACTAAAAAGCTGATTGTCACATTGCTGATACCGATGGTATAGAGCAACAAGACCGGGAACATCGATAAGAAACAAACCAGCATCAACCATTTTGCGACGGATGAGCCGAAAGTATCTTCAACGTGCGTTGAAAAATCATTGCCGGGGTGTCTGGAAGCCAGGCAGAACCGGGTCAGGGTACGATGGGTAAAGTACACCATAGGCCCGCTGACCAGAGCCATCAACAGTAAGGGCCAGAAGCCGCCGATGCCTGCATTAATGGGAAGATACAGCAGACCGGCACCAATACCGGTGCCAACATGGCTGAACATCCAGCCTGTATCTTTTGTTGTCCAGCGCAGCTGGGCATCCGGTTCGCCAACGGGCGATTCAAGACTTTGATCAGACATAAGCTCCCGACATCTATCGACAAATACCGGGAGAGTATAGGACACACCAAGTGATTGAATAATTATTAATAAAATAATTACAGTTACAAACCACCCTCAAAGCCCTGCTGACGCCAGGCCTCATAACTGACAATTGCCACTGAGTTGGAAAGGTTTAAACTGCGGTTATCCGGACACATGGGGATACGTAACATGTTGTCCTGTTTCAGCCTGGCTCTGACCTCGTCAGTCAAACCGTGAGTTTCGGCACCAAACAGCAAGACATCGCCGGGCTGGTAATCCACCTGATGGTAGTGCCGTTTTCCTTTTGTAGTGATCGCCAGAATACGGCGTTCGCCCATCGCTTTAGCAAACGCATCAAAATCCCTGTGCAGGGTAATGCGCTCCATATCACGATAATCCAGTCCGGCACGTCTGAGCTTTTTCTCTTCAAGGTCGAAACCCAGTGGTTCAATCAGGTGCAGCTGACAGCCATTATTGGAAACCAGCCGGATAATGTTGCCGGTATTCTGGGCTATTCGAGGTTCAAAGAGTGCTATATGGAACATGTGGATGGTGTGTCATTTAATAAAGAGTATATTGCTGTTAGCTGTTAGCTGTTAGCTGTTAGCTGTTAGCTGTTAGCTATTGGTTGATGGCTGTATGAGCAGCCAATAGCCAATAGCCAATAGCCGGATATATTTGGTAAAAAAAACGGCTCACCCGAAAGGTAGCCGTTTTTTGCATCTACACAGCAAGTCTTTGAAACCTGTTGAACTGAGCAGAATCAGTTAACCGTAGTGGTTTCTTTCTGTTCAGCCTGTTCGCGCGCCTGCATGTACAGGGCGTCGAAGTTTACAGGTGCCAGCATCAGCGGAGGGAAGCTGCCACGCAGAACCAGGCTGTCGATGGTTTCACGAGCGTAAGGGAACAGAATGTTCGGGCAGAACGCGCCGAGAGTACGGTGCAGCTCTTCATCAGCCAGACCTTTCACCAGGAATACACCCGCCTGCTGAACTTCAGCCAGGAATGCGGTTTCACGGTTGTCTTCCGGACCGTTTTCAACGGTGATGGTCAGGGACAGCACCACTTCGAACATGTCTTCATGCAGCTGACGGTTGCTGGTGTTCAGGTCCAGCTTAACTTCCGGTTGCCACTGAGCCTGAAATATCTCAGGAGATTTCGGGGATTCAAAGGACAGGTCCTTTACATAGATACGCTGCAGTGCAAACTGAGGCTGCTGCTCTTGCTGTTTCTCAGCCATTATCAATTCCTTACTTTGGTTGGAATGTCTGCTCAGCCTGTTTATAAGTGCTGGCAAACAGTCGTTAAAAATCGCTTACCCCCATCAATGGGGGTGGCATAAAATAATTCAAGCCTCAAGCAAGCAAATCATTTAATTTATCAGCGGATTCCAGTGCAAACAGATCGTCGCAACCACCCACATGGGTGTCGCCGATCCAGATCTGAGGAACTGTGTGTCGCCCGGCTTTCTGAGTCATTTCCTGACGAACATCAGGACGGCCATCAACGCTGACAGTCTGGTAGTTAACCCCTTTACTATCCAACAGTTGCATTGCTCTTTGGCAAAACGGACAGGTGGCTGAAATATAAATGGTGACGGACTTCATGCCTTTATACCTCAAATAGCACTTTTACTTTTTGACCAGTGGTAAACCATCGGCAGTCCAGGTACTCAGGCCACCGCGCAGGCGCAGAACCTGTTGCAGACCGGCTTCCTTAAATTGTTTACCCACCATGCCAGCGTGTTGCCCCTGGGCGTCAATAATGACAATGGGTTTGTCTTTGTGCTTGTTCAGTTCTGCCACACGGTCTTTAACCTTGGCAAACGGCATGCTGATGGAGTCGACAATGTGACCTTTGTTGTAGTCGGCCTTTTCACGAACATCCACGACAATTGCACCCTGCTGGTTGACCAGCTGAGTCAGTTGCTGTGAGCTGATATTGTGACCACCCTTGCGCATTTCGGTGAACGCCAGCGCTGAAATCAGCGCCACCAGGGAGCCCACCAATAGTGGGTGATTACCTATAAATTCGAGTAGCTGAGCCATGAATTAACCAGTCTTTCTGAATCGGAAAAGGCGGGATTATAACGTCAGAACACCCGATTTTGTAATAGGTGGCGTTATCGGGCGGCAAACGTGGATCACATTCTGGTGGTTGAACGCAAAAGGGCTTGCTCCCGCTTCTGTAATTCAGGGGGTTTACGGAAGGGGCCGTACTGTTCCTCCAGGTGATCTCCCGCAACACTATCAGGATTTTTCAGTTTCCCGGCTTCATCATACTGTGCTTCCTTAAAAGCGGTATCAAACGGATTGGTATCTGACTCTGGAAAACTGTCCAGTGATGAAGATAACGGCTCGTCTCTTACAATGCAGGATGGCTGCGTGACAGGCTCTTGTTCCTGTTCACTCTCACTCGCACTCTCACTCGCACTCTCACTCGCGCTCTCACTCGCGCTCTCACTCGCGCTCCTACTCTGAGTTGATTCTTGTACAAATGCTGATAGGGGTATCAGCACATATGATTTAGGTTTCTTTATTTTGGGAGCGGGTTTATCTGTTTCAGCCGGTGTCGGGGGAATGCAGCGATCATGATTAACCAACGCATCTGCTGAGCGTTTTCTCACAGAAGCACTCTCATCAGCAGTCTCCTTTTTGACATTCATCGCAAAAGCTACAGCTTCTGTTACCTTTGTTGGCATTAACGCTTGCAAATCCTGACAAGTACTGGTTGTGACAGTCACTGCTGAAGGTGATTTAGCTATTCCGTCCATATAGACTTCCTTTTCTTAAACAATTGCTTTCATAGTGTCTAAAGACCGGCAGTGAACAAAAAAGTTCATCCAGCATGAAGTACGGAACAGGATGTATCGCTAAATTCCAGCAATAACAATACACTATCAACTCCTTTCATCACCCTGCCGCTTATCGATAAACAGTGCTGAAACCCCCTACAAAAGCAGGTAAAATGCGAACCTTTTTCAATACTGCCAAGGTTTGCCCCATGACAGATAAGCGTAAAACCACAGCCCTGATCATTCTCGATGGCTATGGCCACCGTGAAGCGACCGAGTTCAATGCTATCCATGCCGCCAAAACGCCGGTCATTGATCAGCTGATGGCTGAATTCCCAAACAGCCTGATCTCCGGTTCCGGTATGGACGTCGGCCTGCCAGAAGGTCAGATGGGTAACTCGGAAGTGGGTCATATGAACCTGGGTGCTGGCCGGGTGGTTTATCAGGATTTCACCCGCATCACCAAATCCATTCTGGATGGCGACTTCTTTACTAATGAAGCCTTTGTCAGCACCATCGACAAGGCAGTGGCGGCAGGCAAGGCTGTTCACATCATGGGGTTGATGTCTCCGGGCGGCGTACACAGCCACGAAGACCACATCAATGCCATGATCGAACTGGCCGAACAGCGTGGCGCTAAAGAAGTTTACGTTCACGCCTTCCTGGATGGCCGTGACACACCGCCTCGCAGCGCTGAAAATTCTCTGGCCAAAACCGACGCCCTGCTGAAAGACAAAAGTCTTGGCCGTGTCGCTTCCCTGATCGGTCGTTATTACGCCATGGACCGTGACAACCGCTGGGAACGTGTTCAGGAAGCTTATGACCTGATGGTTCTGGGCAAAGCTGAGTTCACGGCAAAAGATGCGGTTGAAGGCTTGCACGCCGCTTACGAGCGTGATGAGAATGACGAATTTGTTAAAGCCACTGTTGTTGGTGAAACGGCTGCCACAGTAAACGACGGCGATGCCCTGATGTTTATGAATTTCCGTGCCGACCGCGCCCGTGAAATCACCCGTGCGTTTGTTGAAACCGGCTTCGAAGGTTTCCAGCGTGAGAAAGTGCCTGCGCTGTCTGGCTTCGTGATGTTGACCCAGTACGCTGGCGATATCGACACCGTCTGTGCGTTCCCGCCATCCTCTCTGCCTAACACTCTGGGCGAGTACATGGAAAAACTGGGCAAGACCCAGCTGCGTATTGCTGAAACTGAAAAGTACGCCCACGTAACGTTCTTCTTTTCTGGTGGCCGTGAAACCCCCTATAAAGGTGAAACCCGTGTACTGGTTGACTCTCCAAAGGTTGCTACCTACGATTTGCAGCCAGAAATGTCAGCCCCGGAAGTGACCGAAAAACTGGTGGCTGAAATCAAGAGCGGCAAGCACGACCTGATTATCTGCAACTTCGCTAACTGCGACATGGTTGGCCACACCGGCGTTTATGAAGCGGCCGTTAGAGCCGTGGAAGCGGTTGATGAGTCCATTGGTAAGGTGGTGGAAGCCCTGAAAGAAGTTGACGGTCAGTGCCTGATTACTGCCGACCACGGTAACGCTGAACAGATGGTTGATCCGGAAACCGGCGGCATCCACACCGCTCACACCTGTGAAGAAGTGCCTTTGATCTACTTTGGTTCCAAAGACATCAAGCTGAACAACGGTATTCTTTCTGACCTGGCACCGACACTGCTGGGTCTGATGGAAATCCCTCAGCCTGAAGAGATGACAGGCAAGTCTCTGCTGGCTTAAGGCGACAGGCTTCGTACAACAGGGGAGTCTCAAAGGCTCTTCTGTTTACCGGGTTCAGCAAAATCTGTGAGCTGCGAGATGCTATATTGCCTCGGCATCAAAATAATTACTACGAGGCTCATCTCTTAATGTTATTAATCAATCGCAAGGTACTGACATTTCTGGTTTTACTTTTCCTGTTAACGGTTACGTTATTCTCAGAGGGGGATGAAGGTGAGTTTCAGACTGAAAATAATAGAAATGTACCAGGGTATTTGTCATCTATTGCAGGAGGTCTGCAAGAAGCTGCCAATTGGGTGTTTGATTACTACAGACCGGGTGGTGAATTATATGAAATAAAGTACCTGTCTCTTATTGCGGTGTTTATTGTGGAGTACGGCATCCACGGATGGCATTCTAATGCTAATTCAAAAAGCAACAATGTTCTGGCGATCGCTATCTGGGGGTCTAAGCCCATTGTTCTTATGTACGATTTTATTACAAAATGGGGTGAACCTGAATATAATCCAGAATTAAGTTGGAATTATAAAGAAGATTTGCTGTTTTTTGAGCTAAACCCTAATTTGTTGTCTAAGCACCATGCTTATCACAATTTATCAGAACAATCGGGGTTGAATATTTTAAAGATTGCTGTTGTTGACATGGATGGCACATACCATGCCGTCGTGAAATACCAGAACAGTCACAAAACTGATCATAAAGCAGTTAATTTAGAATTTGACGAGTCATTATCGAATATACAGTTTCTCGAACCCAACTGTGTGAGTGGTAAAAGATATGATGCAGACAATGTCTCATTGTTAAGTGTTTTCTCTGAGGAAGTGATACATCAGGTGTTTGCCGGTGTAGAAGAATCGGTCAATGAACTGAATCTTGAGCCTTCTTTTACTAAAGGAAAGCACTATTTTGTCGGTACAGAGATAACAGCCCGACGACTGGAAATGAACGATATGAACGGCAATAATACATTTGCCGTTTGCTTCAAACAATTCAGGGTCGCTGATGTTTTAACAAAACCGTTTAATAACAGTAATGATGTATTAACTGATGAAGCAATGATTCGTTCAGCTCAAACTCAAACCGTCAGTTTTTTCCATGCCTTTACAGTCGCCATTTTCAGGCAAATTGTGCATCATCTGTTGGGAGAGGTATTGGCAAAGACCATTCGATACGCTTTCTCCGAAGTTTGCCCTATTTGTCTGGCCCAGCTGTCATTGCGGTCGATAAAGGTCGCCAAATGCGGCAGGCACTGGTTCTGTGCTAGTTGCTGGAATAGTTATCTCAGCAGTGGATTTGATAAGTGTCCTATGTGTCGGCAATGACCTTTTTCCAAAACCTGTAATAAAAAAACCATTGCGTTTCACAACACAATGGTTTTTTTAACTGTGGCTACTTCCGGATCAGGAAACAGCCAGTAGCTCTACTTCAAAGACCAGAGTCGCGTATGGGCCAATAGCACCACCGGCACCCTGAGCACCGTAAGCCAGGTTGTAAGGGATAAACAGCTTCCACTTGGAACCAACCGTCATCAGTTGCAGAGCTTCAGTCCAGCCAGCAATCACACCATTAACCGGGAACTCGATGGGCTCACCACGATCAACAGAGCTGTCAAACACCGTACCGTCCAGCAGCATGCCGTGGTAGTGAGTCTTCACGGTAGACGTTGGGCCAGGCTTTTCAGCATTGGCGTCGCCAGCGACCAGCACTTCGTATTGCAGACCGGAATCGGTCACGGTGACTTCATCACGCCGGGCGTTTTCAGCCAGGAATTTCTCACCTTCAGCAGACAGCTCTTTAGCTTGCTCAGCTTCTTTAGCCTGAATGCGCTTGTGCATTTCGTTGAACGCTTCCTGCAGGGCAGAAGTTTCAACCACGCTTGGCGCACCATTCAGGGAATCAGCCAGACCCGCCAGAACGGCATCAATGGACAGGCCTTCAATTGGGTTGCTGGACAGCTGGTCGCCCATCTGGCGGCCAATACCGTAGCTTACGCGAGCTTCAACGCTAGTGTATTCAGACATTAAATTTCCACTTCAAGTGAGGTTGTCACAAAAGCTGGCAATTGTAGCACGACTGCAACACGAATGGCCCAGTGGTCAATACTGACAGGTGTACGGCTCACGATAAGCCGAATTAAAAGTTTTCCGACAGTCTGGTACGAATGAACTATTTTTTTTACTTCTTGTCTATTTAAAAGCCGGAGTGGAGTGAGTCTATGGATTTCAAAAAAATAATACTTTCGTACATATTTCTGCTGTTGGCCAGTTCCGTGGCTATTGCTGGTCAAAAAGTAGCTGGCCAGAAATACGAATATCTGCTTTACAGCGAAAACAGCAGTGCCTTTATGGTGCTGGTAAAAGTCATTGAAGATGGACGTCATGAAACGCTGGCTTCGGTGAGTGTTAAATTTGCCAGCGATAATGAGCTCAGAGGCTATGCCGGTAATATCGCTCTCACTAAAACAGATCACCCAGAGCTGGAATTTCCGGGACTGGCAAGAAAGCTGACCGAGAGAATAATGGTGGCACAATCCACATTAAACGAACCGGAATTAAAGGCTCCAGACGCTGAGTTTTCCCTTGTGATGGCTGTAGCCGGTTATGAAACCATTAATGGTACTCACCCATACCAGTACCCTGTTTATAAGACCCGTCAGCGTGAAGATGAAGCGAAAGAAAACATTATCAGTATCTTTTCAGACAATGGTCTCACCATTGCTAAAGAGTCTATTTATGGCTGCGGTGATCAGGACTATGTACTGCAGCTTGCCAGGGAGGTTGATCCGGGGCCACACCTGACCCTCTTCAAAGCCACTTACGATATCCTTTTTCTGACGGAGCCTTCTTCTTTTGAGCCCGTCAGCAAGTGGGAATCAATACACAGATACTCATACATCAATGATCAGTACCAGAGAACAAATAAAAGACTACCATCAGGCAGTTCCTTTGGGCTGGGCTTTATAGTCGGTGATCATTTCTATTCCAAAAGAGCTCTATCGAAAACACCGGTATGTTCTGGAAGTGAATGTGACCGTAAAGAACGGGAACGAGCTGAAGCCGCAGAGTTCAGAAATGATATGCAGGATTTATACTTGAACAGGACTGCTGGAGATATTACTGAGTACTTTCAGGGATTCAAACGAAATAATGAACTAGGAGACAGTACTCTGGATTTGTATAAGCGTAAAAAAAATGCCAGCTGGTTGCATGTTGTGGACCACGCCCTGATCTATTATGGCGCAAAACAACTGGTCAGAGAAATCATCACTTACCAGATCCCGGCCTTGCGTAATTTATTGCGCGACTTTCAGAGTGAGAATAAAGTTTCAGATGTCATTGATATTCATGTCATTGGCTCCCACGAAGATATTTATGATTCCGTTCCTGTTTTGAATAATTTTATGGCTAACGAGGGAGAGGCATATCATTTCCAGCTTAAGAGGGTGCCTCAGAATACGATTAAACAGCACTCTGCTGACGCTGTGGTTCACCTGACTAAAAAACTGAGTACGAATTGAGTGGAGAACATCTCCTCCACTCATCAGAAGTTACGCAAAGTGCCATCACCGAAAAGTATGGGCAGGTAATGTCTTTTGTGTGTGTAATCCTTGTCAGGACAGTTGTACTGGGGAATTAAAGAATAAGCCAGTGCCAAAGCCCATATAAGACTTACATATCCGCGTGAAGATGGTATCTTCCATCTAACTACGGCACTCAAAGATGCAGCTATAAACAACGCTGGAAGCTTTACGAAGTACAATATTATTTTATCCATCGGTGGAATCGGGCCGGGGAATGAACTGCCACAAATCGGGTGAATAGTTCGGTCATAGGTATCGTACATATCACCCCAATAGCTGTAACAATGCTCCCAACCCTCACTAAAAATATAATCCTGCCATTTTTTCCAGTTTTTCTGAGCTTTAGCAAATGAATCGAGAAAGACTTCCCCAGCTATTTTGTTTGAAACAGAAGTACTAATCAGAGCCTCTGATTCCCAGAATTTTTTAATTGTGAACTGATTTTCGGACAGGCAGTCAGAATCAATAAACTTATTAGACCGGCAGGCAACATTTTTCTTCAGATAATTATTGATATGCTTTCCCTCCTCTTTGATATCCCTTTTCTCGCCTTGATATGGTGCTTTCGTTATGTACTGAATGCGGCTTACCCACACGCTAAGAGGATCAAAGGAAAAACCAGCATTAACGTTTATTGTCGATGACGGAACAAATCGGTTAAAGGTAAGTCTTGCCCCGCTGTCGGTATCCATATACCAGAGATCTGACTTTAAATGGTTGTTTGTGTGGAGATCAATGTAGGTGTGGGGGAAATTGCCTATCAGAATAACACCATTAAGCCTTGTCCAGAGGGGATCAGGGTGAAGGTAGACACCCCGTTCAACCATATACTCTTTTAATCTGTTTGCAGTTCGTGTTTCGTCAGTTTCAGGCGTCAGGACTTTCGTTTTCCAGCCTTCATTTTCCAGCTGTTCTATCCATCTCCGTAAATTATCATTATCCAAATGAGGGTATAAATTTTTTTCAATGATAATGAAAACATCCCCATCATAGAGCGGCATTCGACTTGCATTCAGGGTAGCGGGGAAAAAAGCAGCCATCAGGGCAATAGCGATAAATGCATTTATAAATTGGAACATCTGTATACTTTTTTCGTTAGATAATGAGCGCTGAAGTTAAGTTGCTCCCTAAGTAAAAGTAAAGCGTAGCACGTTCAAACGCACGACAGTGATCAGGGACAAAGTAAACGACATCACACATATATACTCGAAGGCAAGAACAACAATTATTAATCGAGACCGGGAGGAGGAGGGAGAGGCATACCATTTCCAGCTTAAGAGAATGCCTCAGAATACGATTAAACAGCACTCTGCCGACGCTGTGGTTCACCTGACTAAAAAACTGAGTACTAATTGAGTGGAGAACATCTCCTCCACTCATCAGAATTTACGTAAAGTGCCATCACCGAAAAGTATGGGCAGGTAATGTCTTTTGTGTGTGTAATCATCGTTGTAAGAACAGTTGTACGGGGGAACTAAAGACGCAGCCAGCAACACAGCCCAGGCAGCCCCCAGATATTTCTGCGAAGATGGATAATCAAGTCCATACAAAGTACTGACAAATACTCCAAGCCCAAATGCAGGAATTGCAAGTACGTACAATAATATTTTGTCGAATGGTATAATTCCTGACGGGGTTGCGGCGGTAGTTGCCGGATAATGAGTCTGGTTATGGATACGGTACATATCACCTAAAAAACTGTAACAATGTTCCCAACCCTCATTAAAAATATAATCCTGCCATTTTTTCCAGTTTTTCTGAGCTTTAGCAAATGAATCGAGAAAGACTTCCCCAGCTATTTTATTTGAAACAGAAGTACTAATCAGAGCCTTTGATTCCCAGAAATTTTCAGTTGTGAACTGATTTTCAGACAGGCAATCAGGAGAAGTAAACCCAGTAGACCGACAGGCAACGTTTTTCTTCAGATAATTATTGATATGCTTTCCCTCCTCTACAATATCCCTTTCCTCGTCTTGATGCGGCGCTTTCGCTATGTACTGAATGCGGCTTACCCACACGCTTAGAGGATCAAAGGAAAAACCAGCATTAACGTTTAATTTTGGCGAAGAATAAGGGTGGTCAAAGATAAGGTTTGCCCCGTTATTGGTATCCATATACCAGAGATCTGAAGTTGGATCGTTGTTTCTACTGAGACTCATGGAGGTGTAGGGGAAGTCGCCGATCAGAATAATACCATTACGCCTACTCCTGGCAGGGTATTTAGGGGGAAGGTAGACACCCTTTTCAACCATATACTGTTTTAATTTACTTGCAGTTAGTGTTTCGCTAGTTTCAGGCTTCAGGACTTTCGTATACCAGGCTTCACTTTCCAGTTGTTCTATCCAGCTCCTTAAATTTTCTTTATCCAAATGAGGATATAATTTTTTTTCAATGATAATGAAAACATCCCCACGATAGAGCGGGAGTCGACTCGCATTCAGGGTAGAGGGGAAAAAAACAGCCATCAGGGCAATAGCGATAAAGCCATTTATAAATTGGAACATCTGTATACTTTTTTCATCAGATAATGAGGGCTGAAGTTAAGTTGCTCCTTAAGTAAAAGTAAAGTTTCAGCAATCTTTTAATTGCTCCAGCTTTCCGTCCCGGTATAACTGCCAACAGCCCCAGTCCTCAGCCAGACAGACTGTTCCATGAAAGTAATGCTTCGCTTCTTCCCGCAACAGCTCTACCCCATACTCTCCCGGTTTGGGAGAAGGTCGGTAACGACCGCTGAAATGCGTAAGAATGATATGGTCAACCTGTGCCGCTTCTGCCGCTTCTGCGACCCTCTTTGCGGTGCTGTGCATATACTTCGGGCCGACTTTGCGAAAAACGTCTTCCGTAAAGGTTGCTTCGTGAACCATTAACTGCGCTCCCTGCAATGCGGTATGAAGCAAAGCGGGCTGATCATTATCACCACCAATAACAGCAACCCGGGCAGGTGGGGGTGGTTGGCGAACCCGATCCGGCTCAATGATCCGGCCATCTTCGAGAGTCACCGGGAGACCGTTTTGCAACTGACCCCATAGTGGCCCTCTGGGAATACCCAGGGCAAGGAGCCGGTCCTGATCCAGTGCCCCAGGATGACAGCTCTCTGCAAAACGATACGCAAAGCTGGGGACCCGGTGGGACAACTCGTGGGAAGTTACAGAAAAATGGTTATCACGGTATTCAAAGTCTTCCCTGTCAGTTGCTTTGAATATCAGCGGAAAGGGCAGCTCTGTGACATCCGCACATTGCAGGGCGTGGCGCACAAAACTCTCCACCCCGGCGGGGGCGCAAATGGTCAGCAACTCTTTGCGTCTTTGCATGCTCGCTGTTGTGATCAATCCGGGCAAACCAAACATGTGATCGCCGTGAACATGGGTAATAAATACCGTTTTCAAACCGGAGAGCGTATAACGACTGCGCATTAAACGGTGCTGCGTCCCTTCCCCGCAGTCCACCAGGTACCATTCCTTCTGTTCATCCAGCGCCAGAGCCAGGGCTGTCACGTTACGTTCCAGAGTAGGGACGCCAGCAGAAGTACCTAAAAAGGTCAGTCTCATTGATCAGCCCTCCCTTCACACACATTCAATACCCAATATGAGTTCAACACATCTATCCAAAGCATAACACGTTCAAACACACGACATTGATCAGGGACAAAATAAACGACATCACACACACATATACTCGAAGGCAAGAACAACAATTATTAATCGAGACCGGGAGGAGAAAAGATGGCCGCATTCAACGACCATATTCGTAACATCGCTCTGTTGGGTCACGCAGGGAGCGGGAAAACGGCACTTGCGGAAGCCCTGCTGCACGCCTCCGGCGCCATCAACCAGAAAGGCAATGTCAGCAGGGGAAACACCGTATCGGATTTTACTGATCAGGAAAAAGCCGCCGGACACTCTCTCGAAACCAGTATTCTTCAGTTTGATCACTTAAACACCCACGTAAACCTTCTCGACACTCCCGGAACGCCTGACTTCTTTGGTCGTGCTATGAGCATTCTGCCTGCGGTTGAATCGGTGGCGCTGGTCATTAATGCCCGGAATGGTATTGAACCGGTGACCCGCCGGGCATTTGAACAGATGCATGAACGCAAAAAATGCGGCCTGATTGTTATTAACCAGTGCGACTTGCCTGAAATCGAACTGGAAGCCCTGTTACTGGACATTCAGGATCAGCTGGGCAGCCAGTGCCTGCCCGTTAACCTGCCATCGGCAGACGGAAGTCGTATGGTTGACTGCTACTTTGCTCCGGAATACGACACTCCCACGGCTTTCAGCTCCGTCACAGAAGCCCACGACCAGCTGGTTGACCAGGTGGTGGAAGTCGATGAAAAATTGATGGAACTGTATCTGGAGCAGGAACAGTGCTTAAAGCCGGAGCAGCTTCATGATCCTTTTGAACAGGCTCTGCGTGAAGATCATCTGATCCCTGTCTGCTTCACTTCCGCAGAAACCGGGGCAGGTATTGAACAGTTGTTGCATACCCTGTGTGAACTGATGCCAACGCCCTCTGAAGGCAACCCGCCGCTTTTCTTAAAAGGGGAGGGAGACAATGAAACCCCTGTCGCAGTAGTGCCTGACCCTGATATACATGCCGTTGCCCATGTGTTCAAGGTGTCCATGGATCCTTACATTGGCCGGATGGGTGTATTCCGCGTGCATCAGGGAACCATTCGCAGTGGCGACCTGCTTTTTCTGGGCGATATCCGGAAACCGGTTCGCGTCGCCCACCTGTTAAAGCTACAGGGCAGTAAAACAACCGAAGTCAGCGAAGCCTGCCCCGGGGATATCTGTGCAGTCGCCAAGATCGACAGCCTGCATTTTAACGGCGTATTGCACGACTCCCACGATGAAGATCAACACCATCTGCGAGACCTGCAATTTCCACCTTCTATGGCCAGTCTGGCTATCTCTCCAGCCCATCGGGGTGATGAACAGAAGCTATCAGAAGTTCTACATCGTCTGGTGGCAGAAGACCCCAGCCTGACCATTGAACACCGGGAACGGGAAAACGAAACTGTTTTGCTCGGCCTGGGAGAAGCCCATCTGCAACTGTCCATTGAGAAGATGGCTAAGGTCTATAGTCTGGAAGTAACGACTTCAGTCCCCAGTATTCCCTACCGGGAAACCATTCGTAACAAGGCTGAAGGACATCATCGACACAAGAAGCAGAATGGTGGCTCCGGTCAGTTTGGTGAAGTTTTCCTACGCATCGAGCCCTTGCCCAGAGGCAGTGGTTTTGAGTTTGCCAGCGAAGTAGTAGGTGGCGTTATTCCATCCCAGTACATTCCCGCTGTGGAGAAAGGCGTTCGGGAAGTGATGCGGTCCGGTGCTATTGCCGGTTATCCCATGCAGGATATTCGCGTTGTGGTTTACGACGGCAAACACCACAGTGTCGACTCCAAAGAGATTGCTTTTGTCGCTGCGGGCAAAAAAGCCTTTCTGGATGCGATCCGGAAAGCCGATCCGGTGGTGCTGGAACCCTTTGTTGAAATGGATATTACGGTTCCAAGCCAGAGCATGGGGGATGTAACCGGGCACCTTGCCAGTGAGCGGGGGATGGTGACAGGGACTGATGCGGGGCGAGGTATGAAAGTCACCGTACATGCCCGGGCACCGTTAGCCAATGTTTCCGGTTACAGCAATACCCTGAAATCCATGACCGGCGGTGATGGTGAGTACAGCATGCAGTTCTCTCATTATGACTGCGTACCGGTACCGGTTCAGAAGGCGCTGATTAAAGCCTGGGAGGCTTGAAGCCTTACCTCTGTGAACTACTCCCGTCGCCCCCGGCGGGAGTGCTCTTTTGACTTGAAGAGGCTGAAACAGGAAAAACACTCTCAATTGAACTACTCTCGTTTGGGTTATTTACCCTTCAGATAACATTGCGGCAGTCTTATCTGCTGCCATAACAATACGCCAGGACAGGCAAGCTTCTAAACCGTAAAGTGAGAGTACAAAGTATGATTGCCAGCTTGCAGTCTTGTTTCATAGCCCTGTTAGTATTTTATTTTAAATGTGCTATTGCCAATACGCCTTTGTACGGGCAGCTTGAAACGCTCTCCTTGTCCTCTGACCATATCCTCAGCCGTTCGGTTTATGATCTCAGTAACCTGTCGGTGAATCCTGTTGATTTTCTATACACTTTGAATTTATTACCCGAGCCGGTTTCGGTACCTGAATCACTGTCAGCTGAAATATCCCTGGCCTGTATAGATCTGCCCGTCCGGGCAGACAGTTATGATGATAAGCGTTCAGTGTCACACACCGTTGTGTGTATAGCACAGGAGGGTTATACACTCGCGGGCGAGCCTGCTATTGAGACCACCGAAAACTCAACACCAGCGTGTTATACGAATACCGTTAATACTGACTCCTCTGTCAAGATAGCCCTCAAAACATGCGACTTGAATCAGTCATCCTCAGCGACAAAGTATACGGCTTTGACAGAAGAGTCCCATTCATACAGTGACCAGCCATTTACTGGCAGCAAACATCAACAGCTTCACGATGCCCTTCTGGCATCAGGTGCCCTGGAATACACAAAAAAAGGGAAGGGTGAGCAGGGCTCCCGACCATTACTACCACCAGCGATACAGGACATACTTTTCAATCAGGAGCTGTTAGTACCTGAACAGAGCGTCACTGTCTACATGTTCAGAACCAGACCGGATCAAGGCGGCGGGCAGGCCGAAGGGGGGAGTAGCCGAACGGTTTCCGGTGGGTTGGCTCAAGACATAAGGGACGATCTGGAACACCGGCAGAGCGCTACTTTACCGGTACTAAGGCTTCGACAACCACCACGGTCAGAGGATTATCTGAGTGAAGAGAATATTCAGCGTGTAATCCGGTCCTCAACAGACCTGGAAACGCGCACAGACGCAGAGCTTATGTCAATAGCAGTCGACCTGAAAAGAATAGACGTGGCCATTAAAGATGACGAAGAAAATGAAAGACCTGCCCGTGTTGATGCTGCAACCCATGTTGAGTTAATGATTTTAGAAAACAGAGTTCAGAAAACTGGCAGAGATAGACACTCTGAGGCAATTAGGAAATTATTCTCAACAGTTGACAGGCTTGACTGGAGCAACGCATTAACACAGGAAGAACTGTCCGGATTGCACGGAAATGCGTGCGAATTATCGGATATAATTGAGTACTTTGGCAGTATTGATGACCAACTTCGTTACAAAAGATATTTCAGCGAAACAAAGTTACGCCTGCAGTCTGTTTCTGCCCAGAAGGCTCGTGAGGTCGCCTATGAATTGATAAGAAATTTTAACAATTCACCAGAAGCCCACTCTCAGATAAATACCGGAACCCTGATGTTGTTTGGGAATCTGGCCTCTGAGTTGAACGACAGGCTTTGGGCTGATCAAAATCAGGAAGCATTGATTCAGGTGCGGGATGATCTTTTCGGATTGGCCAAAATTCTGGAGCAGATGTCCAGTCAACCTGATGAGTTTCCGAGACTTCAGCAGAGTGAGGGAAGTGATAATCGGGAAATTATACAACGGCTGTCTAACGATGTGGGTTTTAGTCTTCGACACGTACAACTCCTTATGGGTCAGAATTCTCTCATTCAGGCACGCCTTCGGCAACTTGAAAGCCTGGGACTGTCTGGCCATATAGAGCCCAATGTGATAAGCGCCATGTCTGACGAAGACTTCGCCGCAATGGTTTCAATACTGAATGACGGCCCTGTAGATCAGGGCCTTATCGACCGGGCAAGTTTCGATTTAACCCTCGGAGACAAGCCTCTGACGCAGAGAGATCATGGAACTAACATCGTAAGAACCTACGAAAACAGCGAATGGGAGGAAATACAGAATTCCAGAACAGGGGCAATACTGTACGAAGGCAGCTCAGACGAAGTGAGCGAGGTTATCAGGAGGGCAGGAGATGTTAATGAGGTTGAACGACAGAAAGTTATGAAACAGCAACATGAACGCTGGATGGAACTGACGAAGAAACCTGGCTCAGGGAACGGGAGATAAACTCTCCAAAGGTTCGGGAATATATCAGATCAACAGCTTTGATGTCTGACTACACACCAACCATGCAGGACATTGAATCGATCTGCCACCACTTTCGCAGCCTCCATGCCTGTCTTTATTTTTCCATGGATAAAAGATGCCGAATAGTGCGGATTTACAGCCAGCACGAGTTCTAATGGGTAGTCAGGCCAGACATTACTGAAAGACCTCATTTCCATAGTTCCGGGCGGGCTCTCTTTTGTCATTGTTTTACAGGTTTAATTAAAGGCATACTGAGGTATTAAATAAACAACCTGTGACGTTTGATGATGAAACTAACAGCCACGCCGCCAGCACTTGCGTTGTCGCTGGTTGCACTGTTGTCCATAAGCAGCCCTGGCAGTATTGCCAGCGCCGCAGGGGACGCAGCGACCAAGGCGACCACCGAAGCCCAGCTGGAAACTATAAACAGTGACATTGAACACCTGAAAGGTCTGCTTTCTAAACTTAACCGGGAGCGGTCTTCAACGGAACAGAAGTTACAACGATCTGAACAGGAGATGAGTAAGCTGCGCCAGTCGATTCGCAGTCTGGAAAATCAGCTGGAGGAAGGGAATCAACAGGTAAAAAAGCTCCAGCGCCGTCAGCAGGAACTGACGGCGAGAAAAAATAAAGAAAAAAAACACATCGCCAGCAGTGTACACTCAGCCTACCTTGCCAGCCGGGACAACCGGTTAAAGCTGTTACTGAACCAGGAAAGCCCGGAAGATATTTCACGTCACCTGACGTATTTAAAGCATCTGCAACAAGCGCAGCTCGATGCCATTACTGCTTTTGAGAACACACTCCGGGAAATTGATAACAACACCCGTGAGCAGGAACAGGTCAACGCCAGCCTTTCCCAACAAAAGAGTAGCCTGCAAGAACAACGTGACGACCTGAAGAGGGTACAGGGTCAGCGTCAGCGCCTGATTAGCCAGATACGTCAGCGGCAGGGTAGCAGTAACCAGCGCCTGAAGAATCTCGACCGGCAACGGCACCAGCTGGAAACTATTCTGTCACAGCTGGCGGCAAAAGCCGCTTTACAGCGGCCTATCACCAGCGATCAGGGGGATCTGAAATGGCCGGTCGAGGGTGAAATCCTCTATGGCTACCGGCAAAAACGCCCGCAATCCGGTATGAGCTGGGAAGGCGTCTTAATTGCCGTTGACTCTGGCACCCGGGTGAATGCGGTACATGATGGCACTGTTATTTTCTCTAACTGGTTAAGAGGCTTCGGTCAACTGATCATTCTGGATCATGGTGATGACTACCTGACCCTGTACGCCCACAATCAGTGGCTGCTGAAAGCCGAAGGTGAAACCGTTCTGGCAGGAGAGCCGCTGGCGCTTGCAGGGCAGAGTGGCGGACTGGAACAACCCGGGCTGTACTTTGAAATACGCCACAAGGGTAAGCCGCAAAACCCTTCACGATGGCTGCAAACCCGTTAAGGCTGTTGAAGATGCATTACGGACAACCGATAGACTATAGAGTGAACACCCTGCTGATCGGGATGCAAGAGTACAGAGCGATAGCCTTGCCATGTATTCACGACAGCCTCCTATACTTGAACTCTCATAACGGTTTGCAGGAGCATCCATGACAACGACTTTTCGCCTTAACCGGCTGTTATTAGCCAGCATTCTGGCCTTATCAACCGGTTTCTCACCCATTGGCTTGACGGCACCCGTTGGTGAAAAAGAACAACCTGTTAAAGAAACCAGCCAGTCTACAAACGATGGCTCTTCAGACGATGCCAGGGCCGCCAGCGAGAAAGGCAGATTGCCTCTGGAAGAACTGCGAACGTTCACTGAAGTCATGCAGCGCATCAAAACCGCGTATGTCGAAAAAGTGGATGATAAAACGCTGCTTGAAAATGCAATCAAGGGTATGGTATCGGGCCTTGACCCCCACTCCAGTTACCTGGAGCCCGATGAGTTCAAAGAGCTGGAAGTCAATACCTCCGGCCAGTTTGGCGGCCTGGGCATTGAGGTGGGCATGGAAGACGGTTTCATCAAAGTCATCTCCCCTATTGATGACACACCCGCGCAGAAGGCGGGCATCCAGCCCGGCGACCTGATCATAAAGCTCGACGACACCAGTGTGAAAGGCATGACCCTGATGGACTCGGTCGACCGTATGCGCGGCAAGCCCGGTGAGCCGATCAAGCTGACCATTGTTCGTGACGGTGAGCCCAAGCCACTGGAAATTACGGTAAAACGCGACATCATCAAGGTTAAGAGTGTTCGCTCCAAAACGCTGGAAGAGGGTTACGGCTATATTCGCCTGAGTCAGTTCCAGTCTGACTCAGACAAAGAGCTGGTGGCTCACCTGGGCAAGCTGAAAAAAGCCCAGAAAGATGGAAAGCTGAAAGGTCTGGTTCTGGACTTGCGTAACAATCCTGGCGGGGTTCTGCAGGCCGCCGTTGGCGTGGTCGACAGTTTCATTAAAGAAGGGTTGATCGTCTACACGAAAGGCAGCATTCCTAACTCAGACCTGAAGTTTAATGCGTCCAGTGTCGATCCATCCAACGGTGTTCCACTGGTCGTACTGATTAATGGCGGCTCAGCTTCTGCCTCCGAGATCGTGGCTGGCGCGCTGCAGGACCACCATCGTGCGGTATTGTTGGGTACACAGACGTTCGGGAAAGGCTCTGTCCAAACCGTACTGCCACTGAGCGCTGATCCTGAGCGGGGCCTGAAACTGACTACTGCGTTGTATTACACCCCAAGTGGTCGCTCCATTCAGGCGGAAGGAATTAAGCCGGATATTGTTCTGCCTCGTGCCAAAGTCACACCCATTGAATCCGCTGAGCAGTATAAGGAAGCTAACCTGCAGGGACACCTGACCAATGGCAATGATAAGAAAGGCAAAGCCGCTGATAAGAAAGAAGCCAAACAGGAAAAGAGTCTGGCTGAAGAAGATTATCAGTTAAGTCAGGCCCTGAATGTTCTGAAAGGCATGCACATCACTGCCTTGAGGAAAGAGGAAAAGGAGAAGAAAGCCAGTAAGCAGCCAAAGATGGCTGATGTTAAACTGCATTGAGCGACTGATTCAAAGGAGGGTGGCGGTTGTCGCCCTCAGCTTTTCGCTTTTAGCTGTTGGCTTCTAGAAGCCAGAAGCCAGAAGCTAAACGCTGAAAGCTAAAAGCTAAAAGCTAAAAGCGATAATGAATGCCAAGACTAACCACTGGCTTAACGGTGTGCACCGCAGATTCCAGAGCATCAAAGCTATCTGGCAGATCACCAGTATCATTGCTTCCGGAACTTCCGGACAAAGATGATTCTACCTGACTCTCTTCACCAAAAAACGCACCCACTTCAACACTGACATCCAGGCGGTTAGCGTCGTCCAGTAATTTTTTCCAGCCAACACCCAGGTAGGTCTTATTGCCTACGGCTGAATAGGAGTCAGTGGTCTTACTTTGATCACTGCCGTAAGCTCCGGCCGATACCCTGAAGCCGCTTTGTTCAAAGGGGTAGTAATCGATCACAAGCCCTGTAGAGTGTGTTTTGGAATACTTTTCAACCACTTTAAGTTCAGAGAAATGATCTGGATAGGCCCGAACGTCGAAGGTGCTGGTCTTGGCGGGCGTCGTTTGGTCTGGTTCATCCTGAGCAGGCAATACACCATCGGCTGCATGAGCAGAAGTGATCAGAAAACAGATGGCAGAAAAAATTAATGGACTACGGTGCATCACCCTTCCCCCTGGGCTTTATGACACGAACAGGTCCTTATAAGCAGGAATTAAACGGCTATTCCTGAAGGCTTTCCGCAGGTTGAAGACGGTGTTGACGAAAAATGGAAGCCGTCTACTTATCCTCTCCTGAAACCTGCTCAAGATCAACTACTATGTACGTACTTGTCACAGCAGAAGGCGTACATTCACTTTCTGACTCTGCAATGCAGCCATTGATAAACTTTCGTGTTTTAGCTGTGGTACTTCATCTGATAACACCTGATGGAAAAGTTTCATCTTTGATGTCGATGTGCTGACGCGATAATCCACAAGCAGACTCAACACTTCAATCCCCATGGAAAATCATTATTATGCAAACTGGTAAAGCGCCACAGTTTGGAGCTGTCGCCCCGTCCGAAATGGCCCGTCTGGCTGAAGACGCAGCCGTTGGTAAAACCAAAAAACACCCGGAAGTGACTTTTGTACTGGCTATTCTGTCGGGTCTTTTCGTCTCTCTGGCTGGCATGTTTTATACCGTTGTCACCACAGGTGCCGGTGATCTGCCCTACGGCATGGTGAAACTGGTTGGCGGTCTGTCATTCAGTATGGGTCTGATGATGGTCGTGCTGTGCGGTTCTGAGCTGTTCACCAGTAACACGCTGTTGCTGATGGGTCGTGCAACCCGTCGTATCAGTGTTGGTCAGATTGCCAAAAACTGGACGCTGGTCTATTTCGGTAACATGGCTGGTTCTTTCTTCATGGTGGCCATGCTGATGGCCGTTGGGCAGTTCAAAGGTGCGCATGGTGAGTTAGGCATTAACTACATGTATATTGCCAACGGCAAGATGGGTCACAGTTTCGTGGAGGCGCTGCTGCTGGGTGTACTGTGTAACCTGGTTGTGTGTCTGACTTACTGGATGACCCTGAGCTCCCGGGACGCCATGGGTAAAATGTTTGCCTGCATGCTGCCGGTAGCCTGCTTCCTGGCCGCTGGTTTCGAACACTCCGTTGCCAATATGTTCCTGCTGCCAATGGGCTACCTCATCAAGTCTGTTGCAACACCTGAGTTCTGGGCCAACACCGGTTACACGGCTGAATACTTCAGCAATATCAACCTGCACAACATGGTTTTCATGAACCTGATTCCTGCAACCATCGGTAATATCATTGGTGGCGGTGTTATGGTGGGTCTGAGTAACTGGTTTGTACACCTGCGTGACTGATCACTTATTGTAGAAATACATTGTTGATCTGGAATGGCCGCTGTTTTGCGGCCATTTTTTTAATTATTCTTCGGGAAGCAAACTTCAGATACTCCTGATACTATCTCTCTCCGTGTCTTTTGATGATTAACGAACATCAAGGAGATTCAATGACCAGCATCAGTATTTTCTGCGGAGCCAAAACTGGCCGTCGCCCGGAGTATAAAGCCGCCGCTCTTGACCTGGTTGAAGCCATGGTCAGGCGCGATATCACGGTGGTTTACGGCGGAGGAAACATTGGTTTAATGGGGTGTGTCGCCAACCATGCCTTATCACTGGGCGGTCGGGTTGTTGGTGTGATTCCACAACGGATGGTTGACCTGGAAAAAGCTCACGACTCACTGACTGAAATACACATTGTTGACTCCATGAGTGAACGTAAACGGAAACTGTGTGATATTTCAGACGGCTGTATTGCACTGCCGGGCGGAACAGGCACACTGGACGAACTGTTTGAGTACATTGTGCTGCTGGAAACTGACTATCACCACAAGCCTTCCGGTCTGCTGAACGCCTGTGGTTATTTTGATCATCTGCTTAACTTTATGGACCATGCCATTGTTGAAGGCTATGTAAGACAGCCTCTGCCCGATATACTGTCGGTTGCCGATAAACCAGAGCCACTGCTGGACACCCTGATAACGCGAATGGGATAACCACGGGACTGACAATGACAAAAACGCCTCTGCTGATTTATTTACATGGATTAAACAGTTCATCCCGGTCCATCAAGGCGCAACAGACCATCCGCCATATCCATCGAAACAAACTGGATATGGATTTGTGGGTACCTGATTTACCCAGCCATCCGGAGCAGGCAAGACGGTTAATGTCTGACCGTATTCGTCGCGAGTACGGCATGCGCCCCGTTTATATTATTGGCAGCTCTCTGGGTGGCTATTATGGTACCTGGCTGATGCAACGCCTGATCTATCTCCACCCGGATATTGTCACCCGCCTGGTTCTGATCAACCCTGCTGTTCGCCCTTACGAATTGTTCCGTGATTATCTGGGCAGGCAAACCAATGTTTACACTGGCGATGAATGGGAGTTGACCGAGGATCATGTCAACACGCTGCAATCCCTTGAAACCTTATGGCTCGATAATGTTCAGGACATTTTGCTAATGGTTCAGGAGGGAGACGAAACCCTTGATTACCACAAAGCAGTAGAAAAGTACGCCAATGCCCAGATGATTATCCAGAAAGGCGGCAGTCATTCTTTTGAACATTACGATGATATGCTGCCAACGGTCTTCGACTTTCTTGCAGGAAAGCCCATTCTAAAGGGATAGCTGCTCTTGGCTCTTGGCTTTTGGCTGTTTGTGCCTGACCAACAGCCAACAGCCAACAGCCAACAGCCAACAGCCAACAGCCAACATTAATCCAGCAAAATTCCAAACCGGTGCTACATTGTTTACCAGTTTAAATGGTTCATTTTCTCGTGAAACCGTGCAATAGCTGGTCACTGTTGTTTAATTTCAAAGATGCCACCCACGGAAACATCAACTGCAATGCAATGACCTGAGCGGCTACTCTGTCAGGGTGTTTTAACGACTTGGCACAAACCTGAACGCCCTGGCATTGAGCAGTCTTTTTCTATCTCATATCTGGATATCAAACGCAGTATGCTGTCTTTTTTTAAAAGCCCGGTTGTACCTGAGGGGTATTCAAGAGTACAACACGAACGCTACTCAAGATTACGCCTGCAGGTTATTGGTGGCGTATTCCTAGGTTACTCCGCTTATTATCTGGTACGGAAGAACTTTGTTCTCGCCATGCCCGACCTTATTGGTCAGGGATTCAGTAAAAGCGAACTGGGGATGGCTCTGTGCGCTCTGTCTCTGAGCTATGGCATCAGCAACTTTGTTATGGGAGTCTTTGCCGACCGGCTGGATGTTCGTAAGCTTATGCCGCTGTGCCTGATTCTGTCGGGATGCATCTCGCTGTTTATAGGCTTTATGCCCATTTTGCAATTGCCGCTGATGGTCATGGTCTGCCTGATGGCCCTGAATGGCTGCCTGCAAGGGGCGGGCTGGCCGTGTAGCGCCAAACTGATCGCTCACTGGTTTGTGCGTCAGGAGCGAGGGACGGCTGTGAGTATATGGAGCCTGTCGCAAAATGTCGGATGCGGTTTGCTGGGACCTCTGGCGATACTGGCAGTCGCCCTGTTTTGTGACTGGCAAAGTCTTTTTTACTTTCCAGCTTCCATTGCCATAGTGATAGCCATTGGTTGTTATTTCATGTTGAAAGACAGTCCGGAACAGTGCGGGCTACCACGACATTCAGCCGAGTTGGCTGAAGAACGTGCGATTAAACATCAACAGTCGTCTTTCAGGCAATCCTTTCGACTCTTTTGCCAGCACTGCCTGAAGCTCCCGCCGATATGGATTCTTGCTGTCGTTAACGCCTGCATTTACTTTGTTCGCTACGGCGTTATCGACTGGGCTCCCGTTTACCTGCAAGAATCCAAAGGCTTTAGTTTTAATACCTCCAGCTGGGCATTTTTTGCGTTTGAATACGCCGCTATCCCCGGCACCCTGATTTGTGGTTACCTGAGTGACAGGCACTTCCGGGGACAGCGAGCCCCGGTCAATGCATTGTTTACGACGCTGGTTCTCATTTCCATCCTGTGTTATTGGCAATGTCCGGTAGGCAACACGGCATATGGCCTGCTGTCTATGGTTGCCACGGGTTTTCTGGTTTATGGCCCTGTCATGTTGGTGCATGTCCATATCATTGACCTGGTACCTCTCCCGTTCGCAGCAACCGCAGCGGGTTTCATTGGTCTGTTCGGCTATTTCTTTGGTGCCACATCGGCCAACCTGCTGCTGGGAAAAGTACTCGACTATTATGGCTGGGATGCCTGTTTCGAGCTGCTCGCAGCAGCCTGCGCCCTGGCACTGATACTCTTGCTATTGCTATGGATATGGGAAAATATGCACCCAAATCCTGATGAGCAGTTCGCGCAACAGGCTCAGCCCGCGACGATTCCTGTAACAGCGGACAATAAGGCGGGCAATAAAACGCCATCCAGACGACATTGATCAGGTAATGAACTTTTGTGCCGGAGCACTCAGCACCCGCTTAAGACCCTGCTTATCCACCTTGCCAAGAGGCGTTCTGGGTAGCTTTTCCAGCAGGGTCATTTTGGTAGGCAGTTTGTAAGACGCGACCTCTGTGCACAGCCACTCCCGGATTTCTTTGAGATTAATATGCCTTGAAACAGGCACAACACAGGCACAGATGGCCTCACCCAGTCGATCACTGGGCGTTCCAAGAACGGCACACTCGCGTATACCCGGGTGAGCGTCCAGCATGGCTTCAATTTCAAGGGCAGAAACCCGGTAACCACCGGTTTTAATAATATCAATACTGCGTTTACCCAAAAGACGATACTGCCCATGATCCAGAATCGCCATATCACCGGTTCGAAACCAGCCCTGGCTAAACACCTGCTGGTTCAGGTCGGCTTTGCCATGATAACCCTTGAACATTTGCGGGCTGCGCACTTCCAGCTCGCCAACCCCGCTGACTTTATGGCCGCTTTCATCCACCAGGCGAACACTGACGCCTGGTAAAGGGCTGCCAAGGCAGTCAGGCCGACGTTCTCCCTGCTCCTGTTGCGATAACACCATGCCCGCCTCCGTGAGCCCATACCGCGTTAAAAGCGGTTTACCCGCCAACTTCAGCCATTGATTGTGAACGGAAGGGGGCAGGGGAGAGGAGCCCACAATCGCCAGCCTAAGGGTTCTTGCCCCATCCTGCCAGGTACGCCGCTGCACTGCAGAAGATTTGTTCCAGGCGTCAAGCATATATTGATAAATCGTTGGGACGGCGGTAAACAGCGTAAACTTCCGGCTGGCCAGTTGCTCCCACACCTTTTCAGTTTTGAATACAGGCATCAGCAGGCAGCTGGCTCCCGCAGCCAGCGTACATAACAACCCACAAACCAGCCCATGAATATGAGCAATAGGGAGAACATGCAACAACCTGTCTTCAGGAGACCATCGCCACGCCCGACACAGTGTTTTTACCTGGGCTTCGACAGAGCTAAAGGTATGAACGACACCCCTCGGATATCGACTGGTGCCACTGGTATAAATAACAACGGCTTCTTTCTGCTGATCCAGAGCAACAAGTGCAAGCGGAGAAGCCTCATGCCCAATCGCTTTCAGAATTTTTATGCCACAGCGCTGCGTCAGGAAGTGGGCATCAGATTCTTTACCGGGCGAGCAAATCAGATACCTTGCGTCAACGTCCCGAATGCGCCATTCCCACTCAGGAGCAGGCATAAGAGGATCGAGCGGGACGGCAACCCCCTCTGCCAGCCAGATAGCCAGTAATGACACCACCGACAAGGCATCACGTCCTGCCAGAAAGGGTATAAACGGACGATCCGTATCAATCTCCTGCTTTAAAACTGAGGCAAGGACTCTGGCTTGTTCGATTAATTCTCCGTAAGTGTGCTCGCCAGCGTCATCAACAACAGCAATACTGTCAGCAGGGTGGCCAATAAGCTGTGACAAAAACGACATCTGACCAGTAACCATATTAAATAAGTGGAAAAAGTATAGTCACACAAGAGCGGGTTCACAGTTTTCCGCTGTTTGAACCTGCTTTTTTATTCATTAAAGAAATCAGAAAAACATCGGGTGGATGAATCATTGAGTCAGAAATATCTGTTTTCATAGGGTGGAGTACTTATACAAGGACAACGTTCAGAGTCTGCGTATGGAACTGACGACTAAAGGCCAATTAAGATACACTGTACCACTAACGGCGTTTCCCGCTAACAGCATTTTGACCATGCTTTCCACCTGATAAGGATTCCATGCGTAACGAATACACCGCAGAAGCCATTGAGGTTCTCAGTGGTCTGGACCCGGTCCGTAAACGTCCGGGCATGTACACCGATACGACCCGACCCAACCATCTGGCCCAGGAGATTATCGACAACAGTGTCGATGAGGCTCTGGCTGGCTTTGCCAGCAAAATCAAAGTGATTTTGCACAAAGACAACTCTCTGGAAGTCATCGACGACGGTCGGGGTATGCCAACAGACATTCATCCTGAACACGGTATTTCAGGTATTGAATTGATTCTGACCCGTCTGCACGCCGGTGGTAAATTCTCCAACAAGAATTACCAGTTCTCTGGTGGTCTGCATGGCGTGGGTGTCTCTGTCGTCAACGCGCTTTCCACGGTTCTGGAAGTGACCGTTCGCCGGGATGCCAAAGTATCCCTGATCACCTTTAAAGACGGTTTTAAAGATAAAGACCTGCATGACATCGACACCTGTGGCCGTCGTAATACCGGAACAACCGTTCGTTTCTGGCCGGATGCCCAGTACTTTGATTCACCAAAGTTTTCTGTTTCCCGACTGATGCATGTACTCCGTGCCAAAGCGGTATTGTGTCCGGGATTACGGGTTGAGTTTGTTGATCATCACGCTGGCGATACCACCGAATGGTATTACGAAGACGGTTTGAAGGATTACCTGAGAGGCACTACCCATGAGTACCCAACCCTGCCTTCTGAACCTTTTACCGGTTCACTGAAAGGTGATAAAGAAGCCGTTGACTGGGCCGTTCAGTGGCTGCCGGAAGGTGGCACCCTGTTGACCGAAAGTTACGTAAACCTGATTCCAACCCCTCTGGGGGGGACTCATGTCAACGGTTTGCGAACCGGTTTGCTGGAGGCCATCCGTGAATTCTGTGAATTCCGTAACCTGTTGCCCCGCGGCGTAAAACTGGGGCCAGACGATATCTGGGAAAACTGTGCCTTTGTATTGTCTGCCAAGCTGGCTGACCCACAGTTTTCTGGTCAGACCAAGGAGCGCCTGTCTTCCCGTGAATGCGCCGCCTTTGTTTCCGGCGTTGCCAAAGACGCTTTCAGCCTGTGGCTGAACCAGCACACCGCTGAAGGCGAACAGCTGGCAGAACTGTGCATTAGCAATGCCCAGAAGCGCATGCGGAAGTCCAAAAAAGTGGCACGTAAAAAAGTCACTCAAGGCCCTGCCCTGCCCGGTAAACTGGCAGACTGTGCCAGTCAGGACATTAACTACACTGAACTGTTCCTGGTTGAAGGTGACTCGGCGGGTGGCTCAGCCAAACAGGCGCGTGACCGGGAGTATCAGGCGATACTGCCCCTGCGCGGTAAAATTCTGAACACCTGGGAAGTGGATTCCAGTGAGGTTCTGGGCTCTCAGGAAATACACGACATATCGGTAGCTCTGGGCGTCGATCCGGGTTCTGAGCAGCTGGACGGTTTACGCTACGGCAAAATCTGTATCCTTGCCGATGCGGACTCCGACGGTTTGCACATTGCCACTCTGCTCTGCGCCCTGTTTGTTCAGCACTTCCGCCCGCTGGTCGAGCGCGGTCACATTTATGTGGCTATGCCGCCGTTGTATCGCATCGATGTTGCCAAAGAAGTTTTCTATGCCCTGGATGAAGATGAGAAAGAAGGTGTTCTCGAACGCATCAGGGCTGAAAAGAAACGTGGCAAAGTTAACGTTCAGCGCTTTAAGGGACTGGGTGAAATGAATCCGCTGCAACTGCGTGAAACCACCATGTCTGCCGACACTCGTCGTCTGGTTCAGTTGTCACTGGATGACGATATTGCAGAAACCACACAGCGAATGGATATGTTGCTGGCTAAAAAGAGATCGTCGGATCGTAAGCAGTGGCTGGAGTCTAAGGGGGATTTGGTGGAAATATCCTGATTGCTTAGTGAATTTTATCGTTAAGATTGACAATTCATCAGAAAGTCTGTCAAAAACTACCCGTAAAGATTGACAAATACACTATACCTCCTACGCTTTGATATTAAGGTATCGCTGTAGGAGGAGTGTTTCATGAGCCGACGTTTTCAGCCAAAGGATCAACACGGCAGGAATATCAAGATGTCTCCTGTGAACTCTAACTGGATGTTCACGAGTCAAAAGAACAAGAATGTGCTTTTCCTTCAGACAGAAGATGAATATAAATTCTGTTATTTTCTTGAGTTTGATGCTCGAATTCAAAGCTATATCTCCCAACCCCCCAAAATAAAATATCACATTGACCAAGAATGCCATGAATATACAGCAGATTTCTTAGCTACAACTTTTTCGCATGGCGATTGTTATTTTGAAGTAAAAACAGAATCTTTTAATTTAACTGATCATAAAAAAAATGAAGATAAGTACAGGTCAATTGGATTCGATTTAAATAGGCAGGGGTATAGTTTTTATATCATTGATAATTTTATCTCGAAAAACAGATTGCTCAATGAAAATATGAAACAATTGAAAGGATACCGTAATTTAGAAGTCAATCAAGCCTACAAAAAAGCTTTTCAGGAAGTTTTTCTTAATTATGGAGATGAACCGATAAAGCTAAAAAAACTTATAAAGAATGCCTGTAGATTAATAGAAGGGAGTAAAGAAGAAGCAACTTTTCAGGCTTATGTATTGATCAGCCGGGGCATCATAGTATTCAATACCCACGAGAAATTTTCTAGGGATGTCATAGTGAGGTTTGCAGATGAAAGCGATATTAACATCTGGAATGCAGTTCCATTATAATGATAGGCTCTGTGAGGTTATCTCATGGAGTAGCAGAATAGTTCTTGTTTTAGATCTTCTTTCAAAGGCAGAGATAAGGTTACCCGAGAGAGAGATTCTAGAAGGTATTGAAAAAGGCAAAATCAAAATTATTAATGAAGATGCTGTTGACAACAAAAGACTTCAACCGAATAGTAAAGATTTACAGGCTTATGATAAAGAAAAAGTCAAAAAAGCTGAGCTTAAGTACAATATGATTAAGGCATTGGAAAATAATGGAATATCGTCTATCACTAAAAGCACTCAAGAAGAAATAAATAGTATAGCTAAATCCTTGAATACACCCCCCCCATCATGGAGAACGGTTTGTCGCTGGAAAAAGATGTATATTGAAAGTGGGAGGAGCATTAGAAGTTTAATTGATTTATATGAAAACTGCGGGGGATATGAAAGGAAAAAACCGGAGTTGCAAGAAATTATTGGTAATGTCATTAATGATGTCTACCTGACACAAGAAAGAATAAGTCTAAGTGAAACACATAGACAGCTAAAAACGATAATAAAAGAATATAATCAAAAAAATGGCACTTCTTTAACCATACCGTCCTACTCTACATTACAGAGGGAGGTAAATAGAATACCTCCCTATGAAATTAAAAAAAGAAGGGAGGGTATTAGAAAGGCTAAAGAAGAATTTAGAGAAACGAAATTTAATCAACCTCCAGAGAGAGTATTGCAACGGGCTGAGGCTGATCATACTACGCTAGATTATTTTCTATTAGATGATAAAACACTCTTGCCTATGGGTAGACCTTACATAACCGTAATTCTTGATAAATTTTCAAGGGTGCCACTTGGTTTATGCATATCATTTTATGAAGGTAGCTATCTTACTGTGGCAAAAGCTTTAAAGAGTGCGCTATTACCTAAAATGTATATAAAAGAGCAGTTTCCAAACTTAAAAAGTAATTTTCCCTATTATGGAAAAATGCAAGAGCTAACAGTAGATAATGCTAGAGAGTTTTGGTCTGATGATTTAAAGATGGCATGTTTGGATTTAGATATCAATATTAATTACGCAAGAGTTAAGAGAGGCTGGGAGAAAGGAAGTATTGAAAACTACTTTCGTCGGCAAAATGCTAGATTGATTGAAAATATCGAGGGGAAAACTTTTTCAAATATTTTTAAGAAAGATGAGTACGATTCTGCCAAGCATTCAGTAATGACATTTAATGAATTTATATGCGTATTTTACAAATGGCTTTTTGATATCTATCCGTATGAAGAGATAAGGGTGAGGAATGGAGGAGTAATTGTTCCTCATAAAGTTTGGGTTAGTAGTATAAATGATGTTCCAAGAGTGATTTTTTCAAAAGAAAGCCTTGATATTATTCTTGGTAAAACTGAATGGAGGATGCTGAAAGTCGGTGGAATTCAAGTTGATTATATCAAATATGATTCTAAAGAATTAAGTGAATATAGGGCAAAGTATCAAAACAACGAACAAGTTCTCATAAAATATAATCCTGAGGATATGGGGCTTATTTTTGTTCTTAATAAAGCTAGTGAAGAGTACTTTTCTGTTCCTGCTATTGATCAAGATTATGCGGATGGGCTAACTTACTGGCAGCATAAAATAATAAGGCGCTATGCAAAGGAAAAAATGAAACTCTCAAATCGAGAAGCTGAAGACCTCCATGCTGCCAAAGTAGAGCTTAACCTTACTATAAAATCTATCATAGAAAATAAGGCTAAAGGTAAGAAGAAAATTTCAAAAAAAATTGCTAAATTTCAAAATATTTCAACCAATGAAGGAAGAAAAAAAACAAAGAACAAAAAAACAGAAAAAAAAGCAAAGACACAAAGCTTGCCAATAAAGAGGAAGCTTAGGAATTTTGATGATGAAAATTAAACAAAAGCTTTTTAGTGAAATTTATCAGGACTGCTATGTTAAGCATGACAAGGTTGTTTCTGTTGAGAAGCTAATACAGTTCTGTTTTGATAGCTTTGACGGTATTACTGAGCCAACATGTTTATTGCTCATAGGTGATAGTGGGTTAGGCAAATCTTTAATAGCAAAAGAGTTCCATAAAAAATATCCAGACTATGATCTTAAGCTTAAAGATGTAGTCAATACTGTAAAACCAATTGTCAGATTTTCATTGCCATCGAACGCTAAAAGGTATGAGGCAATTAGAGCATTTCTGAGAGAGATCGGTGATCCACGTTGGGACTCTGGGGATTCTTTTGATTTAAAAAATGATAGGTTAATTCACTATCTAGTCAATATCTGCAAAACGCAGCTGATTTTCATTGATGAGTTCCACCATTTGACTCAATCATTTTCTACATCTCAAGTTGTTAATACAGGAGAATGGCTAAAACTTCTAATTAAAGAAACAAATATACCCATCGTTGGTTTGGGTATGCCTTGGGCACAACGAATTCAAACCACCAATAAGCAGATTGGTTCAATATTTACTATGGTAGAAGAGTTATTTCCATTCAGAATAGATAATACTGGTGATTTAGATACCTACTGTGGTTTTTTGAATACAGTAGCTATTCGGGCAGGAAAAAGACATTCCATAAAATCCGAGTGTCTTGTTAATCCTGAAGTACTATTGCCTCTATTTATAGCCAGTGAAGGCTCACCAAAACTACTTATGAAGTTGATTGCAAATGCTTTTTGCTTGTCTGATAGAAAGGAGTTGAAATTAATAGACTTCAATAAAGCCTTTAGGTTTGTTTTTGCCTCATCAAAAAACAACCCTTTCGTATCAAATTATAAGGAACTTTCTGCTCACCAAGTTGAATCAAACCCTTATTTAGATTTATCTAGGAAACAAATAATGCAACCATCTGTTAAAATCATTAACATAAGGGATGTGTTTAATTTAGGAAGGTCAGAGGGTTTTTGGTAAGAGTTGTATATCAATGGTTAAAAGTTATGTTGAATCAATTAGCATTTTTAAGTAAGCCTAAACTAAATTCTGATGAAACATTAGAAAGCTATATTTTGAGAGTTTCCATTTCAAATGCAATCCCTATGCAACAATTAATGCAGCTCATATGTTTTGATAATCAAGAAGAAATAGTAGGTTCGATACCTGCTTTTGAGTACTTCAATCTATTCCATTCAAAAACTGTTAACGATAATAGATATAACGGCCTTACTTCATTGTCTCATAGATTAGGCATGAATAGTAGAAGTTTAAGGGCTGTTGTGATTCAAAGGTCATCTAAAAAATACTCTAACAATCTGGCATCTTTATCTTATAAGAGAATAAATATACCATTACTGCTTTTTAGAAAAAAATTAATTCCAGTATGTCCACGCTGCTTAAATGACTCGGAATATATAAGATTATCTTGGCATATTGATTTGGTTAAATGTTGTAATGAACATAAAAATTATTTGTTGCATTATTGTCCTCAGTGCAAATCAGGCTTGTCTTATATTTCCAGACAGAATATATCATTATGCTCTTGTGGCTATGATTTAAAAAATGCAGCTATAACAAGTTTACCTAGCAATGACTATAGTGATTTTTTATTAAGAATTTCATCATTAGTATCTTCCTCTATAAAATCTGGAAAATCATTACCTAACAAATATTTTTCATCTGTCGGGGGTGATCTTCATCGTATTTTATCGTTTGCTGTATTTTTTTATAGTTATATCAATGAAAAAAAACATGTAGAAGAAGACCGGCTTGCTAAGTTTTTTTATTATTTCATCACAGATTGGCCTGAAAGTTTTAAGAGGTACTTGTCCGAGCGGAAGAAAAAAGGCTTTGTGCATTTAATTAAGTGCTCAAACAAAACAGGATTTAATGAAATTTTCGGAACATTACTTCTTGATGCTCAAAATCTTCCAGATAATTCTATTGGCAATAACATAATACTTAGTGAAATTTTAAGCTTCTTAAGTGAAGAAATTGAAAAAGACCGCCAAGGTAAAGGAAGGAATAAATTATCAAACCTATTACTGACAAGACAAGAAGCGGCAATTGTTTTAGGCGTAAGTATAAATTATGTCTCAAAATTGACTGCTGAAGGGTATCTGTCTCTAGCTCATAAAAAGCTAGAAGCATACATACCAATTTATTCACTGGGAGAGGTGCTCGCTATTTCGAATGGTAATTTCAGATAACTAAAATAATGTTGTATCGTGTCTCTGATATATAATTATGTAATCTTCACGAAGAATGAGTCATGAACCATAATGCTCAATTTGAAACATCCTTATTAAAACCTGTATCAGATATAACAGGGCATGAAAGTGAGTTTTTAATTCAGATAATTAATCAGTCAGCTAAAACTAATGGACAATCTTCCAAACAAGCATTTTTATTAGCCACAAAACTCCTCAAAGATAAAAGGTTTATAATCAAATGCTGTAAATCACTATCTGGATTTCTCACTCATAACCCAAAAATATTTGACGCAAAAGTTAAAGGCTGGGTCTTCGCAGATTTACCTGAATTTATCGGAGATTCTCCATACCTATATAGTGACACAATTTTACATCATCACTATTACGATAATTCTGGGAGTGCCGAATATTCAAGCAGTCGAATTTTCCTGTGTACAGAATTCATCTATAAAGATTGTCACACAACTCTCTATCATGAGTTTCTGGCAGAAAATTCTGGAATTATAGATATTTTAATGTCTATGGGTTTAAGTGTGGAGAATAAGCAATTAATAAAGTCTGCATGTCAGAGCCACAAGCAAAATCCATTTCCTGAAGTTGTTCCCGCTTATCAAATCCAAGTTTTAATTCCTTATGCGCTTGAAGAACAACAATATATTTCGATATCTCCATGCTCTTCAAGCTATGTTCAAGGAGCTGTACATGATTTTTTTATAGATAAGGGAATAACCAATCTTAATAAAAAAATTCATAATGTTCCTAGACCTCAAAATATGGGTACTTTAGCTTACAGCGCCAGAGGCGCTATCGCTGTATTGTCGCCCAAAATTAATCTTGAAAGAAAGCAAACACCATTAAAACAAGCTTTAGCTACGTTACATAGTGGAGATAGCTTACTATCAGCTGACTTTAAAAACTTCAACTTCATGCTAAAGATTAATAAAATGGCGGATTTTTTAACTAATCGTTATGATGCTATCAATTTGAAATCATCAGAAAAAGCTCACATTTTATCTAGATTGCAGCGGCAAGTATCGGCGATGTTTTCCCATCTCGATGCGCTTCGAAAAGCTTATCAATGTAACCAAGTCACACTGGAAGACATTGAAAAACTGAAATCATCCCAGAAGAATTATGTAATAAGGAAAAAGTTATCGTCAGATGAAATGCATACAATCTGGAAAGAGTCAGTTACTGAAATTCAGAAACAATTGTTAAAAAATAATCAGAACAATAACTTAATTTATCATCCTGCGTTAGTTCTATATATCAGTTATTCAGTAAAGATCCATTTGAAGCCTCTATATCAAGGTAATTTAGAGATAGCTAAACCCGAACTTCCTGTTTGGAAAAGCAAAGCAAAAGGTCAACAGACACTGGAGCAAAATCAACCATGTTATTTGTATATTCCAAATCTCAAAGTTTTTAATGCCCATGCTGATAACTCCCCATATACAACAGGACTCCCAGCCATAACAGCGCTTGTTGGTTATGTAGACAGGCTAAGACGAAACCTGATCGAAAGCACTGACATGGATATTGGCAAAACCAATGTTTCATGGTGGCTACATAGCTTTCAAACCATTACAGGGATAAAAAAACACGAGCCTGCTCGCTGGAATCTGAAAACTAGGCATCCCTTATCAGACGTTGTAAGCCGTAATTTTTGTCACCTATCTTTTGATCTTGTGCTGGAATGTAGCAATAAATTAAATAATTTTAATGATCTATGTCAGCTTCCGGAATGTTTACCTACAAAATTTGCTTCTGGTGATGTTGTTCTGGCAGATGAAGATCCATCACAGAATTGTGTGTCAGTGAAACCAATGGTTTTCCCGGCTTTAGACGAACTTGTATTGTATTTGAAATCAACAGCTGTGAGCCGCTGGTTAGTACTGGATCACTCTTCACATTTTCCTCGAATGAGTGAGAATATTTTAAGCGATTTTTCATGTGAATTTAGTCGTCATCTGACCAACAATTATGTTTCTCAACTATCATTGTCTGGTGTTGGCTATAAACTCTTGGAGTCCCCAATGATCAGAGAGGGTAGCAGGCTCAAAAATCATGCCTATGCTGAAACAGTAGTGGGTATGCAGCAGTTGTTAAAGCTTGATGCGATTACAATCAGCCAAGTTCCATTGCTACCAATATTCTGGTCTTATACTGCTACAAAAAGATTAGTTTTATGCAAAGCCTTTAAGTCGGATTCATAAAGGAAGTTTATATGATTCTTCCAACGTTTTTGAGCTATTCGAGATCATCAGCACCATCAGCAGCGTTGATGTTTGCAGAAAAGTACGATGGTCAAATAGCCCCTCTTGAGATCCATACACTACGTGGTCGAGGGGCTAAATGTGATTACAGCGCTGGACATGGAGAACAAGATACTGATTTAGGGCAGTGGATGCCACTGGCACAGGATATATGCCAGCTCCCTCACAATGCTCCCCGACTGAGAATAATTTTTTCACTTAAATATCTACCAAACTCCCTAACTCCCAACTCATGTAACAGTCTCGATTGGATAAGACGGCTAGAACAGTTAAGTAAACAATATGCACTTCGGGGCGGATACCTCTATCAAGCCCATTGTCAAATGGATGCTTTATTTCAGGGTCTGCCTTTTTGGAGAAATAATGACTCTGAAGCAATGTCAATTACAATTACAAACATCAGTGACAAAATACTCCCGCCCTATAGATTTGGTAATCTTCCATGCGAAGCAAATTATTTGGCGGACACTGACAAGGCGCAGTTTGACAGTTTAGTATCTAACATTGCAAGAGCCCTGACTGGGCAGCGTAAAATATTGCGCCTACGTATCAGTGCTTCACTTCAGAAAGATATACTTGAAGAGATTCATCCAAGTGAAGAATTTGTACAAAAGTTTCCTGACTGGCTTAAAGAAAAACACCATCAGCAGAAAAAATATCAAAAATCCAGATACTATGCTTTTTACCGTCTAGGAGATATTCGACAAGCGATGCTTAATTCGACCAAAATATCTGCTGGACTAAGATGGGATCTTTGGAATAATTCAAAAGATATTGTCCCTGTGAGTGTTTATGGTCTGAATACAAGAACCCATCAGGCTTTGCGTGGAAGAGGAAGCAATCAAGATTTTTATTCCTTATTACGTAAGGTTGAGAGTTTCAATAAAACACTCAATGAGTTCAATGGAAATATGTTGTCTGAAGAAAATATAAATAAATTTGGTGATATTCACTTTGTTATGGCAAATCTTATTAAGGGAGGTGTTTATAGTAGGGATAGTTCAAAAAATAAAAAGCAAAATTCATTAAATAGCTCTGAAGAAAAATTAATGTTGACCAATCCATAGAGGCTGATATGAAAATCCTTCATTTAAACATAATTTCCAGAGATGCTGAACCAAGATTTCTTATGGGGTATATTCTGCAACAGGCACATCCTGTTATTGCAAATGATGGTGATAGTAAAATTGGAACTATTTTCCCTGATTGGAATATAGAAACGCCGGGGAGGTGCCTAGCTTTCTATGGAAAAAAAGCGATTCTGAATAAAATATTGCAACAGAATTATTTTAAAGAAATGATCGACTTGAATATTCTTGAGGCTGTAATCGTGGAAGCTCCAATGGGTGATTTTCCAAAAGTAAGATTTATTAGAAATCAAAAAATAACAGGTAATACGCCCAATGCAATTAAGCGTAAGGTACGACGAATTATAAGCCGCCAGATCCAAAGAGGAGAAATTGATAACGAAAGCCAGTATCGCCCAAGATTGGATCAGAATCTAGGTGATTTTCCTGATACTTTTTATCACATACTTTATCTGGACAGCAGCAGTACCCAGCAGAATATGCCCCTATGTATTCAGCTAGAGTCCATTAATGAAGGAGAGAGTAAACTATGCATGGAAAGAAATACTTTTGATCATTATGGTTTTTCATCTCTATCAAAACACAGAGGAGTTGTTCCAATGGTTTCACCATTTTTTTAAAAGATTTATTTTGCTTGATGAATTTCTTTACTTATCAAAGAGATAAAGTTAGTTAGTATAAAGCCTAAAATTATTGGTATTTTTGTTTTTTTAGTGGAACTTTGCTATTTTTCAATGACTTATCTTGCGTTTTCTCTTGTTCACTGCCGCATACGCAGCTGAAAATTTTAAGTGAGGAGCCTGTCTGGGGAAACTCAGGTTCACTGCCGCATACGCAGCTGAAAATTACGCTCGATCTTGCTTTGGCATTAAATGAGGGTTCACTGCCGCATACGCAGCTGAAAATACTCGCAAGAACCTCGACCTGTCCACACTCAAGTTCACTGCCGCATACGCAGCTGAAAATTAACACTGGCGTGAACGGATGCAATATCAACCGTTCAATGCCAGCATATGCTGGATTCAATAGCTAAAACAGCTATCCTGAAGATAAAGAAACTACAATGGGCACGGATGCTGCTACTTTCAAGACCTCAACCAAATCGGCTAGAAAGCTTGCGAGGCTATATTCTCAGGCTTTCTCACGCCAATCATTATCATACGACTCAGTATGTGTTGGAATTAGCTGGTCTCTGGACAGGTAAAAATTACGACTCAGCCAGCCATTACGTACTGAAAAGTGCAGACCTATCCAAGCTAGCAAAAATCTCTGGCAATTCCCTAGAACTACTTCAGTCTTTGCAATATGGGTTGGATGAACGAAAACAGTCTCAAATTTACAATCACCAAATTGCAAATAGACACATCAGGCTGGACTTCCCCAGAATTTGCCCACAGTGTCTTGAGTCGAACAATATTGCACTTGCTATCTGGGATATCCCAGCAATAACCGTTTGCCCAGAGCACCATATACCGTTGATGGATTACTGCCCTGAATGTAATACACGGCTGCGCTGGAATCGCCCCGGAACATACCTTTGCCATTCTTGCGAGAGCGACTTTAGGGAATATACTTATGATCAAGTGACACCTGAAGAGATAAACCTTTCAAGACTGATTGCTCAGCTTTGCATGAAAAAGCAGGTAACGAACAGAACCTCTCCCCAGCCTCTAAAAAATAAAAACCTGAGGGAAGTCTTGGAGCTTACCAGCTCATTGGCTGTGCTTGATTATCAGCTTACAGATGATTATCTCTCATCAAATAAACCCCTCTCTCTAAAGACTGCCTCTAACGAGTTGCTACACAGATATTACTGCAATGCCATGACAAACCTCAATGACTGGCCTAATAACTTTTATGGTTTTTTGTCATCAAGCCGTCAAATTCGGCGCAGCAGAGGAGTTAATGCTGGAATTAGTAAAGAAATTGGAGCACCATTTTATTTGCTGAGAGCTAATCGCCAAAAAGCCATTTATCAGCCTCTATGGGAGGCTTATTGTGAATATAGGGAAATAGCCACACGGCAGACGGTCGAAGATTTAAGACAAGCTCGCCTTGAAGCCGATTTTATTCCTCTACGAACTGCCGCCAGAGAGTTAGAGATAAGACCAGAGAAGCTGTTAAAGTTCTGCAAAAAACTGAAAATTAAACTCCGGAAAGGATCAGGGCAGCAAAAACTGATATCAAGATCAAGTATCGCCCAGTTAAGTGAGTTTTTTGACAAACTACTAACCATGAGCCAAGCTGCTGAGCAGCTTGGTGTCACGGTGTATCAGCTTCGAAGCCTGATTCAAAACGATATAGTTCTTCCTTTTCGAGGCGCTACCGTTGATAAATCAAGAGACTGGCTATTTCTAACCGAATCTATAAATGAATTTTTGCAAAACGTCCATCAGCAATGCAAACCTAAGGGGCGAGGCAAAAAACGCTTGATCAGCCTCAAAAAGGCTCTAAGCCAGATAAGGTTCTATGAGTTTGGGTTAGCTGAGCTGACATCGGCTATTTTTTCTGGAAAAATCCATCCCGTCCGGTCTGGAAATGATACCAAGTTGTGTAATCTTAAGTTTTCAGTGGAAGAAGTCAGAGCTCTGCGTCCTGAGGTCGAATCTTCATCTGAGTATTGGCAACCACCAGAAATAGTGAATTATTTGGGTTGCTCAAAGCACGTTGTGTTTGGATTGCTCAACAGCGGTCAGCTTCCAATGGAAAAAATTGAACTCCCCGGTAGAACTCGACCTGTGGTTGCCTGTAAAAAAACCGCTGTAAGACAATTTCGAATAGATTTTTATATACTTTCAGAGATTGCAGTAAAGCTAGGAGTTAGTAGTCATGCTGCCCGAAGGCTACTCCTTGAACACCAGATACTTCCAGATTCCGGTACTGACATTGATGGCGGCTACTGCTGGCTCTACAGGAAAAAGAAAATATCTCAAAAAATGATGAGAAGATTACTTAATCAGCAGAATTAACCATTTATTTATTGCAGTGATGAGCTGGAACTCTGTTTCTTCAGAGCCTTTAAAAGACTCTGAAGAAAGTAAAATAGGGATAGTCAAAAGCAGACGCTTATCTCTTTCTTTCCTTAATCTTTTTCTCAAGCACTGGTTCGAGCGTGATTTGAGTTTTTTCTCCCTCGACAACCTGTGAAACCTTAGCCAAATCGCTCTTTAACCGAAGAAAACCATCTGACAGTTTTGGGTATTTTTCCAAAAACTTCATAACCATCCCTCCGGCAGCGCATAGGCATAAAACAATCTCAAAAATCGTGCTTCCAGAGTATACTTTCTTCAATGCCCAAAAGACCCCTTCACTCTTTTCCTCAGGGAAGTATGCGGGGATCTCATTATCATCTAAACATGATTGCAATGTAGAGATTACTGAGAAGTAATCGGTCAGAATATTCGCACTGACTACACCAATCTTTCTAAGCTTCTGGGACTCGTTGATGAAACTCATACTGGCAAAATTTTCTTCATAGGGCTTATCGAGCCGTATGGTCGCTGATGCCAGTGGACTAACATTTTCATTATTTATAACATCTTCATAAAAGAAAAATGTTCTATCCCCCATTGGTACACCAAAGGTGTATCCTCCTTCAGAGCTGGGATCGGACACCTGAGGTTGATCAGCTAAAAGAGTGCTTTTGCCACCATACAACTGGGAGCCTTTTTCTTGGTTCAATGACAGAAATTGACTAACGGTATCAGTCAGTGAGCGCTTAAAATCCTCATCCTTAATAAAAAGTTTATAGAAATCCATATCGTTTTTACGCTGAGCACGCATTGCAGCACCTATCATCTGCTCTTCTGCTAGCTTACGATTTTGCTTGTCCGGATTATTAGCTACTTGATTGAGATAATCTGGATTCTTCTCAACATGACTGGCAATCGTCTGGATTTTGACCTTCATCTCGTCAGGTGTGCCATCCCATCCTGCGTAATGACGATCATTGAAATTCTCAACAATCACATCCAGTGGATCTTTTTCTTCTTCTCCGTGGTAGCCACGCTGATTGGGGTTTTGAGGTGCGACTACAGCTTCGCTATCATCCAGCGCAATGTGTTCATTAAGCTTCACCCTCGCCATAGCGTAGGTGTTCATATCAATACTTTCTAGCAGCTTTTTCAGGTCTTCATTTTCAGGTGTTTTTACCTTCAGTTTAGGAATCAGGAATAACAGATACCAATGCAGCATTTCCCACTGCACATTATTGAATGGCATGATACAGGCAAGCTGTCCGTAAACCTTTGTGAACTGCTTGGCTTTGATCTTGAAGTCGATCTTTAGCTTGTCGGCTTCGTTTTCATCACCCAGTTCTGCGCCTATCTCATCAAAACGTTCAGCGGCTATATCTGCAATGGGGTGTAACTCTTCATCAGGGCGGTGTTCCCAGAATAGCCTGTTAAACTCTTCCACCTCATGCAACTCATAAACACCTACATTATCCAGCTCGTCCTTCCAGTCATGGAGAGCGTTCACATCGGTAGCTTCTTCCAGCACGGTACTAGAATAAAAGTCATCAAATGCTTTTTTTATTTCAGTGCTGGTGTTGGCAAAGTCCAGTACAAACGTGTCGTTCTTTTCCATTTTGGGGTTACAACGATTCAATCGAGAAAGTGTTTGTACAGCCTGTACCGATTGCAATTTTCTGTCCACATACATGGTGTGTAACAAGGGTTCGTCAAAGCCTGTGGTGTACTTTCTAGCGACCACAAGAATCCGGTAATCATCACTACGGAATCGATCCGGAATGTCCTTGCCAGAAAAACCGTTAACAGATTCCTCAGTATGCTCAAAGCCCTCTTTCTCTGAGAAGGCAACAATTGCCCCAAAAGGCATATTAGCTTCTTTCAGCAGGCGGGAAATGACCAAATAGTATTCATATGCCCGCTCAATACTGGAGGCTACGACCATTGCTTTAGCCTTACCTTTGAGCTTTCTACCCTTTACCACGCTTTCGATGAAGTGATTCACCATTACAGCAGCTTTTTTCTCAATCGTGTCTGGATGGCTTTCCACGTACGCTTTCAACTTGGCTTGTGCTTTTTTGCTATTGAATGCCGGATTATCTTGAACCGATTTCTGAATTTCGTAGAAGCTTTGGTAGGTAGTGTAGTTCTTCAGCACATCAAGGATAAAGTCCTCCTCAATAGCTTGCCTCATCGAATACAGGTGGAATGGATAGAATTTACCATCGTCCGGTGACTGCTTACCGAACTTCTCCAATGTGCTGTTCTTTGGTGTAGCAGTAAAAGCAAAATACGACGCATTGTCACTCATCTTACGCCCTTCCATAGCCTTGAGAATTTTGTCCTGCAAAGCATCCTCTGTATGGTCGTCTTCCATACCCAGTGACATATTTAGTTTGTCGGCACTCTTACCACTTTGGGAGGAGTGTGCTTCGTCGATAATCACCGCAAAGCGTTTTTCCGACAAGTCACCAATCCCATCCACAATAAAGGGGAATTTCTGGATGGTGGTGATAATCAGTCGCTTCCCCTGCTCCAGATGGGATCTTAGCTCATCAGATTTCTCCGCAGCTGCCACAATGTTTTTCACCTCAGAAAATTGGCGAATATTATTACGAAGCTGCTGATCGAGAATCTTCCGGTCTGTCACCACAATTACAGAGTCGAACACATTTTCCCGTCCGGTTGGGTTATAGAGTTCGATTAGCTGGAACGCCAGCCATGTGATGGAATTAGATTTACCAGAACCTGCTGAGTGCTGAATCAAATAACGTTGCCCTGCACCGTGTTGTTTGGCATGGATCAGCGCTTTTCGTACCACTTCCATCTGATGGTAACGAGGGAAGAACAGGGTCTTTTTGGTTTTCCCTTTCTTATCTTTCTCCTCCACCATTTTGGCAAAGTGCTCTAGAATCTGTACTAGAGAGTGCGGTTCCAGTACCTCATTCCATAGGTAAGCAGTTTTATATCCCTTGGGGTTAACAGGGTTCCCCTTACCATTATTGACACCTTTGTTGAACGGTAGGAAGTAAGTGCTTTTGCCATTCACCTGAGTGGTCATAAACACTTCGTCAGTATCGACAGCAAAATGTACCAGACACTGACCAAACCGGAACAAAGTGGTTTTTGGATCACGAGTTTCCCGATACTGCTTCATGGCATTGTGAACAGTCTGTTTGGTCTGGGGTTTTTTCAGTTCAAAAGTTGCCAGAGCCAAGCCATTCACAAACAGCACCATATCTACAGATTTACCCGGTTCGGTTTCGGAATAATGCACCTGCCGGGTAACAGAGAAGATATTTTGCTCGAACAGCGTTTTCTGATGGGGGTTCAGGCTGTTGTAAACCCCTTTGTAGGTCAGTTGAAGATGAGCATCGTTTATCTGAAGCCCTTTCTTCAAAATGGTGACCACACCGTCCTTGCGGATTTTGTTGCTCAGTCTTTCCAGAACAAGCTGTTCCCAGTTAGGCAGGTTTTTAAGCTTTGCCAGCTCTTCTGGCTGAGTGGTGTACAGAAACTGCCAGAACAAAGTTTTATCGATAGCAAACCGGCGATCAAAATCCGCTGGATTGCCTGCTACATAGCCTTTGCCTCGTTGCCTTACCATACCGTAACTGGCAGGTGGTTGAGCGGATGCTCCCCGCTGTTCACGACAGTCGCCAGTTAGGGCAATTTCTATAGCTTGTTCCAGTGCATCTTCGCCGGTATTGCTAACCATGCTGACTCCTTTCCTAGACTTTGATTTTTCCGGTGGTGGTGTGGGTGATCAGGGTTTGTTTAAATTCTTGGAGTTTTACAAGAGATTTCTTCGTTGAATTGACAATCTCATCAATTCTGTGAAACTCATTATCGATATATTCTAAAATTTCATCCTGCTCCTTTAGAGGTGCTATGAGGAGCGGAAAGTCCCCCAATGCTTCTCGGTTGACCTTAGGCATTGCGACTCTCATAGCTGCATTTATGGCCGGAGTTGTAAAAGCATTGGTCATGATGAACCAAAGAAGAAATCTTTGTCTTAAGCAAGATTTAGTCTTAAGTACATACATATCAGCGCTACAAAGAGCTTTAACAGGCGAAATACATGCTTTTCTTAACGCTGGACGGATTTTGCTGTAAATTAAGTCTCCTTGTTCAACTAAGTACTTACCACTATCAGCTCCCTGCTCTTTGGCAGTTTCAAGCTTGAGTATTTTCCCAGTTGAACTCTCAATATGATTTGGCGCAATTAATGTCAAAGACGCATGAGGTTCTTTGCGAGGGTCAACTTGACCACTGGTAACTCTTGCACAATATTTAAAACGTCTCACTTCCCAATGCTCAGGAACCTCCCCAAGCCAAGCTATACCAGTGTCTTTCATTTTGACATCAGGGTTCAGCCCCTTGGTGACAGCTCGGTTGAGCAGAATGGCTTTCTGCTCGTTCAGTAGCTGGATAAGCTCCTGCTTTTTGGCAATGGCAGCATCGATTTCTGCAGTTTTGAGGTCGAGGAAATCGATGATGCGAGAGACATCTTGCTCCGGCGGAGCTGGTGAATAAATTGTTTTGAAATCCTCGTATCGCAGACTATTCATATCGTCACATAAGCCATACGAATGACGATTCGCTTCTTTTATAAAGAGTCCTGTCCGATACAGGTAGTGAAAATAGCGGGAGTACAGCTTATTTTTGGTATTCAATATGATATATGCAGGGCTAACTATCCCGTCATACTTAGATTCGCCAATTGCCCCCTGCCACATTCGCATCTTGTTGTATGCCAAGTCTCCCCGACGAACCACTTTATACTTTGACTTGTCATCATTGGAGGAGTCTTTCTTCGTGGTTATTTCAGACTGCTTGATAACCCCCCTTTTGATGGTAACAGCAAGTAACTCCATTTCAGGCTGATTAATTTCTTTTCGCTCTTTGAACAGACCAAGATTTCGAGTTACATTCCAATGCTCTGGGATATCACCTAGCCAAGGTACACCAGAGTCTTTATATGTATCGTATTTCGGGTATTGAAAAGAGGTTTTCATCACTTAGCCTCCCCAAAGCTAACCAGCTTCTTCAATAGCCCTTCTGTTTCGCTTTCCAGATTCAAAATATCCTTTGTTACTTCTTCCAGAGAACGCAGCGGTTTGTGCTGATAGAAGTATTTGTTAAAGCTGATTTCACAACCGATTAGGGTTTTATCGATTGCAATCCATGCGTCGTCCACATGGGGGCGCACTTCATCAATAAAGTACTGGTGGATATCTTCATTCAGAGGGATATTTTCGGTATCACGCAACTCGGAGTCCGCCTCATATTCCGTAAACTTGCTGCCTTCTAAATGCCAGAAACCGTAATCCTGAAGGCTTTCATTGTCGTCCTCCAAATGCTCAAGGGAACCAGAGAGGGCATCTGTTACTTGGCTCAGCGAGTGAACCTTTTTAACAACAGGCTTGGCATTTTCATCTCGCCAACTGACAGCGTTGAGAATCTGGTTCTTGTCAGAGGGAGAGAGCTTCAAACCAAGGGTTTTCAGTGCTTTACTGAAATCACCCTTGAACTGATTGAAGTCGTTAGTCTGCTTCTGCCCCACATTCGCCATAATCTGCTGGGCATGATCCATCAAATTTTTCTGGTCATCCCATGTTTTCTGCGCCAGCAGCTTGTCACGATTCTTCTTGGTCAGGTTGTCTCCCTGATCTTCAAAATGCTGGATAATTGCTTTGCGGTGATCTTTTAGGGTTTCCTTCTCATAGACAGCTTCACCATACTGTTGGTAAATCCACTCCATTTGTTCCTGCAACGCAGCCACAAAACGCAGCTTGCTGACACGTTCTTCAGTAAACTGGGCAGACTTTCGCAGAGGGCGCTCTACAGTCACCTTGTGATAGCCAAAATCACTGTTATCAAAGACTTTGGCAATCTCACTTTGCTCGCTATCCGCCATTTGGTGGTAGAGCTTGGTTAACTCTTCTACATGATCATCAGTCAGTTCGCAGTTCTTCTCACCAAGGTTTTTACGCAGTTTACGGTACATATCCTGAGCATTCAGCAACTGTACCTTTCCTTTGCGATGGGTAGACTTGTTGTTGTTCAGAATCCAGATGTATGTTGTGATGCCTGTGTTATAGAACAGGTTGTTTGGCAGCTGAATGATGGCTTCCAGAAAATCATTCTCGACAATATAGCGGCGAATATTGCTTTCACCACTACCCGCTTGGCCTGTAAACAGAGAAGAACCATTGTGTACTGAGGCTATACGAGAACCCATGCCGTTATCTTTGGCAGACTTCATCTTGTCTACCATTTCCATCAGAAACAGGAGTTGTCCGTCTGAGGATGACGGATATGCTTTTTGGAAACTATGTACACCTTTGAAATCTGGCAGGTTGACCTCAAACCGAGATTGAAGGATCTCTTTACCTTCAACGACAAATTTCTGCTCAGTAGACCAGCTTTTTCCGTAAGGAGGATTGGAGAGCATAAAGTCGAAGCGTGTCCCTTCAAACTCATTACTGGCGATAGTAGAGCCAAAACGAATGTTCTCAGGGTTATTTCCCTTGATCATCATATCGGACTTGCAGATGGCGTAAGTCTCACCGCTGCTCTCTTTACCGTATAGGTGAACGGCTGATTTAGAGGTGATCTGTCCCTCAGGATCAGTAATAAAATTCTGGGATTCGGTCAACATACCGCCAGAACCACATGCTGGGTCATAAATGGTAATAACCGGAGGAAGTTGCTCTTTCACTTCCAGAAACAGGAAGTTGGTCATCAGCTTGATCACTTCACGGGGAGTAAAGTGCTCACCAGCTTCTTCGTTATTTTCTTCGTTAAATTTACGGATCAACTCTTCGAACACATAGCCCATACCAAGGTTGGTAAGAGCTGGCAGAGTACGCCCTTCAGGGTCTTTACCCGGCTTAGAACTAAGGTTGATATCTGGAGAGACAAACTTCTCAATCACGTCATGCAGCTTGTCCGCTGTTGCGAGCTTATTGATCTGGTTGTAGAGATCAAACTTCTGGATAATTTCTTTCACATTGTCTGAGAAGCTATCCAGATAATGTTTGAAGTTGTTCACAAGTTGAGAGGGGTTGCCTGCCAGATCCTTCAGGCAGATATCTGCTGTGTTGTAGAACACGTAGCCAGAGGCTTCTTTCAAGGCATCAGGATCTTGATCTGGCATACCAAATTCTTCCATCTGGAAGGCAACTTCTTCCTTTACCTGCTCCTTGGTTTCTTCTAGCAGGCAATCCAGACGACGCAGGACGAACATAGGCAGAATAACGTCACGGTACTTACCACGGACGTAGACATCCCGCAGACAGTCGTCGGCTATCGACCAGATAAAACTTACGATTTTGTGATGAACTGAGTGATCCATAGGTGACCTGAAACTTAATGTTAGCTTTAAAAACGGTAAGGTGAGCCGCAAAGAATGACCAGTATCTTACTAACAGACCGGACAAGCGTATAGTCGCAAAAGAATTACCAGTATCTTACTAACAGACCGAATAAGCATATAGTTGCAGGTGGGACTCAATAACAACAATCAAATTACGACTCACAGTCACGGCATAGCTGCATCATCACTATGAACTTTCATTGTTCGACCGTTTTGTATAACAGGGTCAATAGTCGAAAATACCAAAAAATGCTGAGTATCGCTTTGTCTCCTCAAACTCTGCATACCGTTTTTTCCAACTTTGAGCAGAGGCTGTCAAAACAGCCTCTCTTTTAGCAGGGAGTATCGACACCTTGGGAGCCGTTTTCTAAAGCTGTTAACCCTATGGTGAATTAAGCACTTACCGAGTCGAGAGCTGCACCCGCAGAAACAATCTATTTTGTTTGCAACCCTCTTTTTTAGTGACAGTGCATATAAAAAACCAATAATTTCCTTCTTTGACTGAACATCAAATAATGCTTGAAAATCTTCGAACTCACCGTCGTCTCCGTGTTTTAGCTCGCCAAAAATAAACTCAATCCCATGATGTTTTTTCAGCAAAGCAGCATAACCATATGGTATGAAAAATGACTGATAAAACGAATTGAAGCATGACTCATCGTGAAGAAAAGTCATAATTCTGAATGGAGATCCCAAGCATAGTGAGCCATCTGGATTGACATGATAGTTCTCAGATTTTGGGATCACCTTGCCTACCTCTTCGAACACAGGCGGTTCATGCGGGTACTTTCTGGGGATAGTAACCTTAAGGCTTAAATACTCACGGATAACCGGATAGTCACCATGATGATGATTAAGAAGAACTTTACCTGTTAAGGTTAGTGGTGCGTCTTGAGCCATTGGCTCTAGACGCACCAGAGGGTTGTCAGCTAAAAATGCATCAAGTCCTTTGGGAGTCAAAAATTACTCTCCTTTTAACCACCGTATGAGACTGTGACGGCGATCACTTCTCCACCGATGGAGGATACCAACAAGAAGCAACCAGTCTTCATCAGGTAGCGTGCTGATGATACCCGCTTTTGGGCAATGACATATAAAAAGTCGAGAAAAACGTCCACTGCCTTCAAAATAGTCCCTCTGATTTATACCTATTGCTTCTATATGATATAACTGGGGGCTATAAACGATATATCAAGGGACAGGGCACCATCTTCAAAATTAAACACTTTCAGTATCACTGATTACTCTGTAACGCCGTTGTGACATGAAAGAGGGTGAGGTTTATATAATAGATTGAGCTTTAAGCTAACCCATTGAAAAATATAGATTATTTTAAAGCTTTTATTTTTTTGCTAATCTTAACGATAAATTAGTACTTTTTTGCCAAACTTACCGATTAAATTTGTCAAACTTTACGATTAGCATTAATTTTAACTGTTTGATTTTTAACAAATTTAATATGTCAATCTTTGACAATCTTAACGGTGACATTCACTTAGTATTGAAAGCTCGCTCCTTCAGGGGCGAGTGGGCGAGTAGTTCACTGAAGCACGCAACTTCCACCGGGAGCGGAAGACAGAGTCGCTGCCGGAATAGCTCTTTCTTCGCAAGATAATGCGGTAAGTGTTTGATAGTGGTGTAAGTTGAGTTTACCTTCTTCATTTCTCCATACGATAAACCTGAATGTCGCACCGTAATAACTCATATCGTGTTTAGTAGATTTTAATAATTCAAGAAAATATTTTAACTCTCTGGTGAAAATATTTTCTACATATTTCTCTGGGCTACATTCAGGATTGCCATGTATATCTGCTTTTGTACTTTCTCTGGATTTATAATTACAAGCTTTCAGTTCTGGTGTTGCTGCTCCTGCTCCTGCTGTCATGGGGTTCATGGAGTTTAAATGTTGCGCGTTTATTTCATAGATTAACACTGTGCTTGCGTCAGTTACCCCTATTGACTGTAAATAACCTTCGTCCATAAATCGATAATTACCCGGGCTTTCTGGAGGATTGTTGCTGGCATCTTCAAAAGTGTGACCAAAATCATCCATAAGTTGTTGAGTTAATTGTGCTGAAAGAATATTGATATGGCTTTCTCTTATGGAGTAATGCAAATGCTCTGTATTACCATTTTGCATTGAAGAGGCCAAAGCGTTGATAGTAGAGTTTTCTTCATAGGTACTATTGGGTTGTATAGAAATATGGGAAGAATCTGATGACTCTTGAGACAGTACAAATAAGTCAATTAATTTACCCGCGTATATTGGAGAAGCTAAAAAAAACTGCATCAATACCCAGTAGATTGATGATTTTTGTACTTTTAAATTCAAAAGACTTTCTCCTCATGGTAACTGCTCAACCTTGAAAAGCCGCGCCCCTCAATCGCCGCAAAAATCCAATACAGCCGGGGAATTATAGAAGAGCCCTTCGGACTCCGCATTGTCCAAAAAAATACCTTCCCACTGTCAAAGCCATTCAGTGAACTATCCTGAAAAACTTTAACTGATATAATCGCTGATATGAAACCGTATTACTCAACAACTCTGCTGTTGATAACATTTACCATTTCTGCAACACCTCCGCCGGATCACGCCCGACCGTTAAAATTCGGGCTGGGCAAACCGGCTGATCCGCACTTGATACAGCAGCTGGATAAGGATGTGCGCCCGGATGGACAGGGTTTACCCCCTGGCTCAGGCTCTGTCACTGACGGTGAAAAGGTTTATCAGCAGCATTGCATAACCTGCCATGGCAAACGCGGTGAAGGCGGAATAAGCGACAAACTGGCAGGCCGGCTACCCGATGACCATTTTCCTTTTTCCAGCCCAGAGCCCCCCAAAGAAACCATCGGCAACTACTGGCCCTATGCAACGACACTGTTTGACTATATTCGTCGTACCATGCCTTACAGCAGCCCTGGCAGCCTGAGCGATTGTCAGGTTTACAGTGTAGTGGCTTACCTGCTCTACCTGAACGACATCATTGAGCATGAAACGGTTCTCGACAAAAACAGCCTTGCCAAAATCATCATGCCAGCCCGCCATCGCTTTAAAAACGACGACCGTCTTCAATTTAACCGGGCTCACTAGCCACACAAAACGGCCATTAGAATAAAGTTTGATAACTGGAAAAATCATGAAACGCAGAGACTTTCTATCCTGCATTGCAACTCTGGCAGGAACCGGTACGCTTCAGGCTCAAAGCCGGTTCCCCGGAACTCCAGCCCTGCCTGAGGGCGGAAAAGCCCCTCAGGAACAGCTGCAAAAAACAGTTCAGGGTCTGATGCAGACTGAGTCTGCTACACCGATTCATCGGCTCCACGGAATGATTACCCCTTCAGACCTGCATTTTGAACGCCACCATTCCGGTGTCCCGGCCATTAACCCGGAGCAATACGAGCTGCTGCTACACGGGCTTGTCGAAACTCCGTTAACCTTCACGTTGCAGGACCTGAAACGGTTTCCGGCGGTTTCAAGGTAACTTTTCTACAAACCGCTTCAAAATTAGCAATTAAGACACCGCTTTTCCCTATTGTTGCCTCCAATTGTTATACCTTTGGCGGATCATGATTGCGCATTTCACAAAGCCGCTCCTCACTCATTAACCAGGGCAGATAAGGAGTGAGATCATTAGGTGGCTTCCTGCCATTTATGGCACAAGCCTCAAGATAGGCACCCAGCCAGATTTTTGGATTAATATCCCAAAGCTTTAGCGTCATAAAAACGCTGAATAGAAAAGCGGCTATATCAGCACTCCATACGCTGCCAGAGCCGTAGTAATTCTTCCTGCCAACGACACCTGTGCGCAGTGCTTGCTCTGCAGCGTTGTTATCCATGGGGATACCGGGATCAGTGACAAAGCGGGTCAATCCTTCCCAGTGATTCTGTAGACTTTCGAGCACTTTTTTCGCTCTGACTCGCAGTTTAGGACGATTAAGTTCCTGAACCCTCTGGATTGCCATCTGCTCTACCTGATGTTCAAGCCGTAACTGCTGTGTTGCTAGCTGCTCTGGTTCATCAAGCACTTCAAGTCGCTGACTATTAAGATGATATAAACGACCAATCCTGTTCACCCAGGTGGCGCTCCATTTCTCCAACTCCGGATCACCTCGTTGAGCGTCAATAAAATCCCGCCTGACGTGAGCCCAGCAGAAAGCTAAATTAATAGACACCGCATCATTCGCAAGCTTTTTGTACGCTGAGTATCGGTCACACACCAGCGTTCCAGCCCCGTCACCAATGATCGACTCTGGTACGACAGCCGCACGGGTGTCAGCAATGCTGAAATAAACCGCCTGATCACAGAGAAATACCCAAAGCCAATGTTTGTGAGAACCTGTGGTCTCATGTGCCCAGCTGATCCACCGGGTTTCATCAGCATGCCACTGATCGCTACTGGCGACGAATTCCCGAGTAGCTTCGGCAACCGGCTCAAAAAAGGGCGTTATAGCTTCCAGGCCAAAGGAGATGGTCGCCTGCGACAGTTCCAGTCCCTGAGTCTTATAAGACTCAAGTTGCCTGTTTATGGGGATGCCGTATGCGTACTTATTCAGCAACAGCTCCACCCAGACAGAAATACCAAGCTTTCCTTTGTTGATGAGTCTTGGTGGAGGTGGTGGAGTAGTAATATTGGGCGTTTCAGGGCACTGGCAAGTTTTTTGGTAATGCCTTCGGTGATAACGACGAACGTGAGCCTTAACTTCAACTTCAATTACGTCGCAGCTGTCGTCATTGAAAAAAGACTTGAATGGCCGGTGACAGACTGTACAACACTGTTTGTCCACTGGTAAGTCTACAGACTCATGAACCACTGGCAGGTTGTTGTGAAGATGGCGACCAGAGCCGGGGACTCCGGGCTGGTGACCTCGTTTTCGATTTGAAGGTGGCCGGGTAGTATTGCCACTTTTCTTTGAAGAAGAACTGGTCTTCTCTGATTTACGACCGAAAAGCAAGTGCTTCATGTGTGCCAGTTCTGATTTCAGATCAGCGACCTGGGTGTTCAACCCAGCCATTTCGGCTTTATGCTGAGCGATAAGAGAGGCATTTTTAGCCAATACTTTTTTCTCTCGGCCACAGGCCGCCTTCCACATGGCATGCCAGAGGTTGGCCTGCTGTTTTAGCTGGATGTGTTCCTGCTTGGTGAGGATGACCTGCGAGGTAGCAAAGGGGGCAGGCAGTAATGCAGGTGTTGTGCCTGATCCTGAAACATGAGCATTTTGCATACTCTAAAAGTAGACGACTTTGAGCTTATGTTTAGTGGTTTGTAGAAAAGTTACAACAAAACCGGCCCGGAGGCTCGTTCCCTCTGACATTTGTACCACCTGCAACAACAGTGCCGTCACCGCCCTGTTGGCCTGCGGCATTTCGAGTCCGTTCTCCACCAGTTTCGCCAGCGCCCATAGCAGGTTGGAGACCGCTTGAGAACTGAACCCAGCCTCGGGGCTCTTTTTCTCTGCCACCTCCACCACTTGTGGCAACAGTGCCGTCATCGCCTTGTGAGCCTGTTGCATTTCGAGTCCGTTCTCCACCAGTTTCGCCAGCGCCCACAGCAGGTTGGTGACCCCTTGAGAATTGAACCCGGCCTCGGGGCTCATTTCCTCTACTACCTCCCTGCTGCTCTGCTCTACCACCTGCACCACCAGTGGCAAAAGCGCCGTCACCGCACTGTGGCCTGTCGCATCCTGAGTCCGTTCTCCACCAGTTTCCCCAGCGCCCACAGCAGGCTGGCAACGTGTTGTGGAATAAACCCATCTTGGCAACTCGCTCCCTCTGCCATCTGCACCACCTGCGGCAACAGCGCCGTCACCGCACTGCTGGCCTGTCGCATCCTGTGTCCGTTCTCCACCAGTTTCCCCAGCGCCCACAGCACGTTGGAGACCCCTTGAGAGCTGAACCCGGCCTCGGGGCTCGTTCCTTCTGCCATCTGCACCACCAGCGGCAACAGTTCCGTCACCGCCCTGTGAGCCTGCTGCATTTCGAGTCCGTTCTCCATCAGTTTCGCCAGCGCCCACAGCAGGTTGGCGACTTCTTGAGGATTAAACCCGGCCCGGGGGCTCGTTCTCGTTCCTTCTGCCATCTGCACCACCAGCGGCAACAGTTCCGTCACCGCACTGTTGGCCTGCTGCATTTCGAGCCCGTTCCCCACCAATTTCGTCAGCGCCCACAGCAGGTTGGTGACTTCCTGAGGACTAAACCCAACCTGGGGGCTCGCTCCCTCTGCCATCTGCACCACCTGCGGCAACAGTTCCGTCACCGCCCTGTGAGCCTGCTGCATTTCGAGTCCGTTCTCCATCAATTTCGCCAGCGCCCACAGCAGGTTGGCGACTTCTTGAGGATTAAACCCGGCCCGGGGGCTCGTTCTCATTCCTTCTGCCATCTGCACCACCAGCGGCAACAGCGCCGTCACCGCACTTTGGGCCTGCTGCATTTCGAGCCCGTTCTCCACCAGTTTCGCCAGCGCCCACAGCAGGCTGGCAACGTGTTGTGGAACAAACCCGGCCCGGAGGCTCGTTCCCTCTGACATCAGTACCACCTGCGGCAACAGTGCCGTCACCGCCCTTTGGGCCTGCTGCATTTCGAGTCCGTTCTCCACCAGTTTCGCCAGCGCCCACAGCAGGTTGGAGACCCCTTGAGAAGTAAACCCGGCCTGAGAGCTCGTTCCCTCTGCCACCTGTACCACCTGCGGCAACAGTGCCGTCACCGCCCTGTGAGCCTGCTCCATTTCGAGCCCGTTCTCCATCAGTTTCGCCAGCGCCCACAGCAGGTTGGCGACTTCCTGAGGATTAAACCCGGCCCGGAGGTTCCTTCCCTCTGCTATCTGTACCACCTGCGTCAACAGTGCCGTCACCGCCCTGTGAGCCTGCTGCATTTCGAGTCCGTTCTCCATCAATTTCGCCAGCGCCCACAGCAGGTTGGCGACTTCTTGAGGATTAAACCCGGCCCGGGGGCTCGTTCTCATTCCTTCTGCCATCTGCACCACCAGCGGCAACAGCGCCGTCACCGCACTTTTGGCCTGCGGCATCACGAGTCCGTTCTCCACCATTTTCGCCAGCGCCCACATCAGGTTGGAGACCCCTTGAGAACTAAACCTGTCCCGTGGGCTCGTTTCCTTTGCCGTCTGCGACAACTGCACCCTGCTGGCCTGCTTTTCTGCTACCTGCACCACCTGCGGTAACAATGCCCTCACCGCCCTGTTGGCCTGTTGCATTTGGAGTCCGTTCTCCACCAGCTTCGCCAGCGCCCGAAGCAGGTTGGAGACCCCTTGACTATCAAGGTCCCTGACTTGAGCCACTCGAATCAGCAAGGCTTTAGTTAAGGCGTTAATCTCCCCTGCTAAACCCCTATCGCTTACGAATGGGTAGAGCAACTGGCTTGACGTCAAGCTGTGTACACAGGTACTGACGCTCTTGCCACTAAACTGACTGGATAAAATAACCTCTGTTAAATGAGTGACAAAAGGTTGTAATTGTTTTTTCTCTTCCAGTGTCAGGGAAAAACCTCGCTCCTTGGTGGCTAACTTGATCTGGTTGCAAAAGTAGCTATGATCTTTACCGTTGTATTTTTTCTTAAACCTTTTTGCTGCCGCTTCCAGATCGCCTGTTTTAAACTCCTTCACCAGGCTCGCTATTGTTTCAGCTGCCCTGGTGTCCGGAGCCTTCTCTGGCATCTTCCTTGTCCCGGTGGCTCCCGCTCTTGGTTGAGGCTTGACATAAGCGACAGGCCTTTGACCTGGTTTACTGCCTGGTCTTTTTCTGTCTGGGTTGCCCCCTCTTCCTCCGGCAGCCTGTTTTATCTTTCCTCCCCCGCCTGCTCTCCCACGGCCACTGCCTTGTCGTCCTGCTGGCTTGCTCTTTCTCGTATAGAGCCATATATGCCAGCCACCGCCCGCCGGAAGCGGGGGGTCGAAAACCTCCGGGTAGAATCGGCGCATCAAGCTTTCAAATAACCCGGACAGCATCAGCCAGTACTCTTGCTGGCTGACGCTGTAGCGATTGCCCTGAGAATCATACCAGTAGTAAATAACCTGCCCCTGCTGATCAGTGGTTTGATAGAACCACCCGGGAAGCACACCGGCGCGTTGAACCAGCCTCAGGAAGTTATCCGGCACTCTGGCCTGAGAGAAGTCAAGGGTGATTTTCTGCGAATGACTCTCCCAGCCCAGACAGAGTTCATCGTCGCAGGGCAATGGATACAGGCTGGCGCCTGCCTTCGTGAAAGGAAGGTCACAGGGAAAGGGGAAAAACAGGGGAGCAGGCTCCCCGTCAACCACTTAGAGGTCATGGCTTACAACCAGACCACAGGCATCGGCTGGCAGGGAGCGACAATTGTAAGGCAGTGGATTGATTGTGTGGGTGGCAGGCTCAAGGCATAGCAGGGTTTCAGCCGAATCGGCCTCAGGGGTCGGCATGGCCGACACCATTTCAGGGTAGGCCTTCTGACCGGTGAGGCGACTATCTCCAAACCCGAAATAGCCCGCAAAAGGCCAATCGACCTGCCCGGAAGCCGACCCCCTATGACCCGCCATCATCCAGGTCATAATAGCCAGGGAACTAGCCTCAGGTTTGTCGAAATTACCAATACCCAGAGCCTGCGAGACAGGCAGGTAAGGTTCAAACAAGGGATCATGTCCGTGGCATAATGGCAACAGCAAAAGGAAAGCCAGAAAAAAAAGAGCCTGGTCATGCTGGTAAATCTCTCTTCAATAAACTCAGGACTGCTTGGCGAGGGAGTGTTCCCTTTCTGTGACGATTCTGGTTCTTTTTGCGACCAGTCAAGTGGCTGCTTAAGCCAGGCGTTCTGTTGCTGGAGTTGAGCAAGATACTCCAGAACTTTTTGGCCTGGATAGCCATGCTGAGCATTGGTCACCGAGGAGGGGAAATTCATGGCATGGAAGGATAGTCAACAGGCGCCTGACAACCAGCACTTTTTGAGAAATTACCCTTGGGCGACTCGACCTCCTAGGCTATGGGTTCACCGAATATTTACTGAGATGATCGAGGTTGCTGAATCACACTCTGTTTTTTCAACAAAATAGCCCAAACCCAACTTAAATTATCTCTATTCAGATGCCTGTAAGGCACTTCTATGACATCGAGGCCTACCTTTTTGTATGTCTCAACCTTCAGGATCGTCTTTCCTGTTTTTGATAATGACTCCTGGTCCGTAAAATGATGCGGCCCCTGAATTTCAATACCTAATCGATAGGGATTACCTATAAAAAAATCAAGCGGAGGTAAATTTTCAAAAGACTGTTCCTCTGAGAACTCTATATTGGGAAATTTATTAGTCAATTTGGTTTTAAAGTCATTCTGCAATTGGGAGGGACGAGTTTCGTATTTCGGATTAAAAAATGGTTCTTGCTCAAGCCATATCCCGGCTGTTGTTAACAGTGGTTCCAATTGCTCATAATTTTTTTGTTGTGCCAAAGTTTGATACCAGGATTTCACCAGCAATATTAACTGGTTATTAATTGAAACCTTTCTGGCCATAAATACCATAAAACTCCAAAGCAGCTGAGCTTGTTGTAATACTAAATATTGTTTATCAAAAGAGAAGCTATTTAATACGCCCTCAATTGTTTGAGGCTCAATAAATTCTCCCAAAAAAGCTATTGACCACAGCAGGTTAGCGACTTCCTGAGGATTAAACCCGGCCTGAGGGCTCGTTCCCTCTGCCATCTGTACCACCTGCGGCAACAATGCCGTCACCACCCTGTGAATCTGCTGCATTTCGAGTCCATTCTCCACCAGTTTCGCCAGCGCCCACAGCAGGTTGGAGACCCCTTGAGAAGTGAACCCGGCCTGAGAGCTCGTTCCCTGTGCCATCTGTACCACCTGCGGCAACAGTGCCGCCACCGCCCTGTGAGCCTGCTGCATTTCGAGCCCATTCTCCATCAGTTTCGCCAGCGCCCAAAGCAGGTTGGCGACCCCCTGAGAACGGAACCCGGCCCGGAGGCTCGTTCCATCTGACATCTGTACCACCTGCGTCAACAGTGCCGTCACCGCCCTGTTGGTCTGCGGCATTTCGAGTCCGCTCTCCACCAGTTTCGCCAGCGCCCACAGCAGGTTGGCGACCCCTTGAGAACTGAACTCAGCCTGGGGGCTCGCTCCCTCTGCTATCTGTACCACCTGCGGCAACAGTACCGCCACCGCCCTGTGAGCCTGCTGCATTTCGAGCCCGTTCCCCACCAGTTTCGCCAGCGCCCACAGCAGGTTGGCGACTGTCTGAGGATTAAACCCGGCTTGGAGGCTCGCTCCCTCTGCCATCTGCACCACCAGCGGCAACAGCGCCGTCACCGCACTTTGGGCCTGCTGCATCTCAAGTCCGTTCTCCACCAGTTTCGCCAGCGCCCACAGCAGGTTGGAGATCCCTTGAGAAGTGAACCCGGCATGAGAGCTCGTTCCATCTGCCATCTGTACCACCTGCGGCAACAGTGCCGTCACCGCCCTGTTGGTCTGCGGCATTTCGAGTCCGTTCTCCACCAGTTTCGCCAGCGCCCACAGCAGGTTGGCGACTGTCTGAGGATTAAACCCGGCTCGGAGGCTCGTTCCCTCTGCTATCTGTGCCACCCGCAACAACAGTGCCGTCACCGCCCTGTGAGCCTGCTGTATTTCGAGTCCGTTCTCCATGAGTTTCGTCAGCGCCCACAGCAGGCTGGCGACGTGTTGTGGAATAAACCCATCTTGGCAACTCGCTCCCTCTGCCACCTGCACCACCTGCGGCAACAGCGCCGTCACCGCCCTGTTGGCCTTTCGCATCCTGAGTCCGTTCTCCACCAGTTTCGCCAGCGCCCACAGCAGGTTGGCGACGTGTTGTGGAATAAACCCATCTTGGCAACTCGCTCCCTCTGCCACCTGCACCACCTTCGGCAACAGCGCCGTCACCGCTCTGTGGGCCTGCTGCATTTCGAGCCCGTTCCCCACCAATTTCGTCAGCGCCCACAGCAGGTTGGCAACGTGTTGTGGAATAAACCCATCTTGGCAACTCGCTCCCTCTGCCACCTGCACCACCTGCGGCAACAGCGCCGTCACCGCACTGTTGGCCTGTTGCATCCTGAGTCCGTTCTCCACCAGTTTCGCCAGCGCCCACAGCAGGTTGGCGACTTCCTGAGGATTAAACCCGGCCTGGCAACTCGCTCCCTCTGCCACCTGCACCACCTGCGGCAACAGCGCCGTCACCGCACTGTTGGCCTGCGGCATCTCGAGTCCGTTCTCCACCAGTTTCCCCAGCGCCCACAGCACGTTGGAGACCCCTTGAGAGCTGAACCCGTCCCGGGGACTCGTTTCCTCTGCCGCCTGCGGCAACTGCGCCCTGCTGGCCTGCTCTGTTACCTGCACCTCTGAGCTGTTTTTTTCGTGCTTTTTCTTTGACTGCTCCGCCATCTGCACCACCTGCGGCAACAGCGCCGTCACCGCACTGCGGGTCTGTTGTATTTCGAGCCCCTTCTCCACCAGTTTCGCCAGCGCCCACACCAGACTGGAGAGCCCTTGACTCTTAAAGTTCGTGACTTGAGCCACTCGAATCAGCAAAGCTTTAGTTAAGGCGTTAATCTCCCCTGCTAAACCCCTATCTCTTACGAATGGGTAGAGCAACTGGCTTGACGTCAAGCTGTGTACACAGATGCTGACGTGCTTGCCACTAAACCGACTGGAAGAAATAACCTCTGCTAAATGAGTGACAAAAGGTTGTAATTGTTTTTTCTCTTCCAGTGTCAGGGAAAAACCTCGCTTCTTGGTGGCTAACTTGATCCGGTTGCAAAAGTAGCTATGATCTTTGCCGTTGTATTTTTTCTTAAACCTTTTTGCTGCCGCTTCCAGATCGCCTGTTTTAAACTCCTTCACCAGGCTCGCTATTGTTTCAGCTGCCCTGGTGTCCGGAGCCTTCTCTGGCATCTTCCTTGTCCCGGTGGCTCCCGCTCTTGGTTGAGGCTTGACATAAGCGACAGGCCTTTGACCTGGTTTACTGCCTGGTCTTTTTCTGTCTGGGTTGCCCCCTCTTCCTCCGGCAGCCAGTTGTATCTTTCCTCTCCCTCCTGCTCTCCCACGGCCACTGCCTTGTCGTCCTGCTGGCTTGCTCTTTCTCGTATAGAGCCATATATGCCAGCCACCGCCCGCCGGAAGCGGGGGGTCGAAAACCTCCGGGTAGAATCGGCGCATCAAGCTTTCAAATAACCCGGACAGCATCAGCCAGTACTCTTGCTGGCTGACGCTGTAGCGATTGCCCTGAGAATCATACCAGTAGTAAATAACCTGCCCCTGCTGATCAGTGGTTTGATAGAACCACCCGGGAAGCACACCAGCGCGTCGAACCAGCCTCAGGAAGTTATCCGGTACTCTGGCCTGAGAGAAGTCAAGGGTGACTTTCTGCGAATGACTCTCCCAACCCAGACAGAGTTCATCGTCACAGGGCAATGGATACAGGCTGGCGCCTGCCTTCGTGAAAGGAAGGTCACAGGGAACGGGGAAAAACAGGGGAGCTGGCTCCCCGTCAACCACTTCAGGGTCATGGCTTGCAACCAGGCCACAGGCATCGGCTGGCAGGGAGCGACAATTGTAAGGCAGTGGATTAATTGTGTGGGTGGCAGGCTCAAGGCAGAGCAGGGTTTCAACCGAACCGGCCTCAGGGGTCGGCATGGCCGACACCATTTCAGGGTGGGCCTTCTGACCGGTGAAGCGACTATCTCCAAACCCGAAATAGCCTGCAAACGGCCAATCGACCTGCCCGGAAGCAGACCCCCTATGACCCGCCATCATCCAGGTCATAATAGCCAGGGAACTGACCTCAGGTTTGTCGAAATTACCAATACCCAGAGCCTGCGGGACAGGCAGGTAAGGTTCGAACAAGGGATCATGTCCGTGGCATAATGGCAACAGCAACAGGAAAGCCAGAAAAAAAAAGAGTCTGGTCATGCTGGTAAATCTCTCTTCAATAAACTCAGGACTGCTTGGCGAGGGAGTGTTCCCTTTCTGTGACGATTCTGGTTCTTTTTGCGACCAGCCAAGTGGCTGCTTAAGCCAGGCGTTCTGTTGCTGGAGTTGAGCAAGATACTCCAGAACTTTTTGGCCTGGATAGCCATGCTGGGCATTGGTCACCGGGGAGGGGAAATTCATGGCATGGAAGGATAGTCAACAGGCGCCTGACAACCAGCACTTTTTGAGAAATTACCCTTGGGCGACTCGACCTCCAAGGCTATGGGTTCACCGAATATTTACTGAGATGATCGAGGTTGCTGAATCACACTCTGTTTTTTCAACAAAATAGCCCAAACCCAACTTAAATCATTTCTATCCAGATGCCTGTAAGGCACTTCTATGACATCGAGGTCTACCTTTTTGTATGTCTCAACTTTCAGGATCGTCTTTCCTGTTTTTGATAATGACTCCTGGTCCGTATAATGATGTGGCCCCTGAATTTCAATACCTAATCGATAGGGATTACCTATAAAAAAATCAAGCGGAGGTAAATTTTCAAAAGACTGTTCCTCTGAGAACTCTATATTGGGAAATTTATTAGTCAATTTGGTTTTAAAGTCATTCTGTAATTGGGAGGAACGAGTTTCGTATTTCGGATTAAAAAATGGTTCTTGCTCAAGCCATATCCCGGCTATTGTTAACAGTGATTCCAATTGCTCATCATTTTTTTGTTGTGCCAAAGTTTGATACCAGGATTTCACCAGCAATATTAACTGGTTATTAATTGAAACCTTTCTGGCCATAAATACCATAAAACTCCAAAGCAGCTGAGTTTGTGATAATACTGAATATTGTTTATCAAAAGAGAAGCTATTTAATACGCCCTCAATTGTTTGAGGCTCAATAAATTCTCCCAGGAAAGCTATTGACCAAAGTATGTTGGCTATATCCTGAGAGTTAAACTTGACTTGGGGGCTCGTTCCCTCTCCCATCTGTACCACCTGCAACAACAGTGCCGTCACCGCCCTGTTGGCCTGCTGCATTTCGAGTCCGTTCTCCACCAGTTTCGCCAGCGCCCACAGCAGGTTGGCGACTTCCTGAGCATTAAACCCAGCCCGGAGGTTCATTCCCCCTGCCACCTGTACCACCTGCGGCAACAGTGCCGTCATCGCCTTGTGAGCCTGTTGCATTTCGAGTCCGTTCTCCACCAGTTTTGCCAGCGCCCACAGCAGGTTGGCGACTTCCTGAGGATTAAACCCGGCCCGGAGGCTTTTTCCCTCTGCTATCTGTACCACCTGCGTCAACAGTGCCGTCACCGCCCTGTGAGCCTGCTGCATTCCGAGCCCGTTCTCCATCAGTTTCGCCAGCGCCCACAGCAGGTTGGAGATCCCTTGAGAAGTGAACCCGGCATGAGAGCTCGTTCCCTCTGCCATCTGTACCACCTGCGTCAACAGTGCCGTCACCGCCCTGTTGGTCTGCGGCATTTCGAGTCCGTTCTCCATCAGTTTCGCCACCGCCCACAGCAGGCTGGCAACGTGTTGTGGAACAAAACCGGCCCGGAGGCTCGTTCCCTCTGACATTTGTACCACCTGCAACAACAGTGCCGTCACCGCCCTGTTGGCCTGCGGCATTTCGAGTCCGTTCTCCACCAGTTTCGCCAGCGCCCATAGCAGGTTGGAGACCGCTTGAGAACTGAACCCAGCCTCGGGGCTCTTTTTCTCTGCCACCTCCACCACTTGTGGCAACAGTGCCGTCATCGCCTTGTGAGCCTGTTGCATTTCGAGTCCGTTCTCCACCAGTTTCGCCAGCGCCCACAGCAGGTTGGCGACTTCTTGAGGATTAAACCCGGCCCGGGGGCTCGTTCTCATTCCTTCTGCCATCTGCACCACCAGCGGCAACAGCGCCGTCACCGCACTTTTGGCCTGCGGCATCACGAGTCCGTTCTCCACCAGTTTCGCCAGCGCCCAAATCAGGTTGGAGACCCCTTGAGAACTGAACCTGTCCCGTGGGCTCGTTTCCTTTGCCGTCTGCGACAACTGCGCCCTGCTGGCCTGCTTTTCTGCTACCTGCACCACCTGCGGTAACAATGTCCTCACCGCCCTGTTGGCCTGTTGCATTTCGAGTCCGTTCTCCACCAGCTTCGCCAGCGCCCGAAGCAGGTTGGAGACCCCTTGACTATCAAGGTCCCTGACTTGAGCCACTCGAATCAGCAAGGCTTTAGTTAAGGCGTTAATCTCCCTTGTTAAATTCCCATCGCTTACGGATGGGTAGAGCAACTGGCTTGACGTCAAGCTGTGTACACAGATGCTGACGTGCTTGCCACTAAACCGACTGGAAGAAATAACCTCTGCTAAATGAGTGACAAAAGGTTGTAATTGTTTTTTCTCTTCCAGTGTCAGGGAAAAACCTCGCTCCTTGGTGGCTAACTTGATCCGGTTGCAAAAGTAGCTATGATCTTTACCGTTGTATTTTTTCTTAAACCTTTTTGCTGCCGCTTCCAGATCGCCTGTTTTAAACTCCTTCACCAGGCTCGCTATTGTTTCAGCTGCCCTGGTGTCCGGAGCCTTCTCTGGCATCTTCCTTGTCCCGGTGGCTCCCGCTCTTGGTTGAGGCTTGACATAAGCGATAGGCCTTTGACTTGGTTTACTGCCTGGTCTTTTTCTGTCTGGGTTGCCCCCTCTTCCTCCGGCAGCCAGTTGTATCTTTCCTCTCCCTCCTGCTCTCCCACGGCCACTGCCTTGTCGTCCTGCTGGCTTGCTCTTTCTCGTATAGAGCCATATATGCCAGCCACCGCCCGCCGGAAGCGGGGGGTCGAAAACCTCCGGGTAGAATCGGTGCATCAGGCTTTCAAATAACCCGGACAGCATCAGCCGGTACTCTTGCTGGCTGATGCTGTAGCGATTGCCCTGAGAATCATACCAGTAGTAAATAACCTGCCCCTGCTGATCAGTGGTTTGATAGAACCACCTGGGAAGCACACCGGCGCGTCGAACCAGCCTCAGGAAGTTATCCGGTACTCTGGCCTGAGAGAAGTCAAGGGTGATTTTCTGCGAATGACTCTCCCAACCCAGACAGAGTTCATCGTCACAGGGCAATGGATACAGGCTGGCGCCTGCCTTCGTGAAAGGAAGGTCACAGGGAACGGGGAAAAACAGGGGAGCAGACTCCCCGTCAACCACTTCGGGGTCATGGCTTACAACCAGGCCACAGGCATCGGCTGGCAGGGAGCGACAATTGTAAGGCAGTGGATTAATTGTGTGGATGGCAGGCTCAAGGCAGAGCAGGGTTTCAACCGAACCGGCCTCAGGGGTCGGCATGGCCGACACCATTTCAGGTTGGGCCTTCTGACCGGTGAAGTGACTATCTCCAAACCCGAAATAGCCCGCAAAAGGCCAATCGACCTGCCCGGAAGCCGACCCCCTATGACCCGCCATCATCCAGGTCATAATAGCCAGGGAACTGACCTCAGGCTTGTCGAAATTACCAATACCCAGAGCCTGCGAGACAGGCAGATAAGGTTCAAACAAGGGATCATGTCCGTGGCATAATGGCAACAGCAACAGGAAAGCCAGAAAAAAAAAGAGTCTGGTCATGCTGGTAAATCTCTCTTCAATAAACTCAGGGCTGTTTGGCGAGGGAGTGTTCCCTTTCTGTGACGATTCTGGTTCTTTTTGCGACCAGTCAAGTGGCTGCTTAAGCCAGGCGTTCCGTTGCTGGAGTTGAGCAAGATACTCCAGAACTTTTTGGTCTGGATAGCCATGCTGGGCATTGGTCACCGAGGAGGAGAAATTCATGGCATGGAAGGATAGTCAACAGGCGCCTGACAACCAGCACTTTTTGAGAAATTACCCTTGGCGACTCGACCTCCAAGGCTATGGGTTCACCGAATATTTACTGAGATGATCGAGGTTGCTGAATCACACTCTGTTTTTTCAACAAAATAGCCCAAACCCAACTTAAATTATCTCTATTCAGATGCCTGTAAGGAACTTCTATGACATCGAGGCCTATCTTTTTGTATGTCTCAACTTTCAGGATCGTCTTTCCTGTTTTTGATAATGACTCCTGGTCCGTATAATGATGTGGCCCCTGAATTTCAATACCTAATCGATAGGGATTACCCATAAAAAAATCAAGCGGAGGTAAATTTTCAAAAGACTGTTCCTCTGAGAACTCTATATTGGGAAATTTATTAGTCAATTTGGTTTTAAAGTCATTCTGCAATTGGGAGGGACGAGTTTCGTATTTCGGATTAAAAAATGGTTCTTGCTCAAGCCATATCCCGGCTATTGTTAACAGTGATTCCAATTGCTCATCATTTTTTTGTTGTGCCAAAGTTTGATACCAGAATTTCACCAGCAATATTAACTGGTTATTAATTGAAACCTTTCTGGCCATAAATACCATAAAACTCCAAAGCAGCTGAGTTTGTGATAATACTGAATATTGTTTATCAAAAGAGAAGCTATTTAATACGCCCTCAATTGTTTGAGGCTCAATAAATTCTCCCAGGAAAGCTATTGACCAAAGTATGTTGGCTATATCCTGAGAGTTAAACTTGACTTGGGGGCTCGTTCCCTCTGCCATCTGTACCACCTGCGACAACAATGCCGTCACCGCCCTGTGAATCTGATGCATTTCGAGTCCGTTCTCCACCAGTTTCGCCAGCGCCCACAGCAGGTTGGCGACTTCCTGAGGATTAAACCCGGCCCGGAGGTTCCTTCCCTCTGCTATCTGTACCACCTGCGTCAACAGTCCCGTCACCACCCTGTGAGCCTGCTGCATTCCGAGCCCGTTCTCCATCAGTTTCGCCAGCGCCCACAGCAGGTTGGCGACTTCCTGAGGATTAAACCCGGCCCGGAGGTTCCTTCCCTCTGCTACCTGTACCACCTGCGTCAACAGTCCCGTCACCACCCTGTGAGCCTGCTGCATTCCGAGCCCGTTCTCCATCAGTTTCGCCAGCGCCCACAGCAGGTTGGAGATCCCTTGAGAAGTGAACCCGGCATGAGAGCTCGTTCCCTCTGCCATCTGTACCACCTGCGTCAACAGTGCCGTCACCGCCCTGTTGGTCTGCGGCATTTCGAGTCCGTTCTCCATCAGTTTCGCCACCGCCCACAGCAGGCTGGCAACGTGTTGTGGAACAAAACCGGCCCGGAGGCTCGTTCCCTCTGACATTTGTACCACCTGCAACAACAGTGCCGTCACCGCCCTGTTGGCCTGCGGCATTTCGAGTCCGTTCTCCACCAGTTTCGCCAGCGCCCATAGCAGGTTGGAGACCGCTTGAGAACTGAACCCAGCCTCGGGGCTCTTTTTCTCTGCCACCTCCACCACTTGTGGCAACAGTGCCGTCATCGCCTTGTGAGCCTGTTGCATTTCGAGTCCGTTCTCCACCAGTTTCGCCAGCGCCCACAGCAGGTTGGTGACCCCTTGAGAATTGAACCCGGCCTCGGGGCTCATTTCCTCTACTACCTCCCTGCTGCTCTGCTCTACCACCTGCACCACCAGTGGCAAAAGCGCCGTCACCGCACTGTTGGCCTGTCGCATCCTGAGTCCGTTCTCCACCAGTTTCCCCAGCGCCCACAGCAGGCTGGCAACGTGTTGTGGAATAAACCCATCTTGGCAACTCGCTCCCTCTGCCACCTGCATCACCTGCGGCAACAGCGCCGTCACCGCACTGCTGGCCTGTCGCATCCTGTGTCCGTTCTCCACCAGTTTCCCCAGCGCCCACAGCACGTTGGAGACCCCTTGAGAGCTGAACCCGGCCTCGGGGCTCGTTCCTTCTGCCATCTGCACCACCAGCGGCAACAGCGCCGTCACCGCACTTTGGGCCTGCTGCATTTCGAGCCCGTTCTCCACCAGTTTCGCCAGCGCCCACAGCAGGCTGGCAACGTGTTGTGGAACAAACCCGGCCCGGAGGCTCGTTCCCTCTGACATCAGTACCACCTGCGGCAACAGTGCCGTCACCGCCCTTTGGGCCTGCTGCATTTCGAGTCCGTTCTCCACCAGTTTCGCCAGCGCCCACAGCAGGTTGGAGACCCCTTGAGAAGTAAACCCGGCCTGAGAGCTCGTTCCCTCTGCCACCTGTACCACCTGCGGCAACAGTGCCGTCACCGCCCTGTGAGCCTGCTCCATTTCGAGCCCGTTCTCCATCAGTTTCGCCAGCGCCCACAGCAGGTTGGCGACTTCCTGAGGATTAAACCCGGCCCGGAGGTTCCTTCCCTCTGCTATCTGTACCACCTGCGTCAACAGTGCCGTCACCGCCCTGTGAGCCTGCTGCATTTCGAGTCCGTTCTCCATCAATTTCGCCAGCGCCCACAGCAGGTTGGCGACTTCTTGAGGATTAAACCCGGCCCGGGGGCTCGTTCTCATTCCTTCTGCCATCTGCACCACCAGCGGCAACAGCGCCGTCACCGCACTTTTGGCCTGCGGCATCACGAGTCCGTTCTCCACCAGTTTCGCCAGCGCCCACATCAGGTTGGAGACCCCTTGAGAACTAAACCTGTCCCGTGGGCTCGTTTCCTTTGCCGTCTGCGACAACTGCACCCTGCTGGCCTGCTTTTCTGCTACCTGTACCACCTGCGGTAACAATGCCCTCACCGCCCTGTTGGCCTGTTGCATTTGGAGTCCGTTCTCCACCAGCTTCGCCAGCGCCCGAAGGAGGTTGGAGACCCCTTGACTATCAAGGTCCCTGACTTGAGCCACTCGAATCAGCAAGGCTTTAGTTAAGGCGTTAATCTCCCCTGCTAAACCCCTATCGCTTACGAATGGGTAGAGCAACTGGCTTGACGTCAAGCTGTGTACACAGGTACTGACGCTCTTGCCACTAAACTGACTGGATAAAATAACCTCTGCTAAATGAGTGACAAAAGGTTGTAATTGTTTTTTCTCTTCCAGTGTCAGGGAAAAACCTCGCTCCTTGGTGGCTAACTTGATCTGGTTGCAAAAGTAGCTATGATCTTTACCGTTGTATTTTTTCTTAAACCTTTTTGCTGCCGCTTCCAGATCGCCTGTTTTAAACTCCTTCACCAGGCTCGCTATTGTTTCAGCTACCCTGGTGTCCGGAGCCTTCTCTGGCATCTTCCTTGTCCCGGTGGCTCCCGCTCTTGGTTGAGGCTTGACATAAGCGACAGGCCTTTGACCTGGTTTACTGCCTGGTCTTTTTCTGTCTGGGTTGCCCCCTCTTCCTCCGGCAGCCTGTTGTATCTTTCCTCTCCCTCCTGCTCTCCCACGGCCACTGCCTTGTCGTCCTGCTGGCTTGCTCTTTCTCGTATAGAGCCATATATGCCAGCCACCGCCCGCCGGAAGCGGGGGGTCGAAAACCTCCGGGTAGAATCGGTGCATCAGGCTTTCAAATAACCGGGACAGCATCAGCCAGTACTCTTGCTGGCTGATGCTGTGGCGATTGCCCTGAGAATCATACCAGTAGTAAATAACCTGCCCCTGCTGATCAGTGGTTTGATAGAACCACCCGGGAAGCACACCGGCGCGTCGAACCAGCCTCAGGAAGTTATCCGGTACTCTGGCCTGAGAGAAGTCAAGGGTGATTTTCTGCGAATGACTCTCCCAACCCAGACAGAGTTCATCGTCACAGGGCAATGGATACAGGCTGGCGCCTGCCTTCGTGAAAGGAAGGTCACAGGGAACGGGGAAAAACAGGGGAGCAGACTCCCCGTCAACCACTTCGGGGTCATGGCTTACAACCAGGCCACAGGCATCGGCTGGCAGGGAGCGACAATTGTAAGGCAGTGGATTAATTGTGTGGATGGCAGGCTCAAGGCAGAGCAGGGTTTCAACCGAACCGGCCTCAGGGGTCGGCATGGCCGACACCATTTCAGGTTGGGCCTTCTGACCGGTGAAGTGACTATCTCCAAACCCGAAATAGCCCGCAAACGGCCAATCGACCTGCCCGGAAGCCGACCCGCTATGACCCGCCATCATCCAGGTCACAATAGCCAGGGAACTGACCTCAGGCTTGTCGAAATTACCAATACCCAGAGCCTGCGGGACAGGCAGGTAAGGTTCAAACAAGGGATCATGTCCGTGGCATAATGGCAACAGCAACAGGAAAGCCAGAAAAAAAAAGAGCCTGGTCATGCTGGTAAATCTCTCTTCAATAAACTCAGGGCTGTTTGGCGAGGGAGTGTTCCCTTTCTGTGACGATTCTGGTTCTTTTTGCGACCAGTCAAGTGGCTGCTTAAGCCAGGCGTTCCGTTGCTGGAGTTGAGCAAGATACTCCAGGACTTTTTGGCCTGGATAGCCATGCTGGGCATTGGTCACCGGGGAGGGGAAATTCATGGCATGGAAGGATAGTCAACAGCCGCCTGACAACCAGCACTTTTTGAGAAATTACCCTTGGCGACTCGACCTCCAAGGCTATGGGTTCACCGAATATTTACTGAGATGATCGAGGTTGCTGAATCACACTCTGTTTTTTCAACAAAATAGCCCAAACCCAACTTAAATTATCTCTATTCAGATGCCTGTAAGGAACTTCTATGACATCGAGGCCTATCTTTTTGTATGTCTCAACTTTCAGGATCGTCTTTCCTGTTTTTGATAATGACTCCTGGTCCGTATAATGATGTGGCCCCTGAATTTCAATACCTAATCGATAGGGATTACCCATAAAAAAATCAAGCGGAGGTAAATTTTCAAAAGACTGTTCCTCTGAGAACTCTATATTGGGAAATTTATTAGTCAATTTGGTTTTAAAATCATTCTGCAATTGGGAGGGACGAGTTTCGTATTTCGGATTAAAAAATGGTTCTTGCTCAAGCCATATCCCGGCTATTGTTAACAGTGGTTCCAATTGCTCATCATTTTTTTGTTGTGCCAAAGTTTGATACCAGGATTCCACCAGCAATATTAACTGGTTATTAATTGAAACCTTTCTGGCCATAAATACCATAAAACTCCAAAGCAGCTGAGCTTGTGATAATAATGAATATTGTTTATCAAAAGAGACGCTATTTAATACGCCCTCAATTGTTTGAGGCTCAATAAATTCTCCCAGGAAAGCTATTGACCAAAGTATGCTGGCTATATCCTGAGAGTTAAACTTGACTTGGGGGCTCGTTCCCTCTCCCATCTGTACCACCTGCAACAACAGTGCCGTCACCGCCCTGTTAGCCTGCTGCATTTCGAGTCCGTTCTCCACCAGTTTCGCCAGCGCCCACAGCAGGTTGGCGACTTCCTGAGGATTAAACCCGGCCCGGAGGTTCCTTCCCTCTGCTATCTGTACCACCTGCGTCAACAGTCCCGTCACCACCCTGTGAGCCTGCTGCATTCCGAGCCCGTTCTCCATCAGTTTCGCCAGCGCCCACAGCAGGTTGGTGACTTCCTGAGGATTAAACCCGGCCCGGAGGTTCCTTCCCTCTGCTATCTGTACCACCTGCGTCAACAGTCCCGTCACCACCCTGTGAGCCTGCTGCATTCCGAGCCCGTTCTCCATCAGTTTCGCCAGCGCCCACAGCAGGTTGGAGATCCCTTGAGAAGTGAACCCGGCATGAGAGCTCGTTCCCTCTGCCATCTGTACCACCTGCGTCAACAGTGCCGTCACCGCCCTGTTGGTCTGCGGCATTTCGAGTCCGTTCTCCATCAGTTTCGCCACCGCCCACAGCAGGCTGGCAACGTGTTGTGGAACAAAACCGGCCCGGAGGCTCGTTCCCTCTGACATTTGTACCACCTGCAACAACAGTGCCGTCACCGCCCTGTTGGCCTGCGGCATTTCGAGTCCGTTCTCCACCAGTTTCGCCAGCGCCCATAGCAGGTTGGAGACCGCTTGAGAACTGAACCCAGCCTCGGGGCTCTTTTTCTCTGCCACCTCCACCACTTGTGGCAACAGTGCCGTCATCGCCTTGTGAGCCTGTTGCATTTCGAGTCCGTTCTCCACCAGTTTCGCCAGCGCCCACAGCAGGTTGGTGACCCCTTGAGAATTGAACCCGGCCTCGGGGCTCATTTCCTCTACTACCTCCCTGCTGCTCTGCTCTACCACCTGCACCACCAGTGGCAAAAGCGCCGTCACCGCACTGTTGGCCTGTCGCATCCTGAGTCCGTTCTCCACCAGTTTCCCCAGCGCCCACAGCAGGCTGGCAACGTGTTGTGGAATAAACCCATCTTGGCAACTCGCTCCCTCTGCCACCTGCACCACCTGCGGCAACAGCGCCGTCACCGCACTGCTGGCCTGTCGCATCCTGTGTCCGTTCTCCACCAGTTTCCCCAGCGCCCACAGCACGTTGGAGACCCCTTGAGAGCTGAACCCGGCCTCGGGGCTCGTTCCTTCTGCCATCTGCACCACCAGCGGCAACAGTTCCGTCACCGCCCTGTGAGCCTGCTGCATTTCGAGTCCGTTCTCCATCAGTTTCGCCAGCGCCCACAGCAGGTTGGCGACTTCTTGAGGATTAAACCCGGCCCGGGGGCTCGTTCTCGTTCCTTCTGCCATCTGCACCACCAGCGGCAACAGTTCCGTCACCGCACTGTTGGCCTGCTGCATTTCGAGCCCGTTCCCCACCAATTTCGTCAGCGCCCACAGCAGGTTGGTGACTTCCTGAGGACTAAACCCGACCTGGGGGCTCGCTCCCTCTGCCATCTGCACCACCTGCGGCAACAGTTCCGTCACCGCCCTGTGAGCCTGCTGCATTTCGAGTCCGTTCTCCATCAATTTCGCCAGCGCCCACAGCAGGTTGGCGACTTCTTGAGGATTAAACCCGGCCCGGGGGCTCGTTCTCATTCCTTCTGCCATCTGCACCACCAGCGGCAACAGCGCCGTCACCGCACTTTTGGCCTGCGGCATCACGAGTCCGTTCTCCACCAGTTTCGCCAGCGCCCACATCAGGTTGGAGACCCCTTGAGAACTAAACCTGTCCCGTGGGCTCGTTTCCTTTGCCGTCTGCGACAACTGCACCCTGCTGGCCTGCTTTTCTGCTACCTGTACCACCTGCGGTAACAATGCCCTCACCACCCTGTTGGCCTGTTGCATTTGGAGTCCGTTCTCCACCAGCTTCGCCAGCGGCCGAAGCAGGTTGGAGACCCCTTGACTATCAAGGTCCCTGACTTGAGCCACTCGAATCAGCAAAGCTTTAGTTAAGGTGTCAATCTCCCCTGCTAAACCCCTATCGCTTACGAATGGGTAGAGCAACTGGCTTGACGTCAAGCTGTGTACACAGGTACTGACGCTCTTGCCACTAAACTGACTGGATAAAATAACCTCTGCTAAATGAGTGACAAAAGGTTGTAATTGTTTTTTCTCTTCCAGTGTCAGGGAAAAACCTCGCTTCTTGGTGGCTAACTTGATCCGGTTGCAAAAGTAGCTATGATCTTTACCGTTGTATTTTTTCTTAAACCTTTTTGCTGCCGCTTCCAGATCGCCTGTTTTAAACTCCTTCACCAGACTCGCTATTGTTTCAGCTGCCCTGGTGTCCGGAGCCTTCTCTGGCATCTTCCTTGTCCCGGTGGCTCCCGCTCTTGGTTGAGGCTTGACATAAGCGACAGGCCTTTGACCTGGTTTACTGTCTGGTCTTTTTCTGTCTGGGTTGCCCCCTCTTCCTCCGGCAGCCAGTTGTATCTTTCCTCTCCCTCCTGCTCTCCCACGGCCACTGCCTTGTCGTCCTGCTGGCTTGCTCTTTCTCGTATAGAGCCATATATGCCAGCCACCGCCCGCCGGAAGCGGGGGGTCGAAAACCTCCGGGTAGAATCGGTGCATCAGGCTTTCAAATAACCGGGACAGCATCAGCCAGTACTCTTGCTGGCTGATGCTGTAGCGATTGCCCTGAGAATCATACCAGTAGTAAATAACCTGCCCCTGCTGATCAGTGGTTTGATAGAACCACCCGGGAAGCACACCGGCGCGTCGAACCAGCCTCAGGAAGTTATCCGGTACTCTGGCCTGAGAGAAGTCAAGGGTGATTTTCTGCGAATGACTCTCCCAGCCCAGACAGAGTTCATCGTCACAGGGCAATGGATACAGGCTGGCGCCTGCCTTCGTGAAAGGAAGGTCACAGGGAACGGGGAAAAACAGGGGAGCAGACTCCCCGTCAACCACTTCGGGGTCATGGCTTACAACCAGGCCACAGGCATCGGCTGGCAGGGAGCGACAATTGTAAGGCAGTGGATTAATTGTGTGGATGGCAGGCTCAAGGCAGAGCAGGGTTTCAACCGAACCGGCCTCAGGGGTCGGCATGGCCGACACCATTTCAGGGTGGGCCTTCTGACCGGTGAGGCGACTATCTCCAAACCCGAAATAGCCCGCAAACGGCCAATCGACCTGCCCGGAAGCAGACCCGCTATGACCCGCCATCATCCAGGTCACAATAGCCAGGGAACTGACCTCAGGCTTGTCGAAATTACCAATACCCAGAGCCTGCGAGACAGGCAGGTAAGGTTCAAACAAAGGATCATGTCCGCGGCATAATGGCAACAGCAACAGGAAAGCCAGAAAAAAAAAGAGCCTGGTCATGCTGGTAAATCTCTCTTCAATAAACTCAGGGCTGTTTGGCGAGGGAGTGTTCCCTTTCTGTGACGATTCTGGTTCTTTTTGCGACCAGTCAAGTGGCTGCTTAAGCCAGGTGTTCTGTTGCTGGAGTTGAGCAAGATACTCCAGAACTTTTTGGCCTGGATAGCCATGCTGGGCATTGGTCACCGGGAGGGGAAATTCATGGCATGGAAGGATAGTCAACAGGCGCCTGACAACCAGCACTTTTTGAGAAATTACCCTTGGCAACTCGACCTCCAAGGCTATGGGTTCACCGAATATTTACTGAGATGATCGAGGTTGCTGAATCACACTCTGTTTTTTCAACAAAATAGCCCAAACCCAACTTAAATTATCTCTATTCAGATGCCTGTAAGGAACTTCTATGACATCGAGGCCTACCTTTTTGTATGTCTCAACCTTCAGGATCGTCTTTCCTGTTTTTGATAATGACTCCTGATCCGTAAAATGATGTGGCCCCTGAATTTCAATACCTAATCGATAGGGATTACCTATAAAAAAATCAAGCGGAGGTAAATTTTCAAAAGCCTGTTCCTCTGAGAACTCTATATTGGGAAATTTATTAGTCAATTTGGTTTTAAAGTCATTCTGCAATTGGGAGGGACGAGTTTTGTATTTCGGATTAAAAAATGGTTCTTGCTCAAGCCATATCCCGGCTATTGTTAACAGTGATTCCAATTGCTCATCATTTTTTTGTTGTGCCAAAGTTTGATACCAGGATTTCACCAGCAATATTAACTGGTTATTAATTGAAACCTTTCTGGCCATAAATACCATAAAACTCCAAAGCAGCTGAGCTTGTGGTAATACTGAATATTGTTTATCAAAAGAGAAGCTATTTAATACGCCCTCAATTGTTTGAGGCTCAATAAATTCTCCCAGGAAAGCTATTGACCAAAGTATGCTGGCTATATCCTGAGAGTTAAACTTGACTTGGGGGCTCGTTCCCTCTGCCATCTGTACCACCTGCGACAACAATGCCGTCACCGCCCTGTGAATCTGATGCATTTCGAGTCCGTTCTCCACCAGTTTTGCCAGCGCCCACAGCAGGTTGGCGACCCCTTGAGAACTGAACTCAGCCTGGGGGCTCGCTCCTTCTGCCACCTGCACCACCTGCGGCAACAGTGCCGTCACCGCCCTGTGAGCCTGCTGCATTTCGAGCCCGTTCTCCACCAGTTTCGCCAGCGCCCACAGCAGGTTGGCGACTTCCTGAGGATTAAACCCGGCCCGAAGGCTCGTTCCCTCTGCCACCTGTACCACCTGCGGTAACAGTGCCGTCACCGCCCTGTGAGCCTGCTGCATTTCGAGCCCGTTCTCCATCAGTTTCGCCAGCGCCCACAGCAGGTTGGCGACCCCCTGAGAACAGAACCCGGCCCGGAGGCTCGTTCCCTCTGCCACCTGTACCACCTGCGGTAACAGTGCCGTCACCGCCCTGTGAGCCTGCTGCATTCCGAGCCCGTTCTCCATCAGTTTCGCCAGCGCCCACAGCAGGTTGGAGACCGCTTGAGAACTGAACCCGGCCTCGAGGCTCTTTTTCTCTGCCACCTCCACCACTTGTGGCAACAGTGCCGTCATCGCCTTGTGAGCCTGTTGCATTTCGAGTCCGTTCTCCACCAGTTTCGCCAGCGCCCACAGCAGGTTGGCGACCCCCTGAGAACGGAACCCGGCCCGGAGGCTCGTTCCCTCTGACATCTGTACCACCTGCGTCAACAGTGCCGTCACCGCTCTGTTGGTCTGCGGCATTTCGAGTCCTCTCTCCACCAGTTTCGCCAGCGCCCACAGCAGGTTGGCGACTTCCTGAGCATTAAACCCAGCCCGAAGGTTCATTCCCCCTGCCACCTGTACCACCTGCGGCAACAGTGCCGTCACCGCCCTGTGAGCCTGCTGCATTTCGAGTCCGTTCTCCACCAGTTTCGCCAGCGCCCACATCAGGTTGGAGACCCCTTGAGAATTGAACCCGGCCTCGGGGCTCGTTTCCTCTACTACCTCCCTGCTGCTCTGCTCTACCACCTGTACCACCAGTGGCAACAGCGCCGTCACCGCACTGTTGGCTTGTCGCATCCTGAGTCCGTTCTCCACCAGTTTCCCCAGCGCCCACAGCACGTTGGAGACCCCTTGAGAGCTGAACCCGGCCTCGGGGCTCGTTCCTTCTGCCATCTGCACCACCAGCGGCAACAGCGCCGTCACCGCACTTTGGGCCTGCTGCATTTCGAGCCCGTTCTCCACCAGTTTCGCCAGCGCCCACAGCAGGCTGGCAACGTGTTGTGGAACAAACCCGGCCCGGAGGCTCGTTCCCTCTGACATCAGTACCACCTGCGGCAACAGTGCCGTCACCGCCCTTTGGGCCTGCTGCATTTCGAGTCCGTTCTCCACCAGTTTCGCCAGCGCCCACAGCAGGTTGGAGACCCCTTGAGAAGTAAACCCGGCCTGAGAGCTCGTTCCCTCTGCCACCTGTACCACCTGCGGCAACAGTGCCGTCACCGCCCTGTGAGCCTGCTCCATTTCGAGCCCGTTCTCCATCAGTTTCGCCAGCGCCCACAGCAGGTTGGCGACTTCCTGAGGATTAAACCCGGCCCGGAGGTTCCTTCCCTCTGCTATCTGTACCACCTGCGTCAACAGTGCCGTCACCGCCCTGTGAGCCTGCTGCATTTCGAGTCCGTTCTCCATCAATTTCGCCAGCGCCCACAGCAGGTTGGCGACTTCTTGAGGATTAAACCCGGCCCGGGGGCTCGTTCTCATTCCTTCTGCCATCTGCACCACCAGCGGCAACAGCGCCGTCACCGCACTTTTGGCCTGCGGCATCACGAGTCCGTTCTCCACCATTTTCGCCAGCGCCCACATCAGGTTGGAGACCCCTTGAGAACTAAACCTGTCCCGTGGGCTCGTTTCCTTTGCCGTCTGCGACAACTGCACCCTGCTGGCCTGCTTTTCTGCTACCTGCACCACCTGCGGTAACAATGCCCTCACCGCCCTGTTGGCCTGTTGCATTTGGAGTCCGTTCTCCACCAGCTTCGCCAGCGCCCGAAGCAGGTTGGAGACCCCTTGACTATCAAGGTCCCTGACTTGAGCCACTCGAATCAGCAAGGCTTTAGTTAAGGCGTTAATCTCCCCTGCTAAACCCCTATCGCTTACGAATGGGTAGAGCAACTGGCTTGACGTCAAGCTGTGTACACAGGTACTGACGCTCTTGCCACTAAACTGACTGGATAAAATAACCTCTGTTAAATGAGTGACAAAAGGTTGTAATTGTTTTTTCTCTTCCAGTGTCAGGGAAAAACCTCGCTCCTTGGTGGCTAACTTGATCTGGTTGCAAAAGTAGCTATGATCTTTACCGTTGTATTTTTTCTTAAACCTTTTTGCTGCCGCTTCCAGATCGCCTGTTTTAAACTCCTTCACCAGGCTCGCTATTGTTTCAGCTGCCCTGGTGTCCGGAGCCTTCTCTGGCATCTTCCTTGTCCCGGTGGCTCCCGCTCTTGGTTGAGGCTTGACATAAGCGACAGGCCTTTGACCTGGTTTACTGCCTGGTCTTTTTCTGTCTGGGTTGCCCCCTCTTCCTCCGGCAGCCTGTTTTATCTTTCCTCCCCCGCCTGCTCTCCCACGGCCACTGCCTTGTCGTCCTGCTGGCTTGCTCTTTCTCGTATAGAGCCATATATGCCAGCCACCGCCCGCCGGAAGCGGGGGGTCGAAAACCTCCGGGTAGAATCGGCGCATCAAGCTTTCAAATAACCCGGACAGCATCAGCCAGTACTCTTGCTGGCTGACGCTGTAGCGATTGCCCTGAGAATCATACCAGTAGTAAATAACCTGCCCCTGCTGATCAGTGGTTTGATAGAACCACCCGGGAAGCACACCGGCGCGTTGAACCAGCCTCAGGAAGTTATCCGGCACTCTGGCCTGAGAGAAGTCAAGGGTGATTTTCTGCGAATGACTCTCCCAGCCCAGACAGAGTTCATCGTCGCAGGGCAATGGATACAGGCTGGCGCCTGCCTTCGTGAAAGGAAGGTCACAGGGAAAGGGGAAAAACAGGGGAGCAGGCTCCCCGTCAACCACTTCGAGGTCATGGCTTACAACCAGACCACAGGCATCGGCTGGCAGGGAGCGACAATTGTAAGGCAGTGGATTGATTGTGTGGGTGGCAGGCTCAAGGCATAGCAGGGTTTCAGCCGAATCGGCCTCAGGGGTCGGCATGGCCGACACCATTTCAGGGTAGGCCTTCTGACCGGTGAGGCGACTATCTCCAAACCCGAAATAGCCCGCAAACGGCCAATCGACCTGCCCGGAAGCAGCCCCCCTATGACCCGCCATCATCCAGGTCATAATAGCCAGGGAACTGACCTCAGGTTTGTCGAAATTACCAATACCCAGAGCCTGCGAGACAGGCAGGTAAGGTTCAAACAAGGGATCATGTCCGTGGCATAATGGCAACAGCAAAAGGAAAGCCAGAAAAAAAAAGAGCCTGGTCATGCTGGTAAATCTCTCTTCAATAAACTCAGGGATGTTTGGCGAGGGAGTGTTCCCTTTCTGTGATGATTCTGGTTCTTTTTGCGACCAGTCAAGTGGCTGCTTAAGCCAGGCGTTCTGTTGCTGGAGTTGAGCAAGATACTCCAGAACTTTTTGGCCTGGATAGCCATGCTGGGCATTGGTCACCGGGGAGGGGAAATTCATGGCATGGAAGGATAGTCAACAGGCGCCTGACAACCAGCACTTTTTGAGAAATTACCCTTGGGCGACTCGACCTCCTAGGCTATGGGTTCACCGAATATTTACTGAGATGATCGAGGTTGCTGAATCACACTCTGTTTTTTCAACAAAATAGCCCAAACCCAACTTAAATTATCTCTATCCAGATGCCTGTAAGGCACTTCTATGACATCGAGGCCTACCTTTTTGTATGTCTCAACCTTCAGGATCGTCTTTCCTGTTTTTGATAATGACTCCTGGTCCGTAAAATGATGCGGCCCCTGAATTTCAATACCTAATCGATAGGGATTACCTATAAAAAAATCAAGCGGAGGTAAATTTTCAAAAGACTGTTCCTCTGAGAACTCTATATTGGGAAATTCATTAGTCAATTTGGTTTTAAAGTCATTCTGCAATTGGGAGGGACGAGTTTCGTATTTCGGATTAAAAAATGGTTCTTGCTCAAGCCATATCCCGGCTATTGTTAACAGTGGTTCCAATTGCTCGTCATTTTTTTGTTGTGCCAAAGTTTGATACCAGGATTTCACCAGCAATATTAACTGGTTATTAATTGAAACCTTTCTGGCCATAAATACCATAAAACTCCAAAGCAGCTGAGTTTGTGATAATGCTGAATATTGTTTATCAAAAGAGAAGCTATTTAATACGCCCTCAATTGTTTGAGGCTCAATAAATTCTCCCAGGAAAGCTATTGACCAAAGTATGCTGACTATATCCTGAGAGTTAAACTTGACTTGGGGGCTCGTTCCCTCTGCCATCTGTACCACCTGCGACAACAATGCCGTCACCGCCCTGTGAATCTGATGCATTTCGAGTCCGTTCTCCACCAGTTTTGCCAGCGCCCACAGCAGGTTGGCGACCCCTTGAGAACTGAACTCAGCCTGGGGGCTCGCTCCTTCTGCCACCTGCACCACCTGCGGCAACAGTGCCATCACCGCCCTGTGAGCCTGCTGCATTTCGAGCCCGTTCTCCACCAGTTTCGCCAGCGCCCACAGCAGCTTGGCGACTTCCTGAGGATTAAACCCGGCCTGGGGGCTCGCTCCTTCTGCCACCTGTACCACCTGCGGCAACAGTGCCGTCACCACCCTGTGGGCCTGCTGCATTCCGAGTCCGTTCTCCACCAGTTTCGCCAGCGCCCACAGCAGGTTGGCAACGTGTTGTGGAACAAAACCGGCCCGGAGGCTCGTTCCCTCTGACATTTGTACCACCTGCAACAACAGTGCCGTCACCGCCCTGTTGGCCTGCTGCATTTCGAGTCCGTTCACCACCAGTTTCGCCAGCGCCCACAGCAGGTTGGCGACTTCCTGAGCATTAAACCCGGCCTGGGGGCTCGCTCCTTCTGCCACCTGTACTACCTGCGGCAACAGTGCCGTCACCGCCCTGTGAGCCTGCTGTATTTCGAGCCCGTTCTCCATCAGTTTCGCCAGCGCCCACAGCAGGTTGGCGACTTCCTGAGGATTAAACCCGGCCCGGAGGTTCCTTCCCTCTGCTATCTGTACCACCTGCGTCAACAATGCCGTCACCGCCCTGTGAGCCTGCTGCATTCCGAGCCCGTTCTCCATCAGTTTCGCCAGCGCCCACAGCAGGTTGGAGACCGCTTGAGAACTGAACCCGGCCTCGAGGCTCTTTTTCTCTGCCACCTCCACCACTTGTGGCAACAGTGCCGTCATCGCCTTGTGAGCCTGTTGCATTTCGAGTCCGTTCTCCACCAGTTTTGCCAGCGCCCACAGCAGGTTGGCGACTTCCTGAGGATTAAACCCGGCCCGGAGGCTTTTTCCCTCTGCTATCTGTACCACCTGCGTCAACAGTGCCGTCACCGCCCTGTGAGCCTGCTGCATTCCGAGCCCGTTCTCCATCAGTTTCGCCAGCGCCCACAGCAGGTTGGAGATCCCTTGAGAAGTGAACCCGGCATGAGAGCTCGTTCCCTCTGCTATCTGTGCCACCCGCGACAACAGTGCCTTCATCGCCTTGTGAGCCTGTTGCATTTCGAGTCCGTTCTCCACCAGTTTCGCCAGCGCCCACAGCAGGTTAGTGACCCCTTGAGAATTGAACCCGGCCTCGGGGCTCGTTTCCTCTACTACCTCCCTGCTGCTCTGCTCTACCACCTGTACCACCAGTGGCAACAGCGCCGTCACCGCACTGTTGGCTTGTCGCATCCTGAGTCCGTTCTCCACCAGTTTCCCCAGCGCCCACAGCACGTTGGAGACCCCTTGAGAGCTGAACCCGTCCCGGGGACTCGTTTCCTCTGCTATCTGTGCCACCCGCAACAACAGTGCCGTCACCGCCCTGTGAGCCTGCTGTATTTCGAGTCCGTTCTCCATGAGTTTCGTCAGCGCCCACAGCAGGCTGGCAACGTGTTGTGGAATAAACCCATCTTGGCAACTCGCTCCCTCTGCCACCTGCACCACCTGCGGCAACAGCGCCGTCACCGCACTGTTGGCCTGTTGCATCCTGAGTCCGTTCTCCACCAGTTTCGCCAGCGCCCACAGCAGGTTGGCGACTTCCTGAGGATTAAACCCGGCCTGGGGGCTCGCTCCTTCTGCCATCTGCACCAACAGCGGCAACAGCTCCGTCACCGCACTGTTGGCCTGTTGCATTTCGAGTCCCTTCTCCACTAGTTTCCCCAGCGCCCACAGCACGTTGGAGACCCCTTGAGAGCTGAACCCGTCCCGGGGACTCGTTTCCTCTGCCGCCTGCGGCAACTGCGCCCTGCTGGCCTGCTCTGTTACCTGCACCTCTGAGCTGTTTTTTTCGTGCTTTTTCTTTGACTGCTCCGCCATCTGCACCACCTGCGGCAACAGCGCCGTCACCGCACTGCGGGTCTGTTGTATTTCGAGCCCCTTCTCCACCAGTTTCGCCAGCGCCCACACCAGACTGGAGAGCCCTTGACTCTTAAAGTTCGTGACTTGAGCCACTCGAATCAGCAAAGCTTTAGTTAAGGCGTTAATCTCCCCTGCTAAACCCCTATCGCTTACGAATGGGTAGAGCAACTGGCTTGACGTCAAGCTGTGTACACAGATGCTGACGCTCTTGCCACTAAACCGACTGGAAGAAATAACCTCTGCTAAATGAGTGACAAAAGGTTGTAATTGTTTTTTCTCTTCCAATGTCAGGGGAAACCCTCGTTCCTTAGTGGCTAACTTGATCCGGTGGCAAAAGTATCCATGATCTTTACCGTTGTATCTTTTCTTAAATCTTTTTGCCGCTTCCAGATCGCCTGTTTTAAACTCCTTCACCAGGCTCGCTATTGTTTCAGCTGCCCTGGTGTCCGGAGCCTTCTCTGGCATCTTCCTTGTCCCGGTGGCTCCCGCTCTTGGTTGAGGCTTGACATAAGCGACAGGCCTTTGACCTGGTTTACTGCCTGGTCTTTTTCTGTCTGGGTTGCCCCCTCTTCCTCCGGTAGCCTGTTTTATCTTTCCTCCCCCGCCTGCTCTCCCACGGCCACTGCCTTGTCGTCCTGCTGGCTTGCTCTTTCTCGTATAGAGCCATATATGCCAGCCACCGCCCGCCGGAAGCGGGGGGTCGAAAACCTCCGGGTAGAATCGGTGCATCAGGCTTTCAAATAACCCGGACAGCATCAGCCAGTACTCTTGCTGGCTGATGCTGTAGCGATTGCCCTGAGAATCATACCAGTAGTAAATAACCTGCCCCTGCTGATCAGTGGTTTGATAGAACCACCCGGGAAGCACACCGGCGCGTCGAACCAGCCTCAGGAAGTTATCCGGTACTCTGGCCTGAGAGAAGTCAAGGGTGATTTTCTGCGAATGACTCTCCCAACCCAGACAGAGTTCATCGTCACAGAGCAATGGATACAGGCTGGCGCCTGCCTTCGTGAAAGGAAGGTCACAGGGAACGGGGAAAAACAGGGGAGCTGGCTCCCCGTCAACCACTTCAGGGTCATGGCTTGCAACCAGGCCACAGGCATCGGCTGGCAGGGAGCGACAATTGTAAGGCAGTGGATTAATTGTGTGGGTGGCAGGCTCAAGGCAGAGCAGGGTTTCAACCGAACCGGCCTCAGGGGTCGGCATGGCCGACACCATTTCAGGGTGGGCCTTCTGACCGGTGAAGCGACTATCTCCAAACCCGAAATAGCCTGCAAACGGCCAATCGACCTGCCCGGAAGCAGACCCCCTATGACCCGCCATCATCCAGGTCATAATAGCCAGGGAACTGACCTCAGGTTTGTCGAAATTACCAATACCCAGAGCCTGCGGGACAGGCAGGTAAGGTTCGAACAAGGGATCATGTCCGTGGCATAATGGCAACAGCAACAGGAAAGCTAGAAAAAAAAAGAGTCTGGTCATGCTGGTAAATCTCTCTTCAATAAACTCAGGACTGCTTGGCGAGGGAGTGTTCCCTTTCTGTGACGATTCTGGTTCTTTTTGCGACCAGCCAAGTGGCTGCTTAAGCCAGGCGTTCTGTTGCTGGAGTTGAGCAAGATACTCCAGAACTTTTTGGCCTGGATAGCCATGCTGGGCATTGGTCACCGGGGAGGGGAAATTCATGGCATGGAAGGATAGTCAACAGGCGCCTGACAACCAGCACTTTTTGAGAAATTACCCTTGGCGACTCGACCTCCAAGGCTATGGGTTCACCGAATATTTACTGAGATGATCGAGGTTGCTGAATCACACTCTGTTTTTTCAACAAAATAGCCCAAACCCAACTTAAATTATCTCTATTCAGATGCCTGTAAGGCACTTCTATGACATCGAGGCCTACCTTTTTGTATGTCTCAACCTTCAGGATCGTCTTTCCTGTTTTTGATAATGACTCCTGGTCCGTAAAATGATGCGGCCCCTGAATTTCAATACCTAATCGATAGGGATTACCTATAAAAAAATCAAGCGGAGGTAAATTTTCAAAAGACTGTTCCTCTGAGAACTCTATATTGGGAAATTCATTAGTCAATTTGGTTTTAAAGTCATTCTGCAATTGGGAGGGACGAGTTTCGTATTTCGGATTAAAAAATGGTTCTTGCTCAAGCCATATCCCGGCTATTGTTAACAGTGGTTCCAATTGCTCATCATTTTTTTGTTGTGCCAAAGTTTGATACCAGGATTTCACCAGCAATATTAACTGGTTATTAATTGAAACCTTTCTGGCCATAAATACCATAAAACTCCAAAGCAGCTGAGCTTGTGATAATACTGAATATTGTTTATCAAAAGAGACGCTATTTAATACGCCCTCAATTGTTTGAGGCTCAATAAATTCTCCCAAAAAAGCTATTGACCACAGCAGGTTAGCGACTTCCAGAGGATTAAACCCGGCCTGAGGGCTCGCTCCCTCTGCCATCTGTACCACCTGCGGCAACAATGCCGTCACCGCCCTGTGAATCTGCTGCATTTCGAGTCCGTTCTCCACCAGTTTCGCCAGCGCCCACAGCAGGTTGGAGACCCCTTGAGAAGTGAACCCGGCCTGAGAGCTCGTTCCCTCTGCCATCTGTACCATCTGCGGCAACAGTGCCGCCACCGCCCTGTGAGCCTGCTGCATTTTGAGTCCGTCCTCCATCAGTTTCGCCAGTGCCCACAGCAGGTTGGCGACTTCCTGAGGATTAAACTCGGCCTGGGGGCTCGCTCCTTCTGCCACCTGTACCACCTGCGGCAACAGTGCCGTCACCGCCCTGTGAGCCTGCTGCATTTCGAGCCCGTTCTCCATCAGTTTCGCCAGCGCCCACAGCAGGTTGGCGACTTCCTGAGGATTAAACCCAGCCCGGAGGTTCCTTCCCTCTGCTATCTGTACCACCTGCGGCAACAGTGCCGTCACCGCCCTGTGAGCCTGCTGCATTCCGAGTCCGTTCTCCATCAGTTTCGCCAGCGCCCACAGCAGGTTGGAGATCCCTTGAGAAGTGAACCCGGCATGAGAGCTCGTTCCCTCTGCTATCTGTGCCACCCGCGACAACAGCGCCGTCACCGCCCTGTTGGCCCGCTGCATTTCGAGTCCGTTCTCCACAAATTTCGCCAGCGCCCACAGCAGGTTGGCGACTTCCTGAGGATTAAACCCGGCCTCGGGGCTCTTTTTCTCTACCACCTCCACCACTTGTAGCAACAGTGCCGTCATCGCCTTGTGAGCCTGTTGCATTTCGAGTCCGTTCTCCACCAGTTTCGCCAGCGCCCACAGCAGGTTGGTGACCCCTTGAGAATTGAACCCGGCCTCGGGGCTCATTTCCTCTACTACCTCCCTGCTGCTCTGCTCTACCACCTGCACCACCAGTGGCAAAAGCGCCGTCACCGCACTGTTGGCCTGTCGCATCCTGAGTCCGTTCTCCACCAGTTTCCCCAGCGCCCACACCACGTTGGAGACCCCTTGAGAGCTGAACCCGGCCTCGGGGCTCGTTCCTTCTGCCATCTGCACCACCAGCGGCAACAGTTCCGTCACCGCACTGTTGACCTGTTGCATTTCGAGTCCGTTCTCCACCAGTTTCCCCAGCGCCCACAGCAGGTTGGAGATCCCTTGAGAAGTGAACCCGGCATGAGAGCTCGTTCCCTCTGCTATCTGTGCCACCCGCGACAACAGCGCCGTCACCGCCCTGTTGGCCCGCTGCATTTCGAGTCCGTTCTCCACCAGTTTCGCCAGCACCCATAGCAGGTTGGAGACCGCTTGAGAACTGAACCCGGCCTCGGGGCTCTTTTTCTCTGCCACCTCCACCACTTGTGGCAACAGTGCCGTCATCGCCTTGTGAGCCTGTTGCATTTCGAGTCCGTTCTCCACCAGTTTCGCCAGCGCCCACAGCAGGTTGGTGACCCCTTGAGAATTGAACCCGGCCTCGGGGCTCATTTCCTCTACTACCTCCCTGCTGCTCTGCTCTACCACCTGCACCACCATTGGCAAAAGCGCCGTCACCGCACTGCTGGCCTGTCGCATCCTGAGTCCGCTCTCCACCAGTTTCGCCAGCGCCCACAGCAGGTTGGAGACCCCTTGAGAGCTGAACCCGGCCTCGGGGCTCGTTCCTTCTGCCATCTGCACCACCAGCGGCAACAGTGCCGTCACCGCACTGTTGACCTGTTGCATTTCGAGTCCCTTCTCCACTAGTTTCCCCAGCGCCCACAGCACGTTGGAGACCCCTTGAGAGCTGAACCTGTCCCGGGGGCTCGTTTCCTCTGCCGCCTGCGGCAACTGCGCCCTGCTGGCCTGCTCTGTTACCTGCACCTCTGAGCTGTTTTTTTCGTGCTTTTTCTTTGACTGCTCCGCCACCTCCACCACCTGCGGCAACAGTGCCGTCATCGCACTGTGGGTCTGTTGTATTTCGAGCCCCTTCTCCACCAGTTTCGCCAGCGCCCACACCAGGCTGGAGAGCCCTTGACTATCAAGGTCCCTGACTTGAGCCACTCGAATCAGCAAAGCTTTAGTTAAGGCGTTAATCTCCCCTGCTAAACCCCTATCGCTTACGAATGGGTAGAGCAACTGGCTTGACGTCAAGCTGTGTACACAGATGCTGACGTGCTTGCCACTAAACCGACTGGAAGAAATAACCTCTGCTAAATGAGTGACAAAAGGTTGTAATTGTTTTTTCTCTTCCAGTGTCAGGGAAAAACCTCGCTTCTTGGTGGCTAACTTGATCCGGTTGCAAAAGTAGCTATGATCTTTACCGTTGTATTTTTTCTTAAACCTTTTTACTGCCGCTTCCAGATCGCCTGTTTTAAACTCCTTCACCAGGCTCGCTATTGTTTCAGCTGCCCTGGTGTCCGGAGCCTTCTCTGGCATCTTCCTTGTCCCGGTGGCTCCCGCTCTTGGTTGAGGCTTGACATAAGCGACAGGCCTTTGACCTGGTTTACTGCCTGATCTTTTTCTGTCTGGGTTGCCCCCTCTTCCTCCGGCAGCCAGTTGTATCTTTCCTCTCCTGCCTGCTCTCCCACGGCCACTGCCTTGTCGTCCTGCTGGCTTGCTCTTTCTCGTATAGAGCCATATATGCCAGCCACCGCCCGCCGGAAGCGGGGGGTCGAAAACCTCCGGGTAGAATCGGTGCATCAGGCTTTCAAATAACCCGGACAGCATCAGCCAGTACTCTTGCTGGCTGATGCTGTAGCGATTGCCCTGAGAATCATACCAGTAGTAAATAACCTGCCCCTGCTGATCAGTGGTTTGATAGAACCACCCGGGAAGCACACGGGCGCGTCGAACCAGCCTCAGGAAATTATCCGGTACTCTGGCCTGAGAGAAGTCAAGGGTGATTTTCTGCGAATGACTCTCCCAGCCCAGACAGAGTTCATCGTCACAGGGCAATGGATACAGGCTGGCGCCTGCCTTCGTGAAAGGAAGGTCACAGGGAACGGGGAAAAACAGGGGAGCTGGCTCCCCGTCAACCACTTCAGGGTCATGGCTTGCAACCAGGCCACAGGCATCGGCTGGCAGGGAGCGACAATTGTAAGGCAGTGGATTAATTGTGTGGGTGGCAGGCTCAAGGCAGAGCAGGGTTTCAACCGAACCGGCCTCAGGGGTCGGCATGGCCGACACCATTTCAGGGTGGGCCTTCTGACCGGTGAAGCGACTATCTCCAAACCCGAAATAGCCTGCAAACGGCCAATCGACCTGCCCGGAAGCAGACCCCCTATGACCCGCCATCATCCAGGTCATAATAGCCAGGGAACTGACCTCAGGCTTGTCGAAATTACCAATACCCAGAGCCTGCGGGACAGGCAGGTAAGGTTCAAACAAAGGATCATGTCCGTGGCATAATGGCAACAGCAACAGGAAAGCCAGAAAAAAAAAGAGTCTGGTCATGCTGGTAAATCTCTCTTCAATAAACTCAGGACTGCTTGGCGAGGGAGTGTTCCCTTTCTGTGACGATTCTGGTTCTTTTTGCGACCAGTCAAGTGGCTGCTTAAGCCAGGCGTTCTGTTGCTGGAGTTGAGCAAGATACTCCAGAACTTTTTGGCCTGGATAGCCATGCTGAGCATTGGTCACCGAGGAGGGGAAATTCATGGCATGGAAGGATAGTCAACAGGCGCCTGATAACCAGCACTTTTTGAGAAATTACCCTTGGGCGACTCGACCTCCAAGGCTATGGGTTCACCGAATATTTACTGAGATGATCGAGGTTGCTGAATCACACTCTGTTTTTTCAACAAAATAGCCCAAACCCAACTTAAATTATCTCTATTCAGATGCCTGTAAGGCACTTCTATGACATCGAGGCCTACCTTTTTGTATGTCTCAACCTTCAGGATCGTCTTTCCTGTTTTTGATAATGACTCCTGATCCGTAAAATGATGTGGCCCCTGAATTTCAATACCTAATCGATAGGGATTACCTATAAAAAAATCAAGCGGAGGTAAATTTTCAAAAGCCTGTTCCTCTGAGAACTCTATATTGGGAAATTTATTAGTCAATTTGGTTTTAAAGTCATTCTGCAATTGGGAGGGACGAGTTTTGTATTTCGGATTAAAAAATGGTTCTTGCTCAAGCCATATCCCGGCTATTGTTAACAGTGATTCCAATTGCTCATCATTTTTTTGTTGTGCCAAAGTTTGATACCAGGATTTCACCAGCAATATTAACTGGTTATTAATTGAAACCTTTCTGGCCATAAATACCATAAAACTCCAAAGCAGCTGAGCTTGTGGTAATACTGAATATTGTTTATCAAAAGAGAAGCTATTTAATACGCCCTCAATTGTTTGAGGCTCAATAAATTCTCCCAGGAAAGCTATTGACCAAAGTATGCTGACTATATCCTGAGAGTTAAACTTGACTTGGGGGCTCGTTCCCTCTGCCATCTGTACCACCTGCGACAACAATGCCGTCACCGCCCTGTGAATCTGATGCATTTCGAGTCCGTTCTCCACCAGTTTTGCCAGCGCCCACAGCAGGTTGGCGACCCCTTGAGAACTGAACTCAGCCTGGGGGCTCGCTCCTTCTGCCACCTGCACCACCTGCGGCAACAGTGCCGTCACCGCCCTGTGAGCCTGCTGCATTTCGAGCCCGTTCTCCACCAGTTTCGCCAGCGCCCACAGCAGGTTGGCGACTTCCTGAGCATTAAACCCGGCCTGGGGGCTCGCTCCTTCTGCCACCTGTACTACCTGCGGCAACAGTGCCGTCACCGCCCTGTGAGCCTGCTGCATTTCGAGCCCGTTCTCCATCAGTTTCGCCAGCGCCCACAGCAGGTTGGCGACTTCCTGAGGATTAAACCCGGCCCGGAGGTTCCTTCCCTCTGCTATCTGTACCACCTGCGTCAACAATGCCGTCACCGCCCTGTGAGCCTGCTGCATTCCGAGCCCGTTCTCCATCAGTTTCGCCAGCGCCCACAGCAGGTTGGAGACCGCTTGAGAACTGAACCCGGCCTCGAGGCTCTTTTTCTCTGCCACCTCCACCACTTGTGGCAACAGTGCCGTCATCGCCTTGTGAGCCTGTTGCATTTCGAGTCCGTTCTCCACCAGTTTCGCCAGCGCCCACAGCAGGTTGGCGACCCCCTGAGAACGGAACCCGGCCCGGAGGCTCGTTCCCTCTGACATCTGTACCACCTGCGTCAACAGTGCCGTCACCGCTCTGTTGGTCTGCGGCATTTCGAGTCCTCTCTCCACCAGTTTCGCCAGCGCCCACAGCAGGTTGGCGACTTCCTGAGCATTAAACCCAGCCCGAAGGTTCATTCCCCCTGCCACCTGTACCACCTGCGGCAACAGTGCCGTCACCGCCCTGTGAGCCTGCTGCATTTCGAGTCCGTTCTCCACCAGTTTCGCCAGCGCCCACAGCAGGTTGGCAACTTCCTGAGGATTAAACCCGGCCCGGAGGTTCCTTCCCTCTGCTATCTGTACCACCTGCGTCAACAGTGCCGTCACCGCCCTGTGAGCCTGCTGCATTTCGAGCCCGTTCCCCACCAATTTCGTCAGCGCCCACAGCAGGTTGGTGACTTCCTGAGGACTAAACCCGGCCCGGGGGCTCGCTCCCTCTGCCATCTGCACCACCTGCGGCAACAGTTCCGTCACCGCCCTGTGAGCCTGCTGCATTTCGAGTCCGTTCTCCATCAGTTTCGCCAGCGCCCACAGCAGGTTGGCGACTTCTTGAGGATTAAACCCGGCCCGGGGGCTCGTTCTCGTTCCTTCTGCCATCTGCACCACCAGCGGCAACAGCGCCGTCACCGCACTTTTAGCCTGTTGCATTTCGAGTCCGTTCTCCACCAGTTTCGCCAGCGCCCACATCAGGTTGGAGACCCCTTGAGAATTGAACCCGGCCTCGGGGCTCGTTTCCTCTACTACCTCCCTGCTGCTCTGCTCTACCACCTGTACCACCAGTGGCAACAGCGCCGTCACCGCACTGTTGGCTTGTCGCATCCTGAGTCCGTTCTCCACCAGTTTCCCCAGCGCCCACAGCACGTTGGAGACCCCTTGAGAGCTGAACCCGTCCCGGGGACTCGTTTCCTCTGCTATCTGTGCCACCCGCAACAACATTGCCGTCACCGCCCTGTGAGCCTGCTGTATTTCGAGTCCGTTCTCCATGAGTTTCGTCAGCGCCCACAGCAGGCTGGCAACGTGTTGTGGAATAAACCCATCTTGGCAACTCGCTCCCTCTGCCACCTGCACCACCTGCGGCAACAGCGCCGTCACCGCACTGTTGGCCTGTCGCATCCTGAGTCCGCTCTCCACCAGTTTCGCCAGCGCCCACAGCAGGTTGGAGACCCCTTGAGAGCTGAACCCGGCCTCGGGGCTCGTTCCTTCTGCCATCTGCACCACCAGCGGCAACAGTTCCGTCACCGCACTGTTGACCTGTTGCATTTCGAGTCCCTTCTCCACTAGTTTCCCCAGCGCCCACAGCACGTTGGAGACCCCTTGAGAGCTGAACCTGTCCCGTGGGCTCGTTTCCTCTGCCGCCTGCGGCAACTGCGCCCTGCTGGCCTGCTCTGTTACCTGCACCTCTGAGCTGTTTTTTTCGTGCTTTTTCTTTGACTGCTCCGCCACCTCCACCACCTGCGGCAACAGTGCCGTCACCGCACTGTGGGTCTGTTGTATTTCGAGCCCCTTCTCCACCAGTTTCGCCAGCGCCCACACCAGGCTCGAGAGCCCTTGACTATCAAGGTCCCTGACTTGAGCCACTCGAATCAGCAAAGCTTTAGTTAAGGTGTCAATCTCCCCTGCTAAACCCCTATCGCTTACGAATGGGTAGAGCAACTGGCTTGACGTCAAGCTGTGTACACAGGTACTGACGCTCTTGCCACTAAACTGACTGGATAAAATAACCTCTGCTAAATGAGTGACAAAAGGTTGTAATTGTTTTTTCTCTTCCAGTGTCAGGGAAAAACCTCGCTTCTTGGTGGCTAACTTGATCCGGTTGCAAAAGTAGCTATGATCTTTACCGTTGTATTTTTTCTTAAACCTTTTTGCTGCCGCTTCCAGATCGCCTGTTTTAAACTCCTTCACCAGACTCGCTATTGTTTCAGCTGCCCTGGTGTCCGGAGCCTTCTCTGGCATCTTCCTTGTCCCGGTGGCTCCCGCTCTTGGTTGAGGCTTGACATAAGCGACAGGCCTTTGACCTGGTTTACTGTCTGGTCTTTTTCTGTCTGGGTTGCCCCCTCTTCCTCCGGCAGCCAGTTGTATCTTTCCTCTCCCTCCTGCTCTCCCACGGCCACTGCCTTGTCGTCCTGCTGGCTTGCTCTTTCTCGTATAGAGCCATATATGCCAGCCACCGCCCGCCGGAAGCGGGGGGTCGAAAACCTCCGGGTAGAATCGGTGCATCAGGCTTTCAAATAACCCGGACAGCATCAGCCGGTACTCTTGCTGGCTGATGCTGTGGCGATTGCCCTGCGAATCATACCAGTAGTAAATAACCTGCCCCTGCTGATCAGTGGTTTGATAGAACCACCCGGGAAGCACACCGGCGCGTCGAACCAGCCTCAGGAAATTATCCGGTACTCTGGCCTGAGAGAAGTCAAGGGTGATTTTCTGCGAATGACTCTCCCAGCCCAGACAGAGTTCATCGTCACAGGGCAATGGATACAGGCTGGCGCCTGCCTTCGTGAAAGGAAGGTCACAGGGAACGGGGAAAAACAGGGGAGCAGACTCCCCGTCAACCACTTCGGGGTCATGGCTTACAACCAGGCCACAGGCATCGGCTGGCAGGGAGCGACAATTGTAAGGCAGTGGATTAATTGTGTGGATGGCAGGCTCAAGGCAGAGCAGGGTTTCAACCGAACCGGCCTCAGGGGTCGGCATGGCCGACACCATTTCAGGGTGGGCCTTCTGACCGGTGAGGCGACTATCTCCAAACCCGAAATAGCCCGCAAACGGCCAATCGACCTGCCCGGAAGCAGACCCGCTATGACCCGCCATCATCCAGGTCACAATAGCCAGGGAACTGACCTCAGGCTTGTCGAAATTACCAATACCCAGAGCCTGCGAGACAGGCAGGTAAGGTTCAAACAAAGGATCATGTCCGCGGCATAATGGCAACAGCAACAGGAAAGCCAGAAAAAAAAAGAGCCTGGTCATGCTGGTAAATCTCTCTTCAATAAACTCAGGGCTGTTTGGCGAGGGAGTGTTCCCTTTCTGTGACGATTCTGGTTCTTTTTGCGACCAGTCAAGTGGCTGCTTAAGCCAGGTGTTCTGTTGCTGGAGTTGAGCAAGATACTCCAGAACTTTTTGGCCTGAATAGCCATGCTGGGCATTGGTCACCGGGGAGGGGAAATTCATGGCATGGAAGGATAGTCAACAGGCGCCTGACAACCAGCACTTTTTGAGAAATTACCCTTGGCAACTCGACCTCCAAGGCTATGGGTTCACCGAATATTTACTGAGATGATCGAGGTTGCTGAATCACACTCTGTTTTTTCAACAAAATAGCCCAAACCCAACTTAAATTATCTCTATTCAGATGCCTGTAAGGAACTTCTATGACATCGAGGCCTACCTTTTTGTATGTCTCAACCTTCAGGATCGTCTTTCCTGTTTTTGATAATGACTCCTGATCCGTAAAATGATGTGGCCCCTGAATTTCAATACCTAATCGATAGGGATTACCTATAAAAAAATCAAGCGGAGGTAAATTTTCAAAAGCCTGTTCCTCTGAGAACTCTATATTGGGAAATTTATTAGTCAATTTGGTTTTAAAGTCATTCTGCAATTGGGAGGGACGAGTTTTGTATTTCGGATTAAAAAATGGTTCTTGCTCAAGCCATATCCCGGCTATTGTTAACAGTGATTCCAATTGCTCATCATTTTTTTGTTGTGCCAAAGTTTGATACCAGGATTTCACCAGCAATATTAACTGGTTATTAATTGAAACCTTTCTGGCCATAAATACCATAAAACTCCAAAGCAGCTGAGCTTGTGGTAATACTGAATATTGTTTATCAAAAGAGACGCTATTTAATACGCCCTCAATTGTTTGAGGCTCAATAAATTCTCCCAGGAAAGCTATTGACCAAAGTATGCTGGCTATATCCTGAGAGTTAAACTTGACTTGGGGGCTCGTTCCCTCTGCCATCTGTACCACCTGCGACAACAATGCCGTCACCGCCCTGTGAATCTGATGCATTTCGAGTCCGTTCTCCACCAGTTTTGCCAGCGCCCACAGCAGGTTGGCGACCCCTTGAGAACTGAACTCAGCCTGGGGGCTCGCTCCTTCTGCCACCTGCACCACCTGCGGCAACAGTGCCGTCACCGCCCTGTGAGCCTGCTGCATTTCGAGCCCGTTCTCCATCAGTTTCGCCAGCGCCCACAGCAGGTTGGCGACTTCCTGAGGATTAAACCCGGCCCGAAGGCTCGTTCCCTCTGCCACCTGTACCACCTGCGGTAACAGTGCCGTCACCGCCCTGTGAGCCTGCTGCATTTCGAGCCCGTTCTCCATCAGTTTCGCCAGCGCCCACAGCAGGTTGGCGACCCCCTGAGAACAGAACCCGGCCCGGAGGCTCGTTCCCTCTGCCACCTGTACCACCTGCGGTAACAGTGCCGTCACCGCCCTGTGAGCCTGCTGCATTCCGAGCCCGTTCTCCATCAGTTTCGCCAGCGCCCACAGCAGGTTGGAGACCGCTTGAGAACTGAACCCGGCCTCGAGGCTCTTTTTCTCTGCCACCTCCACCACTTGTGGCAACAGTGCCGTCATCGCCTTGTGAGCCTGTTGCATTTCGAGTCCGTTCTCCACCAGTTTCGTCAGCGCCCACAGCAGGTTGGCGACCCCCTGAGAACGGAACCCGGCCCGGAGGCTCGTTCCCTCTGACATCTGTACCACCTGCGTCAACAGTGCCGTCACCGCTCTGTTGGTCTGCGGCATTTCGAGTCCTCTCTCCACCAGTTTCGCCAGCGCCCACAGCAGGTTGGCGACTTCCTGAGCATTAAACCCAGCCCGAAGGTTCATTCCCCCTGCCACCTGTACCACCTGCGGCAACAGTGCCGTCACCGCCCTGTGAGCCTGCTGCATTTCGAGTCCGTTCTCCACCAGTTTCGCCAGCGCCCACATCAGGTTGGAGACCCCTTGAGAATTGAACCCGGCCTCGGGGCTCGTTTCCTCTACTACCTCCCTGCTGCTCTGCTCTACCACCTGTACCACCAGTGGCAACAGCGCCGTCACCGCACTGTTGGCTTGTCGCATCCTGAGTCCGTTCTCCACCAGTTTCCCCAGCGCCCACAGCACGTTGGAGACCCCTTGAGAGCTGAACCCGTCCCGGGGACTCGTTTCCTCTGCTATCTGTGCCACCCGCAACAACATTGCCGTCACCGCCCTGTGAGCCTGCTGTATTTCGAGTCCGTTCTCCATGAGTTTCGTCAGCGCCCACAGCAGGCTGGCAACGTGTTGTGGAATAAACCCATCTTGGCAACTCGCTCCCTCTGCCACCTGCACCACCTGCGGCAACAGCGCCGTCACCGCACTGTTGGCCTGTCGCATCCTGAGTCCGCTCTCCACCAGTTTCGCCAGCGCCCACAGCAGGTTGGAGACCCCTTGAGAGCTGAACCCGGCCTCGGGGCTCGTTCCTTCTGCCATCTGCACCACCAGCGGCAACAGTTCCGTCACCGCACTGTTGACCTGTTGCATTTCGAGTCCCTTCTCCACTAGTTTCCCCAGCGCCCACAGCACGTTGGAGACCCCTTGAGAGCTGAACCTGTCCCGTGGGCTCGTTTCCTCTGCCGCCTGCGGCAACTGCGCCCTGCTGGCCTGCTCTGTTACCTGCACCTCTGAGCTGTTTTTTTCGTGCTTTTTCTTTGACTGCTCCGCCACCTCCACCACCTGCGGCAACAGTGCCGTCATCGCACTGTGGGTCTGTTGTATTTCGAGCCCCTTCTCCACCAGTTTCGCCAGCGCCCACACCAGGCTGGAGAGCCCTTGACTATCAAGGTCCCTGACTTGAGCCACTCGAATCAGCAAAGCTTTAGTTAAGGCGTTAATCTCCCCTGCTAAACCCCTATCGCTTACGAATGGGTAGAGCAACTGGCTTGACGTCAAGCTGTGTACACAGGTACTGACGTGCTTGCCACTAAACTGACTGGATAAAATAACCTCTGTTAAATGAGTGACAAAAGGTTGTAATTGTTTTTTCTCTTCCAGTGTCAGGGAAAAACCTCGTTTTCTGGTGGCTAACTTGATCCGGTGGCAAAAGTAGCTATGATCTCTACCGTTGTATTTTTTCTTAAACCTTTTTGCTGCCGCTTCCAGATCGCCTGTTTTAAACTCCTTCACCAGGCTCGCTATTGTTTCAGCTGCCCTGGTGTCCGGAGCCTTCTCTGGCATCTTCCTTGTCCCGGTGGCTCCCGCTCTTGGTTGAGGCTTGACATAAGCGACAGGCCTTTGACCTGGTTTACTGCCTGATCTTTTTCTGTCTGGGTTGCCCCCTCTTCCTCCGGCAGCCAGTTGTATCTTTCCTCTCCTGCCTGCTCTCCCACGGCCACTGCCTTGTCGTCCTGCTGGCTTGCTCTTTCTCGTATAGAGCCATATATGCCAGCCACCGCCCGCCGGAAGCGGGGGGTCGAAAACCTCCGGGTAGAATCGGTGCATCAGGCTTTCAAATAACCCGGACAGCATCAGCCAGTACTCTTGCTGGCTGATGCTGTAGCGATTGCCCTGAGAATCATACCAGTAGTAAATAACCTGCCCCTGCTGATCAGTGGTTTGATAGAACCACCCGGGAAGCACACCGGTGCGTCGAACCAGCCTCAGGAAGTTATCCGGTACTCTGGCCTGAGGGAAGTCAAGGGTGATTTTCTGCGAATGACTCTCCCAACCCAGACAGAGTTCATCGTCACAGGGCAATGGATACAGGCTGGCGCCTGCCTTCGTGAAAGGAAGGTCACAGGGAACGGGGAAAAACAGGGGAGCTGGCTCCCCGTCAACCACTTCGGGGTCATGGCTTACAACCAGGCCACAGGCATCGACTGGCAGGGAGCGACAATTGTAAGGCAGTGGATTGATTGTGTGGATGGCAGGCTCAAGGCAGAGCAGGGTTTCAACCGAACCGGCCTCAGGGGTCGGCATGGCCGACACCATTTCAGGGTGGGCCTTCTGACCGGTGAAGTGACTATCTCCAAACCCGAAATAGCCCGCAAACGGCCAATCGACCTGCCCGGAAGCAGACCCCCTATGACCCGCCATCATCCAGGTCATAATAGCCAGGGAACTGACCTCAGGCTTGTCGAAATTACCAATACCCAGAGCCTGCGAGACAGGCAGGTAAGGTTCAAACAAGGGATCATGTCCGTGGCATAATGGCAACAGCAACAGGAAAGCCAGAAAAAAAAAGAGCCTGGTCATGCTGGTAAATCTCTCTTCAATAAATTCAGGGCTGCTTGGCGAGGGAGTGTTCCCTTTCTGTGACGATTCTGGTTCTTTTTGCGACCAGTCAAGTGGCTGCTTAAGCCAGGCGTTCCGTTGCTGGAGTTGAGCAAGATACTCCAGAACTTTTTGGCCTGGATAGCCATGTTGGGCATTGGTCACCGGGGAGGGGAAATTCATGGCATGGAAGGATAGTCAACAGGCGCCTGACAACCAGCACTTTTTGAAAAATTACCCTTGGGCGACTCGACCTCCAAGGCTATGGGTTCACCGAATATTTACTGAGATGATCGAGGTTGCTGAATCACACTCTGTTTTTTCAACAAAATAGCCCAAACCCAACTTAAATTATCTCTATTCAGATGCCTGTAAGGCACTTCTATGACATCGAGGCCTACCTTTTTGTATGTCTCAACCTTCAGGATCGTCTTTCCTGTTTTTGATAATGACTCCTGGTCCGTAAAATGATGTGGCCCCTGAATTTCAATACCTAATCGATAGGGATTACCTATAAAAAAATCAAGCGGAGGTAAATTTTCAAAAGCCTGTTCCTCTGAGAACTCTATATTGGGAAATTCATTAGTCAATTTGGTTTTAAAGTCATTCTGCAATTGGGAGGGACGAGTTTTGTATTTCGGATTAAAAAATGGTTCTTGCTCAAGCCATATCCCGGCTATTGTTAACAGTGATTCCAATTGCTCATCATTTTTTTGTTGTGCCAAAGTTTGATACCAGGATTTCACCAGCAATATTAACTGGTTATTAATTGAAACCTTTCTGGCCATAAATACCATAAAACTCCAAAGCAGCTGAGCTTGTGGTAATACTGAATATTGTTTATCAGAAGAGAAGCTATTTAATACGCCCTCAATTGTTTGAGGCTCAATAAATTCTCCCAGGGAAGCTATTGACCAAAGTATGTTGGCTATATCCTGAGAGTTAAACTTGACTTGGGGGCTCGTTCCCTCTGCCATCTGTACCACCTGCGACAACAATGCCGTCACCGCCCTGTGAATCTGATGCATTTCGAGTCCGTTCTCCACCAGTTTCGCCAGCGCCCACAGCAGGTTGGCGACCCCTTGAGAACTGAACTCAGCCTGGGGGCTCGCTCCTTCTGCCACCTGCACCACCTGCGGCAACAGTGCCGTCACCGCCCTGTGAGCCTGCTGCATTTCGAGCCCGTTCTCCACCAGTTTCGCCAGCACCCACAGCTGGTTGGCGACTTCCTGAGGATTAAACCCGGCCTGGGGGCTCGCTCCTTCTGCCACCTGTACCACCTGCGGCAACAGTGCCGTCACCACCCTGTGGGCCTGCTGCATTCCGAGTCCGTTCTCCACCAGTTTCGCCAGCGCCCACAGCAGGTTGGCGACCCCTTGAGAACTGAACTCAGCCTGGGGGCTCGCTCCCTCTGCCACCTGTACCACCTGCGGCAACAGTGCCGTCACCGCCCTGTGAGCCTGCTGCATTTCGAGCCCGTTCCCCACCAGTTTCGCCAGCGCCCACAGCAGGTTGGCGACTGTCTGAGGATTAAACCCGGCTTGGAGGCTCGCTCCCTCTGCCATCTGCACCACCAGCGGCAACAGCGCCGTCACCGCACTTTGGGCCTGCTGCATCTCAAGTCCGTTCTCCACCAGTTTCGCCAGCGCCCACAGCAGGCTGGCAACGTGTTGTGGAACAAACCCGGTCCGGAGGCTCGTTCCCTCTGACATCAGTACCACCTGCGGCAACAGTGCCGTCACCGCCCTTTGGGCCTGCTGCATTTCGAGTCCGTTCTCCACCAGTTTCGCCAGCGCCCACAGCAGGTTGGAGACCCCTTGAGAAGTGAACCCGGCCTGAGAGCTCGTTCCCTCTGCCACCTGTACCACCTGCGGTAACAGTGCCGTCACCGCCCTGTGAGCCTGCTGCATTTCGAGCCCGTTCTCCATCAGTTTCGCCAGCGCCCACAGCAGGTTGGCGACTTCCTGAGGATTAAACCCAGCCCGGAGGTTCCTTCCCTCTGCTATCTGTACCACCTGCGGCAACAGTGCCGTCACCGCCCTGTGAGCCTGCTGCATTCCGAGCCCGTTCTCCATCAGTTTCGCCAGCGCCCACAGCAGGTTGGAGATCCCTTGAGAAGTGAACCCGGCATGAGAGCTCGTTCCCTCTGCTATCTGTGCCACCCGCGACAACAGCGCCGTCACCGCCCTGTTGGCCCGCTGCATTTCGAGTCCGTTCTCCACCAGTTTCGCCAGCACCCATAGCAGGTTGGAGACCGCTTGAGAACTGAACCCGGCCTCGGGGCTCTTTTTCTCTGCCACCTCCACCACTTGCGGCAACAGTGCCCTCATCGCCTTGTGAGCCTGTTGCATTTCGAGTCCGTTCTCCACCAGTTTCGCCAGCGCCCACAGCAGGTTGGTGACCCCTTGAGAATTGAACCCGGCCTCGGGGCTCATTTCCTCTACTACCTCCCTGCTGCTCTGCTCTACCACCTGCACCACCAGTGGCAAAAGCGCCGTCACCGCACTGTTGGCCTGTCGCATCCTGAGTCCGTTCTCCACCAGTTTCGCCAGCGCCCACAGCAGGTTGGAGACCCCTTGAGAGCTGAACCCGGCCTCGGGGCTCGTTCCTTCTGCCATCTGCACCACCAGCGGCAACAGTGCCGTCACCGCACTGTTGACCTGTTGCATTTCGAGTCCCTTCTCCACTAGTTTCCCCAGCGCCCACAGCACGTTGGAGACCCCTTGAGAGCTGAACCTGTCCCGTGGGCTCGTTTCCTCTGCCGCCTGCGGCAACTGCGCCCTGCTGGCCTGCTCTGTTACCTGCACCACCTGCGGCAACAGTGCCGTCACCGCACTGTGGGTCTGTTGTATTTCGAGCCCCTTCTCCACCAGTTTCGCCAGCGCCCACACCAGGCTGGAGAGCCCTTGACTATCAAGGTCCCTGACTTGAGCCACTCGAATCAGCAAAGCTTTAGTTAAGGTGTCAATCTCCCCTGCTAAACCCCTATCGCTTACGAATGGGTAGAGCAACTGGCTTGACGTCAAGCTGTGTACACAGATGCTGACGTGCTTGCCACTAAACCGACTGGAAGAAATAACCTCTGCTAAATGAGTGACAAAAGGTTGTAATTGTTTTTTCTCTTCCAGTGTCAGGGAAAAACCTCGCTTCTTGGTGGCTAACTTGATCCGGTTGCAAAAGTAGCTATGATCTTTACCGTTGTATTTTTTCTTAAACCTTTTTGCTGCCGCTTCCAGATCGCCTGTTTTAAACTCCTTCACTAGGCTCGCTATTGTTTCAGCTGCCCTGGTGTCCGGAGCCTTCTCTGGCATCTTCCTTGTCCCGGTGGCTCCCGCTCTTGGTTGAGGCTTGACATAAGCGACAGGCCTTTGACCTGGTTTACTGTCTGGTCTTTTTCTGTCTGGGTTGCCCCCTCTTCCTCCGGCAGCCAGTTGTATCTTTCCTCTCCCTCCTGCTCTTCCATCTGCTCTCCCACGGCCACTGCCTTGTCGTCCTGCTGGCTTGCTCTTTCTCGTATAGAGCCATATATGCCAGCCACCGCCCGCCGGAAGCGGGGGGTCGAAAACCTCCGGGTAGAATCGGTGCATCAGGCTTTCAAATAACCGGGACAGCATCAGCCAGTACTCTTGCTGGCTGATGCTGTGGCGATTGCCCTGCGAATCATACCAGTAGTAAATAACCTGCCCCTGCTGATCAGTGGTTTGATAGAACCACCCGGGAAGCACACCGGCGCGTCGAACCAGCCTCAGGAAGTTATCCGGTACTCTGGCCTGAGAGAAGTCAAGGGTGATTTTCTGCGAATGACTCTCCCAACCCAGACAGAGTTCATCGTCACAGGGCAATGGATACAGGCTGGCGCCTGCCTTCGTGAAAGGAAGGTCACAGGGAACGGGGAAAAACAGGGGAGCTGGCTCCCCGTCAACCACTTCAGGGTCATGGCTTGCAACCAGGCCACAGGCATCGGCTGGCAGGGAGCGACAATTGTAAGGCAGTGGATTAATTGTGTGGGTGGCAGGCTCAAGGCAGAGCAGGGTTTCAGCCGAACCGGCCTCAGGGGTCGGCATGGCCGACACCATTTCAGGGTGGGCCTTCTGACCGGTGAGGCGACTATCTCCAAACCCGAAATAGCCCGCAAGCGGCCAATCGACCTGCCCGGAAGCAGACCCCCTATGACCCGCCATCATCCAGGTCATAATAGCCAGGGAACTGACCTCAGGTTTGTCGAAATTACCAATACCCAGAGCCTGCGGGACAGGCAGGTAAGGTTCGAACAAGGGATCATGTCCGTGGCATAATGGCAACAGCAACAGGAAAGCCAGAAAAAAAAAGAGCCTGGTCATGCTGGTAAATCTCTCTTCAATAAACTCAGGACTGCTTGGCGAGGGAGTGTTCCCTTTCTGTGACGATTCTGGTTCTTTTTGCGACCAGTCAAGTGGCTGCTTAAGCCAGGCGTTCTGTTGCTGGAGTTGAGCAAGATACTCCAGAACTTTTTGGCCTGGATAGCCATGCTGGGCATTGGTCACCGAGGAGGGGAAATTCATGGCATGGAAGGATAGTCAACAGGCGCCTGACAACCAGCACTTTTTGAGAAATTACCCTTGGGCGACTCGACCTCCAAGGCTATGGGTTCACCGAATATTTACTGAGATGATCGAGGTTGCTGAATCACACTCTGTTTTTTCAACAAAATAGCCCAAACCCAACTTAAATTATCTCTATTCAGATGCCTGTAAGGCACTTCTATGACATCGAGGCCTACCTTTTTGTATGTCTCAACCTTCAGGATCGTCTTTCCTGTTTTTGATAATGACTCCTGGTCCGTAAAATGATGTGGCCCCTGAATTTCAATACCTAATCGATAGGGATTACCTATAAAAAAATCAAGCGGAGGTAAATTTTCAAAAGACTGTTCCTCTGAGAACTCTATATTGGGAAATTTATTAGTCAATTTGGTTTTAAAGTCATTCTGTAATTGGGAGGAACAAGTTTCGTATTTTGGATTAAAAAATGGTTCTTGCTCAAGCCATATCCTGGCTATTGTTAACAGTGATTCCAATTGCTCATCATTTTTTTGTTGTGCCAAAGTTTGATACCAGGATTTCACCAGCAATATTAACTGGTTATTAATTGAAACCTTTCTGGCCATAAATACCATAAAACTCCAAAGCAGCTGAGCTTGTGGTAATACTGAATATTGTTTATCAAAAGAGACGCTATTTAATACGCCCTCAATTGTTTGAGGCTCAATAAATTCTCCCAGGAAAGCTATTGACCAAAGTATGCTGGCTATATCCTGAGAGTTAAACTTGACTTGGGGGCTCGTTCCCTCTGCCATCTGTACCACCTGCAACAACAGTGCCGTCACCGCCCTGTTGGCCTGCTGCATTTCGAGTCCGTTCTCCACCAGTTTCGCCAGCGCCCACAGCAGGTTGGCGACTTCCTGAGCATTAAACCCAGCCCGGAGGTTCATTCCCCCTGCCACCTGTACCACCTGCGGCAACAGTGCCGTCACCGCCCTGTGAGCCTGCTGCATTTCGAGCCCGTTCTCCATCAGTTTCGCCAGCGCCCACAGCAGGTTGGCGACTTCCTGAGGATTAAACCCGGCCCGGAGGTTCCTTCCCTCTGCTATCTGTACCACCTGCGTCAACAGTGCCCTCACCGCCCTGTGAGCCTGCTGCATGCCGAGCCCGTTCTCCATCAGTTTCGCCAGCGCCCACAGCAGGTTGGAGATCCCTTGAGAAGTGAACCCGGCATGAGAGCTCGTTCCCTCTGCCATCTGTACCACCTGCGTCAACAGTGCCGTCACCGCCCTGTTGGTCTGCGGCATTTCGAGTCCGTTCTCCATCAGTTTCGCCACCGCCCACAGCAGGCTGGCAACGTGTTGTGGAACAAAACCGGCCCGGAGGCTCGTTCCCTCTGACATTTGTACCACCTGCAACAACAGTGCCGTCACCGCCCTGTTGGCCTGCTGCATTTCGAGTCCGTTCTCCACCAGTTTCGCCAGCGCCCATAGCAGGTTGGAGACTTCCTGAGCATTAAACCCAGCCCGGAGGTTCATTCCCCCTGCCACCTGTACCACCTGCGGCAACAGTGCCGTCACCGCCCTGTGAGCCTGCTGCATTTCGAGCCCGTTCTCCATCAGTTTCGCCAGCGCCCACAGCAGGTTGGCGACTTCCTGAGGATTAAACCCGGCCTGGGGGCTCGCTCCTTCTGCCATCTGCACCAACAGCGGCAACAGCTCCGTCACCGCACTGTTGGCCTGTTGCATTTCGAGTCCCTTCTCCACCAGTTTCCCAAGCGCCCACAGCACGTTGGAGACCCCTTGAGAGCTGAACCCGTCCCGGGGACTCGTTTCCTCTGCCGCCTGCGGCAACTGCGCCCTGCTGGCCTGCTCTGTTACCTGCACCTCTGAGCTGTTTTTTTCGTGCTTTTTCTTTGACTGCTCCGCCATCTGCACCACCTGCGGCAACAGCGCCGTCACCGCACTGCGGGTCTGTTGTATTTCGAGCCCCTTCTCCACCAGTTTCGCCAGCGCCCACACCAGGCTGGAGAGCCCTTGACTATCAAGGTCCCTGACTTGAGCCACTCGAATCAGCAAAGCTTTAGTTAAGGTGTCAATCTCCCCTGCTAAACCCCTATCGCTTACGAATGGGTAGAGCAACTGGCTTGACGTCAAGCTGTGTACACAGATGCTGACGTGCTTGCCACTAAACCGACTGGAAGAAATAACCTCTGCTAAATGAGTGACAAAAGGTTGTAATTGTTTTTTCTCTTCCAGTGTCAGGGAAAAACCTCGCTTCTTGGTGGCTAACTTGATCCGGTTGCAAAAGTAGCTATGATCTTTACCGTTGTATTTTTTCTTAAACCTTTTTGCTGCCGCTTCCAGATCGCCTGTTTTAAACTCCTTCACCAGGCTCGCTATTGTTTCAGCTGCCCTGGTGTCCGGAGCCTTCTCTGGCATCTTCCTTGTCCCGGTGGCTCCCGCTCTTGGTTGAGGCTTGACATAAGCGATAGGCCTTTGACCTGGTTTACTGTCTGGTCTTTTTCTGTCTGGGTTGCCCCCTCTTCCTCCGGCAGCCAGTTGTATCTTTCCTCTCCCTCCTGCTCTCCCATCTGCTCCCCCACGGCCACTGCCTTGTCGTCCTGCTGACTTGCTCTTTCTCGTATAGAGCCATATATGCCAGCCACCGCCCGCCGGAAGCGGGGGGTCGAAAACCTCCGGGTAGAATCGGTGCATCAGGCTTTCAAATAACCCGGACAGCATCAGCCAGTACTCTTGCTGGCTGATGCTGTAGCGATTGCCCTGAGAATCATACCAGTAGTAAATAACCTGCCCCTGCTGATCAGTGGTTTGATAGAACCACCCGGGAAGCACACCGGCGCGTCGAACCAGCCTCAGGAAATTATCCGGTACTCTGGCCTGAGAGAAGTCAAGGGTGATTTTCTGCGAATGACTCTCCCAGCCCAGACAGAGTTCATCGTCACAGGGCAATGGATACAGGCTGGCGCCTGCCTTCGTGAAAGGAAGGTCACAGGGAACGGGGAAAAACAGGGGAGCTGGCTCCCCGTCAACCACTTCGGGGTCATGGCTTACAACCAGGCCACAGGCATCGGCTGGCAGGGAGCGACAATTGTAAGGCAGTGGATTGATTGTGTGGGTGGCAGGCTCAAGGCAGAGCAGGGTTTCAGCCGAACCGGCCTCAGGGGTCGGCATGGCCGACACCATTTCAGGGTGGGCCTTCTGACCGGTGAGGCGACTATCTCCAAACCCGAAATAGCCCGCAAACGGCCAATCGACCTGCCCGGAAGCCGACCCCCTATGACCCGCCATCATCCAGGTCACAATAGCCAGGGAACTGACCTCAGGCTTGTCGAAATTACCAATACCCAGAGCCTGCGAGACAGGCAGGTAAGGTTCAAACAAAGGATCATGTCCGCGGCATAATGGCAACAGCAACAGGAAAGCCAGAAAAAAAAAGAGTCTGGTCATGCTGGTAAATCTCTCTTCAATAAACTCAGGGCTGTTTGGCGAGGGAGTGTTCCCTTTCTGTGACGATTCTGGTTCTTTTTGCGACTAATCAAGTGGTTGCTTAAGCCAGGCGTTCTGTTGCTGGAGTTGAGCAAGATACTCCAGAACTTTTTGGCCTGGATAGCCAGGCTGGGCATTGGTCACCGAGGAGGGGAAATTCATGGCATGGAAGGATAGTCAACAGGCGCCTGATAACCAGCACTTTTTGAGAAATTACCCTTGGGCGACTCGACCTCCAAGGCTATGGGTTCACCGAATATTTACTGAGATGATCGAGGTTGCTGAATCACACTCTGTTTTTTCAACAAAATAGCCCAAACCCAACTTAAATTATCTCTATTCAGATGCCTGTAAGGCACTTCTATGACATCGAGGCCTACCTTTTTGTATGTCTCAACCTTCAGGATCGTCTTTCCTGTTTTTGATAATGACTCCTGGTCCGTATAATGATGTGGCCCCTGAATTTCAATACCTAATCGATAGGGATTACCTATAAAAAAATCAAGCGGAGGTAAATTTTCAAAAGACTGTTCCTCTGAGAACTCTATATTGGGAAATTTATTAGTCAATTTGGTTTTAAAGTCATTCTGTAATTGGGAGGAACAAGTTTCGTATTTTGGATTAAAAAATGGTTCTTGCTCAAGCCATATCCTGGCTATTGTTAACAGTGATTCCAATTGCTCATCATTTTTTTGTTGTGCCAAAGTTTGATACCAGGATTTCACCAGCAATATTAACTGGTTATTAATTGAAACCTTTCTGGCCATAAATACCATAAAACTCCAAAGCAGCTGAGCTTGTGGTAATACTGAATATTGTTTATCAAAAGAGACGCTATTTAATACGCCCTCAATTGTTTGAGGCTCAATAAATTCTCCCAGGAAAGCTATTGACCAAAGTATGCTGGCTATATCCTGAGAGTTAAACTTGACTTGGGGGCTCGTTCCCTCTGCCATCTGTACCACCTGCAACAACAGTGCCGTCACCGCCCTGTTGGCCTGCTGCATTTCGAGTCCGTTCTCCACCAGTTTCGCCAGCGCCCACAGCAGGTTGGCGACTTCCTGAGCATTAAACCCAGCCCGGAGGTTCATTCCCCCTGCCACCTGTACCACCTGCGGCAACAGTGCCGTCACCGCCCTGTGAGCCTGCTGCATTTCGAGCCCGTTCTCCATCAGTTTCGCCAGCGCCCACAGCAGGTTGGCGACTTCCTGAGGATTAAACCCGGCCTGGGGGCTCGCTCCTTCTGCCACCTGTACCACCTGCGGCAACAGTGCCGTCACCACCCTGTGGGCCTGCTGCATTCCGAGTCCGTTCTCCACCAGTTTCGCCAGCGCCCACAGCAGGTTGGCAACGTGTTGTGGAACAAAACCGGCCCGGAGGCTCGTTCCCTCTGACATTTGTACCACCTGCAACAACAGTGCCGTCACCGCCCTGTTGGCCTGCTGCATTTCGAGTCCGTTCACCACCAGTTTCGCCAGCGCCCACAGCAGGTTGGCGACTTCCTGAGCATTAAACCCGGCCTGGGGGCTCGCTCCTTCTGCCACCTGTACTACCTGCGGCAACAGTGCCGTCACCGCCCTGTGAGCCTGCTGTATTTCGAGCCCGTTCTCCATCAGTTTCGCCAGCGCCCACAGCAGGTTGGCGACTTCCTGAGGATTAAACCCGGCCCGGAGGTTCCTTCCCTCTGCTATCTGTACCACCTGCGTCAACAATGCCGTCACCGCCCTGTGAGCCTGCTGCATTCCGAGCCCGTTCTCCATCAGTTTCGCCAGCGCCCACAGCAGGTTGGAGACCGCTTGAGAACTGAACCCGGCCTCGAGGCTCTTTTTCTCTGCCACCTCCACCACTTGTGGCAACAGTGCCGTCATCGCCTTGTGAGCCTGTTGCATTTCGAGTCCGTTCTCCACCAGTTTTGCCAGCGCCCACAGCAGGTTGGCGACTTCCTGAGGATTAAACCCGGCCCGGAGGCTTTTTCCCTCTGCTATCTGTACCACCTGCGTCAACAGTGCCGTCACCGCCCTGTGAGCCTGCTGCATTCCGAGCCCGTTCTCCATCAGTTTCGCCAGCGCCCACAGCAGGTTGGAGATCCCTTGAGAAGTGAACCCGGCATGAGAGCTCGTTCCCTCTGCTATCTGTGCCACCTGCGACAACAGTGCCTTCATCGCCTTGTGAGCCTGTTGCATTTCGAGTCCGTTCTCCACCAGTTTCGCCAGCGCCCACAGCAGGTTAGTGACCCCTTGAGAATTGAACCCGGCCTCGGGGCTCGTTTCCTCTACTACCTCCCTGCTGCTCTGCTCTACCACCTGTACCACCAGTGGCAACAGCGCCGTCACCGCACTGTTGGCTTGTCGCATCCTGAGTCCGTTCTCCACCAGTTTCCCCAGCGCCCACAGCACGTTGGAGACCCCTTGAGAGCTGAACCCGTCCCGGGGACTCGTTTCCTCTGCTATCTGTGCCACCCGCAACAACAGTGCCGTCACCGCCCTGTGAGCCTGCTGTATTTCGAGTCCGTTCTCCATGAGTTTCGTCAGCGCCCACAGCAGGCTGGCAACGTGTTGTGGAATAAACCCATCTTGGCAACTCGCTCCCTCTGCCACCTGCACCACCTGCGGCAACAGCGCCGTCACCGCACTGTTGGCCTGTTGCATTTCGAGTCCGTTCTCCACCAGTTTCGCCAGCGCCCACAGCAGGTTGGCGACTTCCTGAGGATTAAACCCGGCCTGGGGGCTCGCTCCTTCTGCCATCTGCACCAACAGCGGCAACAGCTCCGTCACCGCACTGTTGGCCTGTTGCATTTCGAGTCCCTTCTCCACCAGTTTCCCAAGCGCCCACAGCACGTTGGAGACCCCTTGAGAGCTGAACCCGTCCCGGGGACTCGTTTCCTCTGCCGCCTGCGGCAACTGCGCCCTGCTGGCCTGCTCTGTTACCTGCACCTCTGAGCTGTTTTTTTCGTGCTTTTTCTTTGACTGCTCCGCCATCTGCACCACCTGCGGCAACAGCGCCGTCACCGCACTGCGGGTCTGTTGTATTTCGAGCCCCTTCTCCACCAGTTTCGCCAGCGCCCACACCAGGCTGGAGAGCCCTTGACTATCAAGGTCCCTGACTTGAGCCACTCGAATCAGCAAAGCTTTAGTTAAGGCGTTAATCTCCCTTGCTAAACCCCTATCGCTTACGAATGGGTAGAGCAACTGGCTTGACGTCAAGCTGTGTACACAGATGCTGACGTGCTTGCCACTAAACCGACTGGAAGAAATAACCTCTGCTAAATGAGTGACAAAAGGTTGTAATTGTTTTTTCTCTTCCAGTGTCAGGGAAAAACCTCGCTCCTTGGTGGCTAACTTGATCCGGTTGCAAAAGTAGCTATGATCTTTACCGTTGTATTTTTTCTTAAACCTTTTTGCTGCCGCTTCCAGATCGCCTGTTTTAAACTCCTTCACCAGGCTCGCTATTGTTTCAGCTGCCCTGGTGTCCGGAGCCTTCTCTGGCATCTTCCTTGTCCCGGTGGCTCCCGCTCTTGGTTGAGGCTTGACATAAGCGATAGGCCTTTGACCTGGTTTACTGTCTGGTCTTTTTCTGTCTGGGTTGCCCCCTCTTCCTCCGGCAGCCAGTTGTATCTTTCCTCTCCCTCCTGCTCTCCCATCTGCTCCCCCACGGCCACTGCCTTGTCGTCCTGCTGGCTTGCTCTTTCTCGTATAGAGCCATATATGCCAGCCACCGCCCGCCGGAAGCGGGGGGTCGAAAAACTCAGGGTAGAATCGGTGCATCAGGCTTTCAAATAACCCGGACAGCATCAGCCGGTACTCTTGCTGGCTGATGCTGTGGCGATTGCCCTGCGAATCATACCAGTAGTAAATAACCTGCCCCTGCTGATCAGTGGTTTGATAGAACCACCCGGGAAGCACACCGGCGCGTCGAACCAGCCTCAGGAAATTATCCGGTACTCTGGCCTGAGAGAAGTCAAGGGTGATTTTCTGCGAATGACTCTCCCAGCCCAGACAGAGTTCATCGTCACAGGGCAATGGATACAGGCTGGCGCCTGCCTTCGTGAAAGGAAGGTCACAGGGAACGGGGAAAAACAGGGGAGCTGGCTCCCCGTCAACCACTTCAGGGTCATGGCTTGCAACCAGGCCACAGGCATCGGCTGGCAGGGAGCGACAATTGTAAGGCAGTGGATTAATTGTGTGGGTGGCAGGCTCAAGGCAGAGCAGGGTTTCAACCGAACCGGCCTCAGGGGTCGGCATGGCCGACACCATTTCAGGGTGGGCCTTCTGACCGGTGAAGCGACTATCTCCAAACCCGAAATAGCCTGCAAACGGCCAATCGACCTGTCCGGAAGCAGCCCCCCTATGACCCGCCATCATCCAGGTCATAATAGCCAGGGAACTGACCTCAGGTTTGTCGAAATTACCAATACCCAGAGCCTGCGGGACAGGCAGGTAAGGTTCGAACAAGGGATCATGTCCGTGGCATAATGGCAACAGCAACAGGAAAGCCAGAAAAAAAAAGAGTCTGGTCATGCTGGTAAATCTCTCTTCAATAAACTCAGGACTGCTTGGCGAGGGAGTGTTCCCTTTCTGTGACGATTCTGGTTCTTTTTGCGACCAGTCAAGTGGCTGCTTAAGCCAGGCGTTCCGTTGCTGGAGTTGAGCAAGATACTCCAGAACTTTTTGGCCTGGATAGCCATGCTGGGCATTGGTCACCGGGGAGGGGAAATTCATGGCATGGAAGGATAGTCAACAGGCGCCTGACAACCAGCACTTTTTGAAAAATTACCCTTGGGCGACTCGACCTCCAAGGCTATGGGTTCACCGAATATTTACTGAGATGATCGAGGTTGCTGAATCACACTCTGTTTTTTCAACAAAATAGCCCAAACCCAACTTAAATTATCTCTATTCAGATGCCTGTAAGGCACTTCTATGACATCGAGGCCTACCTTTTTGTATGTCTCAACCTTCAGGATCGTCTTTCCTGTTTTTGATAATGACTCCTGATCCGTAAAATGATGTGGTCCCTGAATTTCAATACCTAATCGATAGGGATTACCTATAAAAAAATCAAGCGGAGGTAAATTTTCAAAAGACTGTTCCTCTGAGAACTCTATATTGGGAAATTTATTAGTCAATTTGGTTTTAAAGTCATTCTGCAATTGGGAGGGACGAGTTTCGTATTTCGGATTAAAAAATGGTTCTTGCTCAAGCCATATCCCGGCTATTGTTAACAGTGGTTCCAATTGCTCATCATTTTTTTGTTGTGCCAAAGTTTGATACCAGGATTTCACCAGCAATATTAACTGGTTATAAATTGAAACCTTTCTGGCCATAAATACCATAAAACTCCAAAGCAGCTGAGTTTGTGATAATACTGAATATTGTTTATCAAAAGAGAAGCTATTTAATACGCCCTCAATTGTTTGAGGCTCAATAAATTCTCCCAAAAAAGCTATTGACCACAGCAGGTTAGCGACTTCCTGAGGATTAAACCCGGCCTGAGGGCTCGTTCCCTCTGCCATCTGTACCACCTGCGACAACAATGCCGACACCGCCCTGTGAATCTGCTGCATTTCGAGTCCGTTCTCCACCAGTTTCGCCAGCGCCCACAGCAGGTTGGAGACCCCTTGAGAAGTGAACCCGGCCTGAGAGCTCGTTCCCTCTGCCATCTGTACTATCTGCGGCAACAGTGCCGCCACCGCCCTGTGAGCCTGCTGCATTTTGAGTCCGTCCTCCATCAGTTTCGCCAGTGCCCACAGCAGGTTGGCGACTTCCTGAGGATTAAACTCGGCTTGGGGGCTCGCTCCTTCTGCCACCTGTACCACCTGCGGCAACAGTGCCGTCACCGCCCTGTGAGCCTGCTGCATTTCGAGCCCGTTCTCCATCAGTTTCGCCAGCGCCCACAGCAGGTTGGCGACTTCCTGAGGATTAAACCCAGCCCGGAGGTTCCTTCCCTCTGCTATCTGTACCACCTGCGGCAACAGTGCCGTCACCGCCCTGTGAGCCTGCTGCATTCCGAGCCCGTTCTCCATCAGTTTCGCCAGCGCCCACAGCAGGTTGGAGATCCCCTGAGAACGGAACCCGGCCCGGAGGCTCGTTCCATCTGACATCTGTACCACCTGCGTCAACAGTGCCGTCACCGCCCTGTTGGTCTGCGGCATTTCGAGTCCGTTCTCCATCAGTTTCGCCAGCGCCCACAGCAGGTTGGCGACCCCCTGAGAACAGAACCCGGCCCGGAGGTTCCTTCTCTCTGCTATCTGTACCACCTGCGTCAACAGTGCCGTCACCGCCCTGTGAGCCTGCTGCATTTCGAGTCCGTTCTCCACCAGTTTCGCCAGCACCCATAGCAGGTTGGAGACCGCTTGAGAACTGAACCTGGCCTCGGGGCTCTTTTTCTCTGCCACCTCCACCACTTGTGGCAACAGTGCCGTCATCGCCTTGTGAGCCTGTTGCATTTCGAGTCCGTTCTCCACCAGTTTCGCCAGCGCCCACAGCAGGTTGGTGACCCCTTGAGAATTGAACCCGGCCTCGGGGCTCGTTTCCTCTACTACCTCCCTGCTGCTCTGCTCTACCACCTGCACCACCAGTGGCAAAAGCGCCGTCACCGCACTGTTGGCCTGTCGCATCCTGAGTCCGTTCTCCACCAGTTTCCCCAGCGCCCACAGCACGTTGGAGACCCCTTGAGAGCTGAACCCGGCCTCGGGGCTCGTTCCTTCTGCCATCTGCACCACCAGCGGCAACAGCGCCGTCACCGCACTTTTGGCCTGCGGCATCTCGAGTCCGTTCTCCACCAGTTTCGCCAGCGCCCACATCAGGTTGGAGACCCCTTGAGAACTGAACCTGTCCCGTGGGCTCGTTTCCTTTGCCGTCTGCGACAACTGCGCCCTGCTGGCCTGCTTTTCTGCTACCTGCACCACCTGCGGTAACAATGCCCTCACCGCCCTGTTGGCCTGTTGCATTTCGAGTCCGTTCTCCACCAGCTTCGCCAGCGCCCGAAGCAGGTTGGAGACCCCTTGACTATCAAGGTCCCTGACTTGAGCCACTCGAATCAGCAAGGCTTTAGTTAAGGCGTTAATCTCCCTTGCTAAACCCCTATCGCTTACGAATGGGTAGAGCAACTGGCTTGACGTCAAGCTGTGTACACAGATGCTGACGTGCTTGCCACTAAACCGACTGGAAGAAATAACCTCTGCTAAATGAGTGACAAAAGGTTGTAATTGTTTTTTCTCTTCCAGTGTCAGGGAAAAACCTCGCTCCTTGGTGGCTAACTTGATCCGGTTGCAAAAGTAGCTATGATCTTTACCGTTGTATTTTTTCTTAAACCTTTTTGCTGCCGCTTCCAGATCGCCTGTTTTAAACTCCTTCACCAGGCTCGCTATTGTTTCAGCTGCCCTGGTGTCCGGAGCCTTCTCTGGCATCTTCCTTGTCCCGGTGGCTCCCGCTCTTGGTTGAGGCTTGACATAAGCGATAGGCCTTTGACCTGGTTTACTGTCTGGTCTTTTTCTGTCTGGGTTGCCCCCTCTTCCTCCGGCAGCCAGTTGTATCTTTCCTCTCCCTCCTGCTCTCCCATCTGCTCCCCCACGGCCACTGCCTTGTCGTCCTGCTGACTTGCTCTTTCTCGTATAGAGCCATATATGCCAGCCACCGCCCGCCGGAAGCGGGGGGTCGAAAACCTCCGGGTAGAATCGGTGCATCAGGCTTTCAAATAACCCGGACAGCATCAGCCAGTACTCTTGCTGGCTGATGCTGTAGCGATTGCCCTGAGAATCATACCAGTAGTAAATAACCTGCCCCTGCTGATCAGTGGTTTGATAGAACCACCCGGGAAGCACACCGGCGCGTCGAACCAGCCTCAGGAAATTATCCGGTACTCTGGCCTGAGAGAAGTCAAGGGTGATTTTCTGCGAATGACTCTCCCAGCCCAGACAGAGTTCATCGTCACAGGGCAATGGATACAGGCTGGCGCCTGCCTTCGTGAAAGGAAGGTCACAGGGAACGGGGAAAAACAGGGGAGCTGGCTCCCCGTCAACCACTTCAGGGTCATGGCTTGCAACCAGGCCACAGGCATCGGCTGGCAGGGAGCGACAATTGTAAGGCAGTGGATTAATTGTGTGGGTGGCAGGCTCAAGGCAGAGCAGGGTTTCAACCGAACCGGCCTCAGGGGTCGGCATGGCCGACACCATTTCAGGGTGGGCCTTCTGACCGGTGAAGCGACTATCTCCAAACCCGAAATAGCCTGCAAACGGCCAATCGACCTGCCCGGAAGCAGACCCCCTATGACCCGCCATCATCCAGGTCATAATAGCCAGAGAACTGACCTCAGGTTTGTCGAAATTACCAATACCCAGAGCCTGCGGGACAGGCAGGTAAGGTTCGAACAAGGGATCATGTCCGTGACATAATGGCAACAGCAAAAGGAAAGCCAGAAAAAAAAAGAGCCTGGTCATGCTGGTAAATCTCTCTTCAATAAACTCAGGGCTGCTTGGCGAGGGAGTGTTCCCTTTCTGTGACGATTCTGGTTCTTTTTGCGACCAGTCAAGTGGCTGCTTAAGCCAGACGTTCCGTTGCTGGAGTTGAGCAAGATACTCCAGAACTTTTTGGCCTGGATAGCCAGCTGGGCATTGGTCACCGAGGAGGGGAAATTCATGGCATGGAAGGATAGTCAACAGGCGCCTGAACACTCTGTTTTTTCAACAGAATAGCCCAAACCCAACTTAAATTATCTCTATCCAGATGCCTGTAAGGCACTTCTATGACATCGAGGCCTACCTTTTTGTATGTCTCAACCTTCAGGATCGTCTTTCCTGTTTTTGATAATGACTCCTGGTCCGTAAAATGATGTGGCCCCTGAATTTCAATACCTAATCGATAGGGATTACCTATAAAAAAATCAAGCGGAGGTAAATTTTCAAAAGCCTGTTCCTCTGAGAACTCTATATTGGGAAATTTATTAGTCAATTTGGTTTTAAAGTCATTCTGCAATTGGGAGGGACGAGTTTCGTATTTCGGATTAAAAAATGGTTCTTGCTCAAGCCATATCCCGGCTGTTGTTAACAGTGGTTCCAATTGCTCATAATTTTTTTGTTGTGCCAAAGTTTGATACCAGGATTTCACCAGCAATATTAACTGGTTATTAATTGAAACCTTTCTGGCCATAAATACCATAAAACTCCAAAGCAGCTGAGCTTGTTGTAATACTAAATATTGTTTATCAAAAGAGAAGCTATTTAATACGCCCTCAATTGTTTGAGGCTCAATAAATTCTCCCAAAAAAGCTATTGACCACAGCAGGTTAGCGACTTCCTGAGCATTAAACCCGGCCTGAGGGCTCGTTCCCTCTGCCATCTGTACCACCTGCGGCAACAATGCCGTCACCACCCTGTGAATCTGCTGCATTTCGAGTCCATTCTCCACCAGTTTCGCCAGCGCCCACAGCAGGTTGGAGACCCCTTGAGAAGTGAACCCGGCCTGAGAGCTCGTTCCCTGTGCCATCTGTACCACCTGCGGCAACAGTGCCGCCACCGCCCTGCGAGCCTGCTGCATTTCGAGCCCGTTCTCCATCAGTTTCGCCAGCGCCCACAGCAGGTTGGCGACCCCTTGAGAACTGAACTCAGCCTGGGGGCTCGCTCCCTCTGCCACCTGTACCACCTGCGGCAACAGTGCCGTCACCGCCCTGTGAGCCTGCTGCATTTCGAGCCCGTTCCCCACCAGTTTCGCCAGCGCCCACAGCAGGTTGGCGACTGTCTGAGGATTAAACCCGGCTTGGAGGCTCGCTCCCTCTGCCATCTGCACCACCAGCGGCAACAGCGCCGTCACCGCACTTTGGGCCTGCTGCATCTCAAGTCCGTTCTCCACCAGTTTCGCCAGCGCCCACAGCAGGCTGGCAACGTGTTGTGGAACAAACCCGGTCCGGAGGCTCGTTCCCTCTGACATCAGTACCACCTGCGGCAACAGTGCCGTCACCGCCCTGTGAATCTGCTGCATTTCGAGTCCGTTCTCCACAAATTTCGCCAGCGCCCACAGCAGGTTGGCGACTTCCTGAGGATTAAACCCGGCCTCGGGGCTCTTTTTCTCTACCACCTCCACCACTTGTAGCAACAGTGCCGTCATCGCCTTGTGAGCCTGTTGCATTTCGAGTCCGTTCTCCACCAGTTTCGCCAGCGCCCACAGCAGGTTGGTGACCCCTTGAGAATTGAACCCGGCCTCGGGGCTCATTTCCTCTACTACCTCCCTGCTGCTCTGCTCTACCACCTGCACCACCAGTGGCAAAAGCGCCGTCACCGCACTGTTGGCCTGTCGCATCCTGAGTCCGTTCTCCACCAGTTTCCCCAGCGCCCACACCACGTTGGAGACCCCTTGAGAGCTGAACCCGGCCTCGGGGCTCGTTCCTTCTGCCATCTGCACCACCAGCGGCAACAGTTCCGTCACCGCACTGTTGACCTGTTGCATTTCGAGTCCGTTCTCCACCAGTTTCGCCAGCGCCCACAGCAGGTTGGTGACCCCTTGAGAATTGAACCCGGCCTCGGGGCTCATTTCCTCTACTACCTCCCTGCTGCTCTGCTCTACCACCTGCACCACCATTGGCAAAAGCGCCGTCACCGCACTGCTGGCCTGTCGCATCCTGAGTCCGCTCTCCACCAGTTTCGCCAGCGCCCACAGCAGGTTGGAGACCCCTTGAGAGCTGAACCCGGCCTCGGGGCTCGTTCCTTCTGCCATCTGCACCACCAGCGGCAACAGTTCCGTCACCGCACTGTTGACCTGTTGCATTTCGAGTCCCTTCTCCACTAGTTTCCCCAGCGCCCACAGCACGTTGGAGACCCCTTGAGAGCTGAACCTGTCCCGTGGGCTCGTTTCCTCTGCCGCCTGCGGCAACTGCGCCCTGCTGGCCTGCTCTGTTACCTGCACCTCTGAGCTGTTTTTTTCGTGCTTTTTCTTTGACTGCTCCGCCACCTCCACCACCTGCGGCAACAGTGCCGTCACCGCACTGTGGGTCTGTTGTATTTCGAGCCCCTTCTCCACCAGTTTCGCCAGCGCCCACACCAGGCTGGAGAGCCCTTGACTATCAAGGTCCCTGACTTGAGCCACTCGAATCAGCAAAGCTTTAGTTAAGGTGTCAATCTCCCCTGCTAAACCCCTATCGCTTACGAATGGGTAGAGCAACTGGCTTGACGTCAAGCTGTGTACACAGATGCTGACGTGCTTGCCACTAAACCGACTGGAAGAAATAACCTCTGCTAAATGAGTGACAAAAGGTTGTAATTGTTTTTTCTCTTCCAGTGTCAGGGAAAAACCTCGCTTCTTGGTGGCTAACTTGATCCGGTTGCAAAAGTAGCTATGATCTTTACCGTTGTATTTTTTCTTAAACCTTTTTGCTGCCGCTTCCAGATCGCCTGTTTTAAACTCCTTCACCAGGCTCGCTATTGTTTCAGCTGCCTTGGTGTCCGGAGCCTTCTCTGGCATCTTCCTTGTCCCGGTGGCTCCCGCTCTTGGTTGAGGCTTGACATAAGCGACAGGCCTTTGACCTGGTTTACTGCCTGATCTTTTTCTGTCTGGGTTGCCCCCTCTTCCTCCGGCAGCCAGTTGTATCTTTCCTCTCCTGCCTGCTCTCCCACGGCCACTGCCTTGTCGTCCTGCTGGCTTGCTCTTTCTCGTATAGAGCCATATATGCCAGCCACCGCCCGCCGGAAACGGGGGGTCGAAAACCTCCGGGTAGAATCGGCGCATCAAGCTTTCAAATAACCCGGACAGCATCAGCCAGTACTCTTGCTGGCTGACGCTGTAGCGATTGCCCTGAGAATCATACCAGTAGTAAATAACCTGCCCCTGCTGATCAGTGGTTTGATAGAACCACCCGGGAAGCACACCGGCGCGTCGAACCAGCCTCAGGAAATTATCCGGTACTCTGGCCTGAGAGAAGTCAAGGGTGATTTTCTGCGAATGACTCTCCCAGCCCAGACAGAGTTCATCGTCACAGGGCAATGGATACAGGCTGGCGCCTGCCTTCGTGAAAGGAAGGTCACAGGGAACGGGGAAAAACAGGGGAGCTGGCTCCCCGTCAACCACTTCAGGGTCATGGCTTGCAACCAGGCCACAGGCATCGGCTGGCAGGGAGCGACAATTGTAAGGCAGTGGATTAATTGTGTGGGTGGCAGGCTCAAGGCAGAGCAGGGTTTCAACCGAACCGGCCTCAGGGGTCGGCATGGCCGACACCATTTCAGGGTGGGCCTTCTGACCGGTGAAGCGACTATCTCCAAACCCGAAATAGCCTGCAAACGGCCAATCGACCTGCCCGGAAGCAGACCCCCTATGACCCGCCATCATCCAGGTCATAATAGCCAGGGAACTGACCTCAGGTTTGTCGAAATTACCAATACCCAGAGCCTGCGGGACAGGCAGGTAAGGTTCGAACAAGGGATCATGTCCGTGACATAATGGCAACAGCAAAAGGAAAGCCAGAAAAAAAAAGAGCCTGGTCATGCTGGTAAATCTCTCTTCAATAAACTCAGGGCTGCTTGGCGAGGGAGTGTTCCCTTTCTGTGACGATTCTGGTTCTTTTTGCGACCAGTCAAGTGGCTGCTTAAGCCAGACGTTCCGTTGCTGGAGTTGAGCAAGATACTCCAGAACTTTTTGGCCTGGATAGCCAGCTGGGCATTGGTCACCGAGGAGGGGAAATTCATGGCATGGAAGGATAGTCAACAGGCGCCTGAACACTCTGTTTTTTCAACAGAATAGCCCAAACCCAACTTAAATTATCTCTATCCAGATGCCTGTAAGGCACTTCTATGACATCGAGGCCTACCTTTTTGTATGTCTCAACCTTCAGGATCGTCTTTCCTGTTTTTGATAATGACTCCTGGTCCGTAAAATGATGTGGCCCCTGAATTTCAATACCTAATCGATAGGGATTACCTATAAAAAAATCAAGCGGAGGTAAATTTTCAAAAGCCTGTTCCTCTGAGAACTCTATATTGGGAAATTTATTAGTCAATTTGGTTTTAAAGTCATTCTGCAATTGGGAGGGACGAGTTTCGTATTTCGGATTAAAAAATGGTTCTTGCTCAAGCCATATCCCGGCTGTTGTTAACAGTGGTTCCAATTGCTCATAATTTTTTTGTTGTGCCAAAGTTTGATACCAGGATTTCACCAGCAATATTAACTGGTTATTAATTGAAACCTTTCTGGCCATAAATACCATAAAACTCCAAAGCAGCTGAGCTTGTTGTAATACTAAATATTGTTTATCAAAAGAGAAGCTATTTAATACGCCCTCAATTGTTTGAGGCTCAATAAATTCTCCCAAAAAAGCTATTGACCACAGCAGGTTAGCGACTTCCTGAGCATTAAACCCGGCCTGAGGGCTCGTTCCCTCTGCCATCTGTACCACCTGCGGCAACAATGCCGTCACCACCCTGTGAATCTGCTGCATTTCGAGTCCATTCTCCACCAGTTTCGCCAGCGCCCACAGCAGGTTGGAGACCCCTTGAGAAGTGAACCCGGCCTGAGAGCTCGTTCCCTGTGCCATCTGTACCACCTGCGGCAACAGTGCCGCCACCGCCCTGTGAGCCTGCTGCATTTTGAGTCCATCCTCCATCAGTTTCGCCAGTGCCCACAGCAGGTTGGCGACGTCCTGTGGATTAAACTCGGCCTGGGGGCTCGCTCCTTCTGCCACCTGTACCACCTGCGGCAACAGTGCCGTCACCGCCCTGTGAGCCTGCTGCATTTCGAGCCCGTTCTCCATCAGTTTCGCCAGCGCCCACAGCAGGTTGGCGACTTCCTGAGGATTAAACCCGGCCCGGAGGCTTTTTCCCTCTGCTATCTGTACCACCTGCGTCAACAGTGCCGTCACCGCCCTGTGGGCCTGCTGCATTCCGAGCCCGTTCTCCATCAGTTTCGCCAGCGCCCACAGCAGGTTGGAGATCCCTTGAGAAGTGAACCCGGCATGAGAGCTCGTTCCCTCTGCTATCTGTGCCACCCGCGACAACAGTGCCTTCATCGCCTTGTGAGCCTGTTGCATTTCGAGTCCGTTCTCCACCAGTTTCGCCAGCGCCCACAGCAGGTTGGAGACCCCTTGAGAAGTGAACCCGGCCTGAGAGCTCGTTCCCTCTGCCACCTGTACCACCTGCGGTAACAGTGCCGTCACCGCCCTGTGAGCCTGCTGCATTCCGAGTCCGTTCTCCACCAGTTTTGCCAGCGCCCACAGCAGGTTGGCGACCCCTTGAGAACTGAACTCAGCCTGGGGGCTCGCTCCCTCTGCCACCTGTACCACCTGCGGCAACAGTGCCGTCACCGCCCTGTGAGCCTGCTGCATTTCGAGCCCGTTCCCCACCAGTTTCGCCAGCGCCCACAGCAGGTTGGCGACTGTCTGAGGATTAAACCCGGCTTGGAGGCTCGCTCCCTCTGCCATCTGCACCACCAGCGGCAACAGCGCCGTCACCGCACTTTGGGCCTGCTGCATCTCAAGTCCGTTCTCCACCAGTTTCGCCAGCGCCCACAGCAGGCTGGCAACGTGTTGTGGAACAAACCCGGTCCGGAGGCTCGTTCCCTCTGACATCAGTACCACCTGCGGCAACAGTGCCGTCACCGCCCTGTGAATCTGCTGCATTTCGAGTCCGTTCTCCACCAGTTTCGCCAGCGCCCACAGCAGGTTGGAGACCCCTTGAGAAGTGAACCCGGCCTGAGAGCTCGTTCCCTCTGCCACCTTTACCATCTGCGGCAACAGTGCCGCCACCGCCCTGTGAGCCTGCTGCATTTTGAGTCCGTCCTCCATCAGTTTCGCCAGTGCCCACAGCAGGTTGGCGACTTCCTGAGGATTAAACCCGGCCTGGGGGCTCGCTCCTTCTGCCACCTGTACCACCTGCGGCAACAGTGCCGTCACCGCCCTGTGAGCCTGCTGCATTTCGAGCCCGTTCTCCATCAGTTTCGCCAGCGCCCACAGCAGGTTGGCGACTTCCTGAGGATTAAACCCAGCCCGGAGGTTCCTTCCCTCTGCTATCTGTACCACCTGCGGCAATAGTGCCGTCACCGCCCTGTGAGCCTGCTGCATTCCGAGCCCGTTCTCCATCAGTTTCGCCAGCGCCCACAGCAGGTTGGAGATCCCTTGAGAAGTGAACCCGGCATGAGAGCTCGTTCCCTCTGCTATCTGTGCCACCCGCGACAACAGCGCCGTCACCGCCCTGTTGACCCGCTGCATTTCGAGTCCGTTCTCCACCAGTTTCGCCAGCACCCATAGCAGGTTGGAGACCGCTTGAGAACTGAACCCAGCCTCGGGGCTCTTTTTCTCTGCCACCTCCACCACTTGTGGCAACAGTGCCGTCATCGCCTTGTGAGCCTGTTGCATTTCGAGTCCGTTCTCCACCAGTTTCGCCAGCGCCCACAGCAGGTTGGTGACCCCTTGAGAATTGAACCCGGCCTCGGGGCTCATTTCCTCTACTACCTCCCTGCTGCTCTGCTCTACCACCTGCACCACCAGTGGCAAAAGCGCCGTCACCGCACTGTTGGCCTGTCGCATCCTGAGTCCGTTCTCCACCAGTTTCGCCAGCGCCCACAGCAGGTTGGAGACCCCTTGAGAGCTGAACCCGGCCTCGGGGCTCGTTCCTTCTGCCATCTGCACCACCAGCGGCAACAGTGCCGTCACCGCACTGTTGACCTGTTGCATTTCGAGTCCCTTCTCCACTAGTTTCCCCAGCGCCCACAGCACGTTGGAGACCCCTTGAGAGCTGAACCTGTCCCGGGGGCTCGTTTCCTCTGCCGCCTGCGGCAACTGCGCCCTGCTGGCCTGCTCTGTTACCTGCACCTCTGAGCTGTTTTTTTCGTGCTTTTTCTTTGACTGCTCCGCCACCTCCACCACCTGCGGCAACAGTGCCGTCATCGCACTGTGGGTCTGTTGTATTTCGAGCCCCTTCTCCACCAGTTTCGCCAGCGCCCACACCAGGCTGGAGAGCCCTTGACTATCAAGGTCCCTGACTTGAGCCACTCGAATCAGCAAAGCTTTAGTTAAGGCGTTAATCTCCCCTGCTAAACCCCTATCGCTTACGAATGGGTAGAGCAACTGGCTTGACGTCAAGCTGTGTACACAGGTACTGACGTGCTTGCCACTAAACTGACTGGATAAAATAACCTCTGTTAAATGAGTGACAAAAGGTTGTAATTGTTTTTTCTCTTCCAGTGTCAGGGAAAAACCTCGTTTTCTGGTGGCTAACTTGATCCGGTGGCAAAAGTAGCTATGATCTCTACCGTTGTATTTTTTCTTAAACCTTTTTGCTGCCGCTTCCAGATCGCCTGTTTTAAACTCCTTCACCAGGCTCGCTATTGTTTCAGCTGCCCTGGTGTCCGGAGCCTTCTCTGGCATCTTCCTTGTCCCGGTGGCTCCCGCTCTTGGTTGAGGCTTGACATAAGCGACAGGCCTTTGACCTGGTTTACTGTCTGGTCTTTTTCTGTCTGGGTTGCCCCCTCTTCCTCCGGCAGCCAGTTGTATCTTTCCTCTCCCTCCTACTCTCCCACGGCCACTGCCTTGTCGTCCTGCTGGCTTGCTCTTTCTCGTATAGAGCCATATATGCCAGCCACCGCCCGCCGGAAGCGGGGGGTCGAAAACCTCCGGGTAGAATCGGTGCATCAGGCTTTCAAATAACCGGGACAGCATCAGCCAGTACTCTTGCTGGCTGATGCTGTAGCGATTGCCCTGAGAATCATACCAGTAGTAAATAACCTGCCCCTGCTGATCAGTGGTTTGATAGAACCACCCGGGAAGCACACCGGCGCGTCGAACCAGCCTCAGGAAGTTATCCGGTACTCTGGCCTGAGAGAAGTCAAGGGTGATTTTCTGCGAATGACTCTCCCAACCCAGACAGAGTTCATCGTCACAGGGCAATGGATACAGGCTGGCGCCTGCCTTCGTGAAAGGAAGGTCACAGGGAACGGGGAAAAACAGGGGAGCTGGCTCCCCGTCAACCACTTCAGGGTCATGGCTTGCAACCAGGCCACAGGCATCGGCTGGCAGGGAGCGACAATTGTAAGGCAGTGGATTAATTGTGTGGGTGGCAGGCTCAAGGCAGAGCAGGGTTTCAACCGAACCGGCCTCAGGGGTCGGCATGGCCGACACCATTTCAGGGTGGGCCTTCTGACCGGTGAGGCGACTATCTCCAAACCCGAAATAGCCTGCAAATGGCCAATCGACCTGCCCGGAAGCCGACCCGCTATGACCCGCCATCATCCAGGTCACAATAGCCAGGGAACTGACCTCAGGCTTGTCGAAATTACCAATACCCAGAGCCTGCGAGACAGGCAGGTAAGGTTCAAACAAGGGATCATGTCCGTGGCATAATGGCAACAGCAAAAGGAAAGCCAGAAAAAAAAAGAGTCTGGTCATGCTGGTAAATCTCTCTTCAATAAACTCAGGCCTGTTTGGCGTGGGAGTGTTCCCTTTCTGTGACGATTCTGGTTCTTTTTGCGACCAGTCAAGTGGCTGCTTAAGCCAGGCGTTCTGTTGCTGGAGTTGAACAAGATACTCCAGAACTTTTTGGCCTGGATAGCCATGCTGGGCATTGGTCACCGAGGAGGGGAAATTCATGGCATGGAAGGATAGTCAACAGGCGCCTGAACACTCTGTTTTTTCAACAGAATAGCCCAAACCCAACTTAAATTATCTCTATCCAGATGCCTGTAAGGCACTTCTATGACATCGAGGCCTACCTTTTTGTATGTCTCAACCTTCAGGATCGTCTTTCCTGTTTTTGATAATGACTCCTGGTCCGTAAAATGATGTGGCCCCTGAATTTCAATACCTAATCGATAGGGATTACCTATAAAAAAATCAAGCGGAGGTAAATTTTCAAAAGCCTGTTCCTCTGAGAACTCTATATTGGGAAATTTATTAGTCAATTTGGTTTTAAAGTCATTCTGCAATTGGGAGGGACGAGTTTCGTATTTCGGATTAAAAAATGGTTCTTGCTCAAGCCATATCCCAGCTATTGTTAACAGTGATTCCAATTGCTCATCATTTTTTTGTTGTGCCAAAGTTTGATACCAGGATTTCACCAGCAATATTAACTGGTTATTAATTGAAACCTTTCTGGCCATAAATACCATAAAACTCCAAAGCAGCTGAGTTTGTGATAATACTGAATATTGTTTATCAAAAGAGAAGCTATTTAATACGCCCTCAATTGTTTGAGGCTCAATAAATTCTCCCAGGAAAGCTATTGACCAAAGTATGCTGGTTATATCCTGAGAGTTAAACTTGACTTTGGGGCCCGTTCCGTCTGACATCTGTACCACCTGTGACAACAGTGCCGTCACCGTCCTGTTGGCCTGCTGAATTTCGAGTCCGTTCTCCACCAGTTTTGCCAGCGCCCACAGCAGGTTGGCGACCCCTTGAGAACTGAACTCAGCCTGGGGGCTCGCTCCTTCTACCACCTGCACCACCTGCGGCAACAGTGCCGTCACCGCCCTGTGAGCCTGCTGCATTTCGAGCCCGTTCTCCACCAGTTTCGCCAGCACCCACAGCAGGTTGGCGACTTCCTGAGGATTAAACTCGGCCCGGAGGTTCCTTCCCTCTGCTATCTGTACCACCTGCGGCAACAGTGCCGTCACCACCCTGTGGGCCTGCTGCATTCCGAGTCCGTTCTCCACCAGTTTCGCCAGCGCCCACAGCAGGTTGGCGACTCCTTGAGAACTGAACTCAGCCTGGGGGCTCGCTCCCTCTGCCACCTGTACCACCTGCGGCAACAGTGCCGTCACCGCCCTGTGAGCCTGCTGCATTTCGAGCCCGCTCCCCACCAGTTTCGCCAGCGCCCACAGCAGGTTGGCGACTGTCTGAGGATTAAACCCGGCTTGGAGGCTCGCTCCCTCTGCCATCTGCACCACCAGCGGCAACAGCGCCGTCACCGCACTTTGGGCCTGCTGCATCTCAAGTCCGTTCTCCACCAGTTTCGCCAGCGCCCACAGCAGGCTGGCAACGTGTTGTGGAACAAACCCGGCTCGGAGGCTCGTTCCCTCTGACATCTGTACCACCTGCGGCAACAGTGCCGTCACCGCCCTTTGGGCCTGCTGCATTTCGAGTCCGTTCTCCACCAGTTTCGCCAGCGCCCACAGCAGGTTGGAGACCCCTTGAGAAGTGAACCCGGCCTGAGAGCTCGTTCCCTCTTCCACCTGTACCACCTGCGGTAACAGTGCCGTCACCGCCCTGTGAGCCTGCTGCATTCCGAGCCCGTTCTCCACCAGTTTCGCCAGCGCCCACAGCAGGTTGGTGACCCCTTGAGAATTGAACTCAGCCTGGGGGCTCGCTCCCTCTGCCACCTGTACCACCTGCGGCAACAGTGCCGTCACCGCCCTGTGAGCCTGCTGCATTTCGAGCCCGCTCCCCACCAGTTTCGCCAGCGCCCACAGCAGGTTGGCGACTGTCTGAGGATTAAACCCGGCTTGGAGGCTCGCTCCCTCTGCCATCTGCACCACCAGCGGCAACAGCGCCGTCACCGCACTTTGGGCCTGCTGCATCTCAAGTCCGTTCTCCACCAGTTTCGCCAGCGCCCACAGCAGGCTGGCAACGTGTTGTGGAACAAACCCGGCTCGGAGGCTCGTTCCCTCTGACATCTGTACCACCTGCGGCAACAGTGCCGTCACCGCCCTTTGGGCCTGCTGCATTTCGAGTCCGTTCTCCACCAGTTTCGCCAGCGCCCACAGCAGGTTGGAGACCCCTTGAGAAGTGAACCCGGCCTGAGAGCTCGCTCCCTCTGCCATCTGTACCATCTGTGGCAACAGTGCCGCCACCGCCCTGTGAGCCTGCTGCATTTTGAGTCCGTCCTCCATCAGTTTCGCCAGTGCCCACAGCAGGTTGGCGACTTCCTGAGGATTAAACCCGGCCTGGGGGCTCGCTCCTTCTGCCACCTGTACCACCTGCGGCAACAGTGCCGTCACCGCCCTGTGAGCCTGCTGCATTTCGAGCCCGTTCTCCATCAGTTTCGCCAGCGCCCACAGCAGGTTGGCGACTTCCTGAGGATTAAACCCAGCCCGGAGGTCCCTTCCCTCTGCTATCTGTACCACCTGCGGCAATAGTGCCGTCACCGCCCTGTGAGCCTGCTGCATTCCGAGCCCGTTCTCCATCAGTTTCGCCAGCGCCCACAGCAGGTTGGCGACCCCCTGAGAACAGAACCCGGCCCGGAGGTTCCTTCCCTCTGCTATCTGTACCACCTGCGTCAACAGTGCCGTCACCGCCCTGTGAGCCTGTTGCATTTCGAGTCCGTTCTCCACCAGTTTCGCCAGCACCCATAGCAGGTTGGAGACCGCTTGAGAACTGAACCCAGCCTCGGGGCTCTTTTTCTCTGCCACCTCCACCACTTGTGGCAACAGTGCCGTCATCGCCTTGTGAGCCTGTTGCATTTCGAGTCCGTTCTCCACCAGTTTCGCCAGCGCCCACAGCAGGTTGGTGACCCCTTGAGAATTGAACCCGGCCTCGGGGCTCATTTCCTCTACTACCTCCCTGCTGCTCTGCTCTACCACCTGCACCACCAGTGGCAAAAGCGCCGTCACCGCACTGTTGGCCTGTCGCATCCTGAGTCCGTTCTCCACCAGTTTCGCCAGCGCCCACAGCAGGTTGGAGACCCCTTGAGAGCTGAACCCGGCCTCGGGGCTCGTTCCTTCTGCCATCTGCACCACCAGCGGCAACAGTGCCGTCACCGCACTGTTGACCTGTTGCATTTCGAGTCCCTTCTCCACTAGTTTCCCCAGCGCCCACAGCACGTTGGAGACCCCTTGAGAGCTGAACCTGTCCCGGGGGCTCGTTTCCTCTGCCGCCTGCGGCAACTGCGCCCTGCTGGCCTGCTCTGTTACCTGCACCTCTGAGCTGTTTTTTTCGTGCTTTTTCTTTGACTGCTCCGCCACCTCCACCACCTGCGGCAACAGTGCCGTCACCGCACTGTGGGTCTGTTGTATTTCGAGCCCCTTCTCCACCAGTTTCGCCAGCGCCCACACCAGGCTGGAGAGCCCTTGACTATCAAGGTCCCTGACTTGAGCCACTCGAATCAGCAAAGCTTTAGTTAAGGCGTTAATCTCCCCTGCTAAACCCCTATCGCTTACGAATGGGTAGAGCAACTGGCTTGACGTCAAGCTGTGTACACAGGTACTGACGTGCTTGCCACTAAACTGACTGGATAAAATAACCTCTGTTAAATGAGTGACAAAAGGTTGTAATTGTTTTTTCTCTTCCAGTGTCAGGGAAAAACCTCGCTTCTTGGTGGCTAACTTGATCCGGTTGCAAAAGTAGTTATGATCTTTGCCGTTGTATTTTTTCTTAAACCTTTTTGCTGCCGCTTCCAGATCGCCTGTTTTAAACTCCTTCACCAGGCTCGCTATTGTTTCAGCTGCCCTGGTGTCCGGAGCCTTCTCTGGCATCTTCCTTGTCCCGGTGGCTCCCGCTCTTGGTTGAGGCTTGACATAAGCGACAGGCCTTTGACCTGGTTTACTGTCTGGTCTTTTTCTGTCTGGGTTGCCCCCTCTTCCTCCGGCAGCCAGTTGTATCTTTCCTCTCCCTCCTGCTCTCCCATCTGCTCTCCCACGGCCACTGCCTTGTCGTCCTGCTGGCTTGCTCTTTCTCGTATAGAGCCATATATGCCAGCCACCGCCCGCCGGAAGCGGGGGGTCGAAAACCTCCGGGTAGAATCGGCGCATCAAGCTTTCAAATAACCCGGACAGCATCAGCCGGTACTCTTGCTGGCTGATGCTGTGGCGATTGCCCTGCGAATCATACCAGTAGTAAATAACCTGCCCCTGCTGATCAGTGGTTTGATAGAACCACCCGGGAAGCACACCGGCGCGTCGAACCAGCCTCAGGAAGTTATCCGGTACTCTGGCCTGAAAGAAGTCAAGGGTGATTTTCTGCGAATGACTCTCCCAGCCCAGACAGAGTTCATCGTCGCAGGGCAATGGATACAGGCTGGCGCCTGCCTTCGTGAAAGGAAGGTCACAGGGAAAGGGGAAAAACAGGGGAGCAGGCTCCCCGTCAACCACTTCGGGGTCATGGCTTACAACCAGGCCACAGGCATCGGCTGGCAGGGAGCGACAATTGTAAGGCAGTGGATTAATTGTGTGGGTGGCAGGCTCAAGGCAGAGCAGGGTTTCAACCGAACCGGCCTCAGGGGTCGGCATGGCCGACACCATTTCAGGGTGGGCCTTCTGACCGGTGAGGCGACTATCTCCAAACCCGAAATAGCCTGCAAATGGCCAATCGACCTGCCCGGAAGCCGACCCCCTATGACCCGCCATCATCCAGGTCACAATAGCCAGGGAACTGACCTCAGGCTTGTCGAAATTACCAATACCCAGAGCCTGCGAGACAGGCAGGTAAGGTTCAAACAAGGGATCATGTCCGTGGCATAATGGCAACAGCAAAAGGAAAGCCAGAAAAAAAAAGAGTCTGGTCATGCTGGTAAATCTCTCTTCAATAAACTCAGGCCTGTTTGGCGTGGGAGTGTTCCCTTTCTGTGACGATTCTGGTTCTTTTTGCGACCAGTCAAGTGGCTGCTTAAGCCAGGCGTTCTGTTGCTGGAGTTGAACAAGATACTCCAGAACTTTTTGGCCTGGATAGCCATGCTGGGCATTGGTCACCGAGGAGGGGAAATTCATGGCATGGAAGGATAGTCAACAGGCGCCTGACAGCCAGAACTTTTTGAAAAATTACCCTTGGGCGACTCGACCTCCAAGGCTATGGGTTCACCGAATATTTACTGAGATGATCGAGGTTGCTGAATCACACTCTGTTTTTTCAACAAAATAGCCCAAACCCAACTTAAATTATCTCTATTCAGATGCCTGTAAGGCACTTCTATGACATCGAGGCCTACCTTTTTGTATGTCTCAACCTTCAGGATCGTCTTTCCTGTTTTTGATAATGACTCCTGGTCCGTAAAATGATGTGGCCCCTGAATTTCAATACCTAATCGATAGGGATTACCTATAAAAAAATCAAGCGGAGGTAAATTTTCAAAAGCCTGTTCCTCTGAGAACTCTATATTGGGAAATTCATTAGTCAATTTGGTTTTAAAGTCATTCTGCAATTGGGAGGGACGAGTTTTGTATTTCGGATTAAAAAATGGTTCTTGCTCAAGCCATATCCCGGCTATTGTTAACAGTGATTCCAATTGCTCATCATTTTTTTGTTGTGCCAAAGTTTGATACCAGGATTTCACCAGCAATATTAACTGGTTATTAATTGAAACCTTTCTGGCCATAAATACCATAAAACTCCAAAGCAGCTGAGCTTGTGGTAATACTGAATATTGTTTATCAAAAGAGAAGCTATTTAATACGCCCTCAATTGTTTGAGGCTCAATAAATTCTCCCAGGGAAGCTATTGACCAAAGTATGTTGGCTATATCCTGAGAGTTAAACTTGACTTGGGGGCTCGTTCCCTCTGCCATCTGTACCACCTGCGACAACAATGCCGTCACCGCCCTGTGAATCTGATGCATTTCGAGTCCGTTCTCCACCAGTTTCGCCAGCGCCCACAGCAGGTTGGCGACCCCTTGAGAACTGAACTCAGCCTGGGGGCTCGCTCCTTCTGCCACCTGCACCACCTGCGGCAACAGTGCCGTCACCGCCCTGTGAGCCTGCTGCATTTCGAGCCCGTTCTCCATCAGTTTCGCCAGCGCCCACAGCAGGTTGGCGACCCCCTGAGAACAGAACCCGGCCCGAAGGCTCACCTGTACCACCTGCGGTAACAGTGCCGTCACCGCCCTGTGAGCCTGCTGCATTACGAGCCCGTTCTCCACCAGTTTTGCCAGCGCCCACAGCAGGTTGGAGACCGCTTGAGAACTGAACCCGGCCTCGAGGCTCTTTTTCTCTGCCACCTCCACCACTTGTGGCAACAGTGCCGTCATCGCCTTGTGAGCCTGTTGCATTTCGAGTCCGTTCTCCACCAGTTTTGCCAGCGCCCACAGCAGGTTGGCGACCCCCTGAGAACGGAACCCGGCCCGGAGGCTCGTTCCATCTGACATCTGTACCACCTGCGTCAACAGTGCCGTCACCGCCCTGTTGGTCTGCGGCATTTCGAGTCCTCTCTCCACCAGTTTCGCCAGCGCCCACAGCAGGTTGGCGACTTCCTGAGCATTAAACCCAGCCCGGAGGTTCATTCCCCCTGCCACCTGTACCACCTGCGGCAACGGTGCCGTCACCGCCCTGTGAGCCTGCTGCATTTCGAGTCCGTTCTCCACCAGTTTCGCCAGCGCCCACAGCAGGTTGGCGACTTCCTGAGGATTAAACCCGGCCCGGAGGTTCCTTCCCTCTGCTATCTGTACCACCTGCGTCAACAGTGCCGTCACCGCCCTGTGAGCCTGCTGCATTTCGAGCCCGTTCCCCACCAATTTCGTCAGCGCCCACAGCAGGTTGGTGACTTCCTGAGGACTAAACCCGATCCGGAGGCTCGCTCCCTCTGCCATCTGTACCATCTGCGGCAACAGTGCCGCCACCGCCCTGTGAGCCTGCTGCATTTTGAGTCCGTTCTCCACCAGTTTCGCCAGTGCCCACAGCAGGTTGGCGACCCCTTGAGAACTGAACCTGTCCTCGGGCTCGGGACTCATTCCTTCTGCCATCTGCACCACCAGCGGCAACAGCGCCGTCACCGCACTTTTGGCCTGCGGCATCTCGAGTCCGTTCTCCACCAGTTTCCCCAGCGCCCACATCAGGTTGGAGACCCCTTGAGAACTGAACCTGTCCCGTGGGCTCGTTTCCTTTGCCGTCTGCGACAACTGCGCCCTGCTGGCCTGCTTTTCTGCTACCTGCACCACCTGCGGTAACAATGCCCTCACCGCCCTGTTGGCCTGTTGCATTTCGAGTCCGTTCTCCACCAGTTTCGCCAGCGCCCGAAGCAGGTTGGAGACCCCTTGACTATCAAGGTCCCTGACTTGAGCCACTCGAATCAGCAAGGCTTTAGTTAAGGCGTTAATCTCCCTTGTTAAATTCCCATCGCTTACGGATGGGTAGAGCAACTGGCTTGACGTCAAGCTGTGTACACAGGTACTGACGCTCTTGCCACTAAACTGACTGGATAAAATAACCTCTGCTAAATGAGTGACAAAAGGTTGTAATTGTTTTTTCTCTTCCAGTGTCAGGGAAAAACCTCGCTTCTTGGTGGCTAACTTGATCCGGTTGCAAAAGTAGCTATGATCTTTGCCGTTGTATTTTTTCTTAAACCTTTTTGCTGCCGCTTCCAGATCGCCTGTTTTAAACTCCTTCACCAGGCTCGCTATTGTTTCAGCTGCCCTGGTGTCCGGAGCCTTCTCTGGCATCTTCCTTGTCCCGGTGGCTCCCGCTCTTGGTTGAGGCTTGACATAAGCGACAGGCCTTTGACCTGGTTTACTGTCTGGTCTTTTTCTGTCTGGGTTGCCCCCTCTTCCTCCGGCAGCCAGTTGTATCTTTCCTCTCCCTCCTACTCTCCCATGGCCACTGCCTTGTCGTCCTGCTGGCTTGCTCTTTCTCGTATAGAGCCATATATGCCAGCCACCGCCCGCCGGAAGCGGGGGGTCGAAAACCTCCGGGTAGAATCGGTGCATCAGGCTTTCAAATAACCGGGACAGCATCAGCCAGTACTCTTGCTGGCTGATGCTGTAGCGATTGCCCTGAGAATCATACCAGTAGTAAATAACCTGCCCCTGCTGATCAGTGGTTTGATAGAACCACCCGGGAAGCACACCGGCGCGTTGAACCAGCCTCAGGAAGTTATCCGGCACTCTGGCCTGAGAGAAGTCAAGGGTGATTTTCTGCGAATGACTCTCCCAGCCCAGACAGAGTTCATCGTCGCAGGGCAATGGATACAGGCTGGCGCCTGCCTTCGTGAAAGGAAGGTCACAGGGAAAGGGGAAAAACAGGGGAGCAGGCTCCCCGTCAACCACTTCGAGGTCATGGCTTACAACCAGACCACAGGCATCGGCTGGCAGGGAGCGACAATTGTAAGGCAGTGGATTGATTGTGTGGGTGGCAGGCTCAAGGCAGAGCAGGGTTTCAGCCGAATCGGCCTCAGGGGTCGGCATGGCCGACACCATTTCAGGGTAGGCCTTCTGACCGGTGAGGTGGCTATCTCCAAACCCGAAATAGCCCGCAAAAGGCCAATCGACCTGCCCGGAAGCCGACCCCTTATGACCCGCCATCATCCAGGTCATAATAGCCAGGGAACTGACCTCAGGTTTGTCGAAATTACCAATACCCAGAGCCTGCGGGACAGGCAGGTAAGGTTCGAACAAGGGATCATGTCCGTGGCATAATGGCAACAGCAACAGGAAAGCCAGAAAAAAAAAGAGTCTGGTCATGCTGGTAAATCTCTCTTCAATAAACTCAGGACTGCTTGGCGAGGGAGTGTTCCCTTTCTGTGACGATTCTGGTTCTTTTTGCGACCAGCCAAGTGGCTGCTTAAGCCAGGCGTTCTGTTGCTGGAGTTGAGCAAGATACTCCAGAACTTTTTGGCCTGGATAGCCATGCTGGGCATTGGTCACCGAGGAGGGGAAATTCATGGCATGGAAGGATAGTCAACAGGCGCCTGACAACCAGCACTTTTTGAGAAATTACCCTTGGCGACTCGACCTCCAAGGCTATGGGTTCACCGAATATTTACTGAGATGATCGAGGTTGCTGAATCACACTCTGTTTTTTCAACAAAATAGCCCAAACCCAACTTAAATTATCTCTATCCAGATGCCTGTAAGGCACTTCTATGACATCGAGGCCTATCTTTTTGTATGTCTCAACCTTCAGGATCGTCTTTCCTGTTTTTGATAATGACTCCTGGTCCGTATAATGATGTGGTCCCTGAATTTCAATACCTAATCGATAGGGATTACCTATAAAAAAATCAAGCGGAGGTAAATTTTCAAAAGACTGTTCCTCTGAGAACTCTATATTGGGAAATTTATTAGTCAATTTGGTTTTAAAGTCATTCTGTAATTGGGAGGAACGAGTTTCGTATTTCGGATTAAAAAATGGTTCTTGCTCAAGCCATATCCCGGCTATTGTTAACAGTGATTCCACTTGCTCATCATTTTTTTGTTGTGCCAAAGTTTGATACCAGGATTCCACCAGCAATATTAACTGGTTATTAATTGAAACCTTTCTGGCCATAAATACCATAAAACTCCAAAGCAGCTGAGCTTGTGATAATAATGAATATTGTTTATCAAAAGAGACGCTATTTAATACGCCCTCAATTGTTTGAGGCTCAATAAATTCTCCCAGGAAAGCTATTGACCAAAGTATGCTGGCTATATCCTGAGAGTTAAACTTGACTTGGGGGCTCGTTCCCTCTCCCATCTGTACCACCTGCAACAACAGTGCCGTCACCGCCCTGTTGGCCTGCTGCATTTCGAGTCCGTTCTCTACCAGTTTCGCCAGCGCCAACAGCAGGTTGGCGACTTCCTGAGCATTAAACCCAGCCCGGAGGTTCATTCCCCCTGCCACCTGTACCACCTGCGGCAACAGTGCCGTCACCGCCCTGTGAGCCTGCTGCATTTCGAGTCCGTTCTCCATCAGTTTCGCCAGCGCCCACAGCAGGTTGGCGACTTCCTGAGGATTAAACCCGGCCCGGAGGTTCCTTCCCTCTGCTATCTGTACCACCTGCGTCAACAGTGCCGTCACCGCCCTGTGAGCCTGCTGCATTCCGAGCCCGTTCTCCATCAGTTTCGCCAGCGCCCACAGCAGGTTGGAGATCCCTTGAGAAGTGAACCCGGCATGAGAGCTCGTTCCCTCTGCCATCTGTACCACCTGCGTCAACAGTGCCGTCACCGCCCTGTTGGTCTGCGGTATTTCGAGTCCGCTCTCCACCAGTTTCGCCAGCGCCCACAGCAGGTTGGCGACCCCTTGAGAGCTGAACTCAGCCTGGGGGCTCGCTCCCTCTGCCATCTGTACCACCTGCGGCAACAGTACCGTCACCGCCCTGTGAGCCTGCTGCATTTCGAGCCCGTTCCCCACCAGTTTCGCCAGCGCCCACAGCAGGTTGGCGACTTCCTGAGGATTAAACCCGGCTCGGAGGCTCGCTCCCTCTGCCATCTGCACCACCAGCGGCAACAGCGCCGTCACCGCCCTTTGGGCCTGCTGCATCTCAAGTCCGTTCTCCACCAGTTTCGCCAGCGCCCACAGCAGGCTGGCAGCGTGTTGTGGAACAAAACCGGCCAGGAGGCTCGTTCCCTCTGACATCTGTACCACCTGCGGCAACAGTGCCGTCACCGCCCTTTGGCCCTGCTGCATTTCGAGTCCGTTTTCCACAAGTTTTGCCAGCGCCCACAGCAGGCTGGAGACTGTCTGAGGATTAAACCCGGCTCGGAGGCTCGCTCCCTCTGCCACCTGCACCACCTGCGGCAATAGCGCCGTCACCGCCCTGTTGGCCTTTCGCATCCTGAGTCCGTTCTCCACCAGTTTCGCCAGCGCCCACAGCAGGTTGGCGACTTCCTGAGGATTAAACCCGGCTCGGAGGCTCGTTCCCTCTGCTATCTGTGCCACCCGCAACAACAGTGCCGTCACCACCCTGTGAGCCTGCTGTATTTCGAGTCCGTTCTCCATGAGTTTCGTCAGCGCCCCCAGCAGGCTGGCGACGTGTTGTGGAATAAACCCATCTTGGCAACTCGCTCCCTCTGCCACCTGCACCACCTGCGGCAACAGCGCCGTCACCGCCCTGTTGGCCTTTCGCATCCTGAGTCCGTTCCCCACCAGTTTCGCCAGCGCCCACAGCAGGTTGGCGACTTCCTGGGGATTAAACCCGGCTCGGAGACCCGTTCTCTCTGCTATCTGTACCACCTTCGGCAACAGCGCCGTCACCGCTCTGTGGGCCTGCTGCATTTCGAGCCCGTTCCCCACCAATTTCGTCAGCGCCCACAGCAGGTTGGTGACTTCCTGAGGACTAAACCCGGTCCGGAGGCTCGCTCCCTCTGCCATCTGCACCACCTGCGGCAACAGCGCCGTCACCGCCCTGTTGACCTTTCGCATCCTGAGTCCGTTCTCCACCAGTTTCGCCAGCGCCCACATCAGGTTGGCGACCCCTTGAGAACTGAACCTGTCCTCGGGCTCGGGACTCATTCCCTCTGCCATCTGCACCACCAGCGGCAACAGCGCCGTCACCGCACTTTTGGCCTGCGGCATCTCGAGTCCGTTCTCCACCAGTTTCGCCAGCGCCCACATCAGGTTGGAGACCCCTTGAGAACTGAACCTGTCCCGTGGGCTCGTTTCCTTTGCCGTCTGCGACAACTGCGCCCTGCTGGCCTGCTTTTCTGCTACCTGCACCACCTGCGGTAACAATGCCCTCACCGCCCTGTTGGCCTGTTGCATTTCGAGTCCGTTCTCCACCAGCTTCGCCAGCGCCCGAAGCAGGTTGGAGACCCCTTGACTATCAAGGTCCCTGACTTGAGCCACTCGAATCAGCAAGGCTTTAGTTAAGGCGTTAATCTCCCTTGTTAAATTCCCATCGCTTACGGATGGGTAGAGCAACTGGCTTGACGTCAAGCTGTGTACACAGGTACTGAGGCTCTTGCCACTAAACTGACTGGATAAAATAACCTCTGCTAAATGAGTGACAAAAGGTTGTAATTGTTTTTTCTCTTCCAATGTCAGGGGAAACCCTCGTTCCTTAGTGGCTAAATTGATCCGGTTGCAAAAGTATCCATGATCTTTACCGTTGTATCTTTTCTTAAACCTTTTTGCTGCTGCTTCCAGAGCGCCTGTTTTAAACTTCTTCACCAGGCTCGCTATTGTTTCAGCTGCCCTGATGTCCTTAGCCTTCACTGACTTCCTGCTTGACCTGGTAGCTCCGGCTCCTGGTTGAGGCCTGGCATAAGGGACAAACCTTTGACCTGATCTACTGCCTGATCTTTTTCTGTCTGAGTTGCCCCCTCTTCCTCCGGCAGCCTGTTTTATCTTTCCTCCCCCACCTGCTCTCCCATCTGCTCTCCCACGGCCACTGCCTTGTCGTCCTGCTGGCTTGCTCTTTCTCGTATAGAGCCATATATGCCAGCCACCGCCCGCCGGAAGCGGGGGGTCGAAAACCTCCGGGTAGAATCGGCGCATCAAGCTTTCAAATAACCCGGACAGCATCAGCCGGTACTCTTGCTGGCTGATGCTGTGGCGATTGCCCTGCGAATCATACCAGTAGTAAATAACCTGCCCCTGCTGATCAGTGGTTTGATAGAACCACCCGGGAAGCACACCGGCGCGTCGAACCAGCCTCAGGAAGTTATCCGGTACTCTGGCCTGAAAGAAGTCAAGGGTGATTTTCTGCGAATGACTCTCCCAGCCCAGACAGAGTTCATCGTCGCAGGGCAATGGATACAGGCTGGCGCCTGCCTTCGTGAAAGGAAGGTCACAGGGAAAGGGGAAAAACAGGGGAGCAGGCTCCCCGTCAACCACTTCGGGGTCATGGCTTACAACCAGGCCACAGGCATCGGCTGGCAGGGAGCGACAATTGTAAGGCAGTGGATTAATTGTGTGGGTGGCAGGCTCAAGGCAGAGCAGGGTTTCAACCGAACCGGCCTCAGGGGTCGGCATGGCCGACACCATTTCAGGGTGGGCCTTCTGACCGGTGAGGCGACTATCTCCAAACCCGAAATAGCCTGCAAATGGCCAATCGACCTGCCCGGAAGCCGACCCGCTATGACCCGCCATCATCCAGGTCACAATAGCCAGGGAACTGACCTCAGGCTTGTCGAAATTACCAATACCCAGAGCCTGCGAGACAGGCAGGTAAGGTTCAAACAAGGGATCATGTCCGTGGCATAATGGCAACAGCAAAAGGAAAGCCAGAAAAAAAAAGAGTCTGGTCATGCTGGTAAATCTCTCTTCAATAAACTCAGGCCTGTTTGGCGTGGGAGTGTTCCCTTTCTGTGACGATTCTGGTTCTTTTTGCGACCAGTCAAGTGGCTGCTTAAGCCAGGCGTTCTGTTGCTGGAGTTGAACAAGATACTCCAGAACTTTTTGGCCTGGATAGCCATGCTGGGCATTGGTCACCGAGGAGGGGAAATTCATGGCATGGAAGGATAGTCAACAGGCGCCTGACAGCCAGAACTTTTTGAGAAATTACCCTTGGGCGACTCGACAGGGGGTTGGAGCTGCAATTGATAGCTCCTTCTACCCGATTGTGAAACGACGCAAGATTAGTGGCGGGACGCGAAGCGATGCCGGGCGGCAATGTCGCGACACCTTTGCCAGCCTGAAGAAAACGTGTCGCCAGCATGGTCTTTCATTTTGGGATTATCTGACAGACAGGTTAAACGGCACCGGTTCGTTTCCGAGACTGGCGGATGTTATTGAATACGCTTCTTGCTGGCTTCCATGTGGTCAATGTAGGGGTTATTGAGTAATTATGAGGCAAACAGTATGGATACCTGAACTGTTCAATTCTCCAGTGATCACTAATATACGGATACAGGGGCACGCACAGTCTCTTCAGGTTACCCACCCCGGTTTCGAGCTACCTGTACCCAGGCGTTTTCTGACTTTGAGCTTCATAGACAGGGTAAGTTCCCTGTTTCAAAGTACCTGAACTCTCCATTCCCACGAAGATGGACTGTCGTAAAAGAAGAGAGCACCACGAACAGTGGCTCCCCGCCTGCGCGGGGATGACGGTGTAAGTTAAACGCCGCGTGCCTTGCACATTTCTTTGTATTCATCTTCAAAGAAGAATTTTTCTGCGCCAAAGGCTGGCTTCAGGTCGTCCAGCCAGGTGGCTTCTTCGTCGTATTTAGCAAAGAACGGACGGTAGCACCATTCCGGGCTACGACCTTGCAGGAAGCGCAGAACGAAAACTTTCTCGCCGTTGATTTCAGTGATGCCAGTGATCTCTACTTTACCAGGACCCGCACTCATGGATGGCCCCCGAACGGTACGACCCAGGCCAGACATACGGATGATAGCTGACTGATAGATTTCATACGCTTTGTACAGCGGAATCTCGAAATAGTGCTTGGCACCTGTATCACGGGCTACAAAGAAGTAGTAAGGAATGATGCCCATGGACAGCTGAGTCTGCCAGTTCTGTACCCATACATCAGGGTTGTCGTTGATATGGCGAGTCAGAGGAGCCTGGGCACGAATATTGACGCCAGTCCCACGGATGCGTTTAACGGCTTCTTTACATACATCAGTTTTCAGCTCAGCGTAGTGGTCGAAGTGCGCCATAAACGCCAGATGCTTGCCGCCGTCTACCATTTTTTTGAACAGTGCCAGCAACTCCTGCGCATCGTCGTCAGTAGTGAAGCGATAAGGCCAGAAGGTCAGCGTTTTGGAACCGATACGGATGTTCTTGATGTGGTCGAACTCTGGCTGCAACAGAGGCTCAAGATATTCTTTTACCAGCTTTGTCTTCATAACCAGCGGATCGCCGCCTGTGAACAACAGATCAGTCAGTTCTTTGTGCTCTTTCAGGTAAGCGTGCATGGTGGACGCTTCAGTCGCAGCCATTTTCAGATCGCTGTCACCAATAAACTGCGCCCAACGGAAACAGAACGTACAGTAGCTGTGGCAGGTCTGGCCCTGGCTTGGGAAATACAGCGCCGTTTCACGGTATTTATGCTGCATGCCCTGAACCGGCTTGCCATTAACCATCGGAGCATTCATAGCCAGCTGACCGGCAGGGTGCGGGTTCATGCTCAGCTGAATCTCGTGGGCTGCTTTTTTGATGGTTGCACGACTGGCTTGGGCAGCATGCATTTCTGCCATCATTTTGAAGTCACCGGCTTTCAGCATTTCTTTCTGCGGAAACATCAGGCGGAAAACCGGATCGTCAGGGATATCGTTCCAGTCAATCAGTTCGTTCACAACATATTCGTTTACGCGGAAGGGCATAACACTGGCGACCACCTTGATTTCAAACTGCATGGCTTCGGGCAGCTGACGGAACTGCTCGATCATGTCAATGTTACGTTCGGTGTAAACGGTATACGGACGTGCTGCGTCGGTGTTGGTAGACGCAATTAACTGTTCAGCCTGAGTATAAGCGTTCAAATCAGCTCCTCTGTTTTTGAGTGGAGATATGAAGGGTGGCTCGATTTTTCCATAATTGGAGCAAAACTTATATGCGATAAATCCATTATATAAGCTGGGGATTTATCCGCATGAAAACGTATTTTTCGGGGCATCAACTAAGGGCGTGATCTCTGCGGTCACCGGCTTTGGGTTGTTTGTTGCTCTTGATGATATTTTTGCTGAAGGTCTTATTCATGTCACCGACCTTCCGGAAAAGGCTCGGCTGGAAGAAGGTAAAAAGAAATCCGCTAAAAAGCGAAAACCTGCTAAAAAGCCTAAGGGAAAAACGCCAGTAAAAAGTCAACCCCCCCTTCTACATCCTCTGTTGCACAACCAACTCCCCGTCGGTCAGGAAAGAAAAGGACGCGTTAATCCGGTTCGCCCCAATGATCAGGTTCGAGATGCTTTGTGTTGTCTCCTGTTGCACCATTAATCAGGCCGAGCCTGATTACTGTATCGTGGGGCACAAGGACGGATAAATGTTGACCGTGATTCGGCCAGTGCAGGTAAGCCCCATGGGGGCGGGAGAAGTACAGCAGACCACTTGTACCTCCAGATGTTCCTCCAGTGCTAAGTTGCATCAACAAATTGCTTAACAAAGCGTGACGGTTGTTTGTAGCAGCTTGATTCGAACTTTCAGCCCTGGAAGGTAAGGCGTGTTCGATTGCCTCGGCCAACGATGATCGTGGACGTAAACGAGCAGAATTATCAGTTAAAGGTTGTAAACCCACGATGATTGGGTGGTTAGTACCCGGGGGAGTGAATTCTAAAACCCTTGGCTGATCAAATAACGGTCTGGTGGATAGCAGTGTAGAAAAAGGGACGCTGTGCGCACCGGCACCAAATAGTAATGGTTGATGGGGGAAGTTACTTCCTATTATGCTGAAAAGGCTATCAGCCAGTGATGTGCTGAAATGGCCCACTGGCTGTTGAGGGGTAAAGTAGTCTGAAGAAGTACGTCCAGTCTCCGAATTAATATCTATGTTCTGTTGCGGAAGTACTGACCAGTCCTGACGCACTAAATCATTTATTCCCAAAACTCGACCGACTGAACCAGGTGATCTTGAGGCTGTTTGCATACCATTCAGATAAAAAGCTCTGGCTTGAAGCGAAGCGACTGACTGTAAATGCTGGGGAGAAACTCTAACCAGTGCTGTTGCGATAGTTCTCAAGTTTGGCAGTATCCGCGCTAGCCAGAAATATTGATCACTCGCGTAAAGATTTTTCGGAAAAAACGACAACGGGACAACAACTAAAGCGATTAGGAATTGGTTGATAACTTTCATTATAAGTCCAACTGTCTATTAAGGTTGAGATATAAGGTAGCTGGTTTTTCTATAGTTGGAACAAACTTATATGCGATATATCCATTATTTTAAGTGAGGTTTTGTTCGTATGATGACGTATTTTCAGGGGTGCTAACCAGTGGATACAAAAGTGTTTATAACGAATTACGAGATAGGGCTATTGGTCAGGGTTAGGACAGCGACTGCAATCAGTATCAGCTTGCAGTCGTCTGCTTTAACGAACCTTGCGAAATTCTCCATCCATAGCCTCTCATTGGGAGCGGCGCGACCTTTGAAGGTTTGGATGGAGATGGATAGCGAGGTATGTGTAAAGAGTTCCCCTGTCGTAGTTCGGCAACCTGTACGACAGCGAGAGGCTATGTTATTTGACATAGTGGGTCGCACGTAATTCCCGATTAGAAACTCCCACTAGAATCGGCTTGCCGATTTAGTGGAGGGAGTGTGTCACATCAATCGTTATTGCATCAGGGGCAGCATAGGTTTCAGGAAACGCCCTGTGTGGGAACTATCCATCTCAGCAACGGCTTCGGGCGTGCCGGTGGCAATGATTTCACCACCGCCATCACCGCCTTCTGGCCCAAGATCCACAATCCAGTCTGCGGTTTTAATCACATCCAGATTGTGTTCTATCACAACGACAGTATTACCATGATCCCGCAGACGGTGCAGAACATTCAGCAGCTGTTGTATATCGTGGAAGTGCAGACCCGTTGTTGGCTCATCCAGAATATACATGGTTTTGCCGGTATCCCGCTTGGACAGCTCTTTTGCCAGCTTGACCCGCTGGGCTTCACCACCAGACAAAGTGGTCGCGTTCTGCCCCAGATGAATATACGACAGACCAACGTCCATCAGTGTTTGCAGTTTACGCTTGATAGCGGGAATCGCTTCGAAAAACGTCAGTGCTTCTTCCACGGTCATATCCAGCACTTCATCAATGCTTTTGCCCTTGTATTTAACGTCAAGGGTTTCCCGGTTATAACGCTTACCCTTGCAGACATCACAGGGTACGTAGATGTCTGGCAAAAAGTGCATTTCTACCTTGATGACCCCGTCACCCTGACAGGCTTCACAGCGTCCACCTTTGACGTTGAAACTGAAGCGGCCAGGTTTATAGCCCCTGGAGCGAGCTTCCTGGGTGCCGGCAAACAGTTCACGAATAGCGGTAAAAATACCGGTGTAAGTGGCGGGGTTAGAGCGTGGCGTGCGGCCAATCGGGCTCTGGTCAATATCAATGCATTTATCGAAATGACTCATGCCGGTAATTTTTTTGTACGACGCCGGACTGAGGGTTGTCGCCTTGTTCAGGTCAGTCGCACAAATAGGATACAGGGTGCTGTTGATCAGGGTCGATTTACCAGAGCCGGAAACACCGGTGACACAGGTCATCAGACCGACAGGAATTTCCAGAGTGACATTTTTCAGATTATTGCCGGAACAGCCAGACAGTTTAAGAACCTTCTTTTTGTCCCTTGGTGTGCGGCTTTCCGGAACCGCTATAGCTTTAGAACCTGACAGGTACTGGCCGGTCAGAGACTGTTCAGTGTCCATTACTTGCTGAGGAGAACCCTGGGCAATAATTTCCCCCCCATGAATGCCTGCCCCCGGACCGATATCAATCACATGGTCTGCCATGCGAATCGCGTCTTCATCGTGTTCTACGACAATGACAGTGTTGCCAAGATTACGCAGTCGAGTCAGGGTGTTAAGCAGGCGTTCATTATCTCGCTGATGCAATCCAATACTGGGTTCATCAAGGATATACATAACCCCCACCAGCCCGGCACCAATCTGGCTGGCAAGGCGGATACGCTGGGCTTCACCACCGGACAGAGTATCGGCGCTGCGATCCAGGGTCAGGTAATTCAGACCAACGTTGACCAGAAAGCTTAAGCGCTCACAAATTTCCTTAAGGATCTTTTCAGCAATCTCACCCCGGTTGCCCGGCAGTTTTAAGTCGTTGAAATAGGTCAGTGCTCGCTCAACAGGCAACTTCACCAGCTCTGGCAGGGTTTCTTCCTGCACAAAGACATTGCGTGACTCCACACGCAGGCGCGACCCTTTACAGCCCGGACAGTTCTGAGTACTCAGGTATTTCGACAGCTCATCCCGCACAGCCTGGGATTCGGTATCCCGGTAGCGTCGTTCAAAGTTTGGGATGATACCTTCAAAGCGGTGGCGTTTTTGATAGATATCGCCACGGTCATTCACGTAACTGAAATCAATCTGCTCATCACCGGAGCCGTACAGGATGGTTTCCTGCTGCTCAGCGGTAAGATCATCAAAGGCCGTATCAATATTAAATCCGTAATGTTTTGCCAGAGACTTCAGCATGTGAAAGTAATAAACACTGCGTCGGTCCCAGCCCCGTATCGCACCCTCTGCCAGAGTTAGCTCAGGGTTCTGAACAATACGATCCTGGTCGAAGAACTGTTTAATACCCAGTCCGTCACAGCCAGGACAGGCACCCGCCGGGTTATTAAAGGAGAACATGCGTGGTTCCAGCTCATTGATGCTGTAGCCACACTCAGGGCAGGCAAAACGAGCGGAATAAACAACATCATCCTGTTCACCGTCCATATAGCTCACGGATACCAGTCCATCAGTCAGGTCTAATGCCGTTTCAATGGATTCAGCCAGACGCAGTTGCAGATCAGCCCGCACCTTAAAGCGATCCACCACGACTTCAATGGTGTGTTTCTTTTTCTTGTCCAGGGCCGGAGGGTTATCCAGGTCGGTGACAATGCCGTTGATGCGGGCGCGGATAAAGCCCTGGGTTTTTAGCTCATTGAAGACATGCAGGTGTTCACCTTTTCGATCCCTGACCACCGGAGCCAACAGCATTAATTTGGTGCCTTCGGGAATCGCAAGAATCTGGTCGACCATCTGGCTGACCGTCTGGGCTTCCAAAGGCTGATGGTGTTTTGGGCAGCGTGGTATACCGGTGCGGGCAAAGAGCAGACGAAGATAGTCGTATATTTCGGTAATGGTGCCCACCGTCGAGCGAGGGTTATGACTGGTGGACTTTTGCTCGATGGAAATAGCTGGAGACAGGCCTTCTATATGATCAACATCCGGTTTTTCCATCATCGACAGAAACTGGCGGGCATAGGCTGACAAAGACTCAACATAACGGCGCTGGCCTTCAGCGTACAGGGTATCGAACGCCAGTGAAGATTTACCGGAGCCGGACAGGCCTGTAATGACAATCAGGCTGTCCCTGGGCATTTCCAGATCGATGTTCTTCAGATTATGAGTTCTCGCGCCCTGTACCGTAATTTTGTCCACTGCCTGCTCCTCTGCGTGGGTATTAAACCAACAGAGGAGTATAAAACAAACCGTGTGTTAAACAGTATTGAATTTTATGACCATTGTCGTCTTAAACAAATTATTCAGACATTCTATTCAAGAATATTTGTGAAAAACGGGAATATCTACCAAGCTTTACTCTGCCTATTTTTCTGCTGCAGAGCCTTGCCCTACCTATCAGTACAAAAATGAGAGTTAATTTTTAGTTTACCGGCTCTCCCTCTTTTAAAGGCTCTATAGATATTGTTGAGGTTGTCGTTATGCCAAACCAAAACCCAAATCAAAACCCAAACCTGTCCCTGCCAAAGACCATCAGTATCGTAAAACTTGGTTCCCTTGACATTACCGATGTTGTCTCTCTTTACCTGTGGAAAGAGGCCAGGTTTCAGTTAACCGAGACTTCTGATAAGACACAGACTTTCCCTGTCACCCTGTACACAGACTCTAAAACAACCTGCCTGGGACTATTAAACGATGAGGTATATAACGGGAGTAAAGACCTGCTAACCCGTTCCGGATCGAGCCTTGTGGAGAATACAGCATTAGAAAAACTAGCTTTCAACGAAAGAAAAAAGATTATCAGCGATGCTCTATCGGACGATGAAATCCTTGATATAGAAAAAATAACAAAAACTCTGTCTGATCAATACGGAAAAGCAGAGGAAGTAAAAAAGATACAAGCGCAGCAGGCTCGATATATCGATACACTGAAAAAAATGGGTATCACCATCGTTGATATGGCTGACAAAGAAAACAACCCTGCCAGGCGGATTGGGGGAGACAAAGGTGGCAAACTCTACTCCATGGTCGCCTATTACCTGGGAAGTACAGAACTGGCAGAAAGAGCCATTCGATCCTATCTGGTGCTAAACCCAGCGGGTATTAACGTTCAGCTTGGGACATACCCCCTGCTGAGTGCATCCAAATTGGTACGCTCAGTTCTGTCATTGCCAAGACGCCAAAACACTTACCTTAACAAAGCAGCAGGAGTCTCACTGCTTGCAGATATAGCTGGAATATTATCGGCCAATAATGTTATACCGCCGCTGGATCGCGATGAAAGAGAAAAACTTGAGTCCCTTAAAGCACCTTATAAAAACGCAGTACCTGATCATCCAGCCTATTTCAGTAGACTGGATTTGAACACACGTATTGCAGACAAGGATCTTGAGGTTATTGGTGAGCTGTTTAAGCCTATGTCGATAACGCGACTGGAAGACGCACTGAAATATAGTAACATCCATGCTCCCATTGCCCCCATCACCAATGAGATAGATTTGCATGCCGACTACATACTCAGGACAGCCGGCATCGTTGCTTCATTACCCAAGTCTGAAAAGCCGATTTGCTTAATCTCACATCAGTTGTCTGATCTTGAGACTGTGTTTGAGTCGGGTGATGGGAGGGCGCAACTGAACACTATCAGTGATGAAAATTTTACCAAAACATCCAAAACCACCTTAAAAGAGCTCTTTGACTTGGGTCCCTATGGCGCTCCGATTAACGAAATGGACCCTTATGGTGAGCTGTTAGGCCGGGATGCATTTAAGGGCGACAGCAGTAAAAAGAAAATAGTAGATTACCTAAATAGACATAACTTGCTCTATTATGAAACAGATAATTCGCATTCAGAAGCATCAGGGAGCGGTCACTATACCGGCAGTGATAAAAAAATCATTCTATTAATGAGCAAAAAACCTGAAACACTCATTCAAGCCAGACAAGAGTATTTAAAAAACCCTGGCAAGACTGTCGTTTATATGAGGTGGGACTTAACTAAAAAACAAAAAGGAGTCAACAGAGCAGAAATTTTACACCCCAACACAATAATTCATGGAACACCTTTTCAACCCACAAAAGATACCACTCTGTCCATACGCATTGAATACTCTACAGATTCAATAGAAACCCAACATAATTATCAGTACATCATTAAATTTGTAAAATCCATTTTCGGAGACTCAATAGCAGCAAGCCGTAATAACCAGGGCGATGTCATTATAAATGACCTGGATGTACAGGCTCTGCATTACGAAAGGCCTAAACAGGGAGAGAGCTATCGCCATTACAACGATCTGTACAAAAAGCTTACTTACACTCAAAACTCCGGAGTGCATTTTTCATCTATCCATAAAAACATATACACATTAAACAATGAGTACCCTGACTATGCGATCACCCCTCTCAGGCAGCATGACGATAGAGAAGTAATCCAGAATAGCTCAACGCTGATAGAAAAACCCTTATTGCTCCTACCTGGCCAGGATAACCAGAATCAACACAGGGATACATTAAAACAGACTTCAGATGCTGACGGGAGCTTGAATATAGAGTTAATCGCTGATGCTTTCGGCCTTAAAGAACTGATCAAATTCCAGCTGACCGGAAAAAAAATAAACAATATTATTATCAAGGCTTATAGTCCGGCACTTCTGAAAGGATTTAAAGCCGCATTCAGAGTGGCACTGAGTAAAAAAACATATCAGAAATTAATCGATGGTCTTGAAGGTTTTTTCGAAGAAAGGGAGCTACAGCCATTAAAAGCTTTACGTTCTAGCCATAACTATATAAATCTCAGCTCTTCATTTCATGAGTTTTTTGCTTCTGACCAGGGAAAAGTGATTGAGAAAAACATACTGGAGACACAACTCGTTTATCAGATACCCGAGCCATTACCCTCTGATAAAAGGCCCATTCTTCTGCTACCAGATCAGGATAACCTGACCTCTGACAGGGAAAATTTACAATACATTGTTAACAATGATGGCAGCTTCACAGTATCAGTCTACGGCGATGCTTTTGGACTTAGAGAACTGATCGGGATTAAAGGACTAAAAGGTAAAGTAATACAGAGTATTGATGTTTGCACAGACAACCCCGGACTTCGGAAGGGGTTTAATATTGCTTTCGAATCTGCGCTTACTCACAAAAAATATATCTCCTTCATTAATGATTTGAAAAAAGTTTTCGATGACAGGGAACTTGTACCTCTGGAGGTTTTGAACGGCAAATACTCGGAATACAAAAAGAAAAGCGCCCCATTCCATACATTATTTTCTTCTGAAACGGGTAAGGAACTTGCTAAAAAAATATTAGGCTTACAAGCCGGTGATCAAATACCCCCTTATCTCCTCCCTGATTCGTTACTTCGCCCATTCTTGCCCGGTACAAAAAGTCTGTCATGCACTATTAATAATGACAGAAGCCTGAACATAAGAGTGACTGCTACCCCTGACGGTCTTTATAACTTGATCAGTTTTAAACTGTTCAACTACCAAATAAGTAGAATAGACATTGATAGTGAAAGCCCCGAGCGACGTGAAGAGTTTAAAATTGCGTTTAAGTCTGTGCAGGCGTTCGACAAATTTGCTCAGCTTAAAGAACGGTTAAGACCTTTAACCGATATCTGGCTGGAATCGCTTAAGAAGCTTTATAGAAAATATACTCAGGATACCGACAAATTTAAAACATTCTTTGACTCCGAGCGGGGCAAAGCCCTTATCGATAATATGTTCACGCCACCGGCTGACCATCCGCCCCTGCTTCCGCCGCGTCCCGGCACAGAGCCCCGCCTGCTCCTGCCTGGTCAGCTCTCACAAATAGACAACTTCACGTACACAAAAGAAGACGAAGGTCTTCATATAAAGGTACGTGCTAACGTTTATGGTCTTAAAGAACTGATTTCTTTCAAAAAATACAATCTTGGCGTTCATCGCCTGACTGTGCTGAGCGATAACCCACAACTCAGAAAGGGATTTAAAAATGCGTTCGTCATTGCAATCAAGGCAAGAAAAGTAACGGAATTAGTAGCGCCGCTGGAATATGTTTTTGATGACAAAGAGCTAGCTCCCCTTCGCGTATTGGGCCGCGCTCACTATAAAAGAACAAGTGATCAGTTCAGAACTTTTTTTGAATCCCCCGAGGGCAAAGAAATTTATAATTCTGTACTGGCGTCACTGCCCAGTGACGCTGCCCCTCCTGAATTTCCTCAGTTACCTGAGCCTCCCGGGCCATTAGAACCCCAAAGCCCGCAGGCAGGACCTTCCGGTGAATTCCTGCCCGATAACCAGCGTCTCTGGTTTAGCTTAACCCAAGAGGATTTGGCCTCTGTCAATTCGGATGACCTTGATACATCAATACTGATGCCAAGTGACACCGAAGGAGACGGAGACAGCGATATACCCGTAAAACAAAGTAAACCCAAAAAAGGGGGGGTAACAAGTGAGAGTGGGGCGATTTCAGGGAAAGAACCTCCCCGCAAAAGAATCCGACTCAGCCCCCCGCTTTCTCTCCGGGGAATGATACAACCCGAAGATAACACTCAGGCTTCCACATCGGCTTCTGTCAGCAGCCATTCGGGTGATCCTTACTCATTGCCAGCTTCCTCTCCGCAACAGGAGGTGAGCCAGGATTTCTCCAACCCCATACCCATAATGGTTCGCCCGGGCACTCTGAGTGAGTCATCTCCACAACATGGGACTGGTAACGATGGCGTTGAAGTGGGGCGTGCTGACACCAGTGATGGCAATATTCTGTCCGAGACACTTACTGCGGTTCAGAACCTGACGCAAGAAATTCATTCCCTGGGCCAAAATATCGAGCCTTTCCTGGATCGCTCCATAACAGCTATTAACGATAGTCAATTACAGCACGTCAACAGAATAATTATCAGGCTCAGGGAACAACTCCATCAAAACGGAGAAAGCACCTGGCTTATGATTGATAACAGGTCGTATCTGAATGACATCATTGAGCTTCTGAAGCTAGACGTGGCGGAAATGAGTCAGGAGGCTGCCCGACGACCCGCCGTGATGACACTGAGAGAGAACGTTCAGGCCCTTAATTTACAGGTAACAAAGTTTCTCTCGATGGAAAGCGAGTTCAATGACCAGGAAAGGAAAGCTGTTGAGAAGCTATTTGGCGATATCGATGCGGGCTGTTCTTCTTCCGGTCGCCAAAAACGCGATACCAGCTGTTCGAGGCCGGACCCGGACTCTTTCGGGAAAAAGGCCGACCGGTTTGTCCAGCGCCTGTTCCGACGCTCCAAATCTCCCAGAAGCATCTTTACTCTCCCCGGCACCCGTTATTCCAGGGTGGACATTGGCGCACTCTCTGCCAGACCCGGCTCCCTTATGGCCAGGATTCAGGCAAAACTAAAATGGCAAAGAAGCTTTCGCGCCGATGCCGCTTTGAAACGTAAACCCGTGCGCGGTTTCCATACGATTGTTGCCCTGGACGTTGACTCGTGGCTGTCGGCACAGCAACAGGGCAAGAACAACCCCAACACAGAGGCCCTGCTCTACAGGCCGGAACAGGGCATATTGTTATCTCCCTATGGTGAGTCGGTCACCCGCATACCCGGCGGGGCTTACAACAGTCTCTCGCTTGTGGGCAAGCTCGGCAGCATTGATCCCGGTGCAACCCCAAAAGCAGAAATGCTCAGAGGGTTTATCCGTGAATTCTGCCACCAGGAAAGCATCGGCTCCGTTCTGATGCAGAATACCGATGGCGACAACGATGCTTTTAAAGGCTTTATAAAAGATTTTACCCGGCTGCCCAAAACGGTTTTTAACAACATCGGCAGCTTTCATTTCAAGTCAGCCCATGAGAAAAATGCCCCGGAATTTCTACTGCGAGCCCATGAGAGCAGTGTCATCCGGCTATCATCACCAAAGAATCACAATTCGCTGCATCCCCGCCTTGATCCGGTGGCTTACCGCCGGTTCAGTCAGGCCATGGCTCTTAATGGGCTACCCAACAAGGTCAAGCCTCTCTCAGCACTGATCAACCCCCAGTCTGACCAGCCTCTGACTGCCAGCCTGATGTCAAAACACCAGAAGGCAGAAGCACTGGCACTGGCTTTTACTAATACAATGTCGTCCATTTACGAAAGCAACAGGATCAGTGACGACTATATTCCTTTACTCGACACCCTGAGAAAAATGGACCAGGGCTGGCAGATGGAATTTATTCATCCTGTTACTAAAGACAGGAAAGCCACCTCGTTTACCTCCGACGTGGTTCACGACGTCAAAGTCAGTCTCGGCTCGAAAAAGCTTAACCGTGCCTTCAAGTCTTTCTCCCGCAGACTTAAAAAACTCACGACCAGTAATGCCAATACACGAAAAGGGCTTTTCCTGCTGTCGATGCACGACGGCGCTCAGATGGTAATGGGCTGGATGAAATCCGGGTTCTTAATGGACTCTGTAGAAAAAACGCCCGGGATGAGCGACTCCCTTTACAAGTCTCTCCAGGCCCAGAGTTTCGTCAATTTTGGCCTTGGAGTCATCGAAGCCATAGAGATGGTTGAGGACTTGTCCAAAATCAACAAGCTTTTCAACCCATCAAAGACCACTAATGCTATCCGCCCCTTCCAGCCGGGCAAAGCCATAGGGGGGAGTAAAGTCACACTCACCCCCCCCAAAGGGCTCAAACTATCGGGGAAATCCCTTAAGCTTGCGGGCCGGTCCCTGGGGCCTCTTCTTTCAGTGACCAGCGCCGGCCTGAGTACGCATATCTGGAAAGAGACCAAAGATCCGGAGATGAAAAGTCTTCAGGAAAAAAGGATGATCATGGAATGGGTTGGAGTGGCAGTCAGCTTTGTCGCTTTTGCCGGCCATATCGGTCTGGCCATCGCTGCGGCCTTTGCCATTATCTCCTTTCTGATAATCTCCCTGATTAATGGAGATATTCAGGCAAAGATTCTGAAAAAAATGGACCGCCAGATAATAGATGCATTGAACCAGGGTGACAAGTTTTTTAACACCCTCTATCAGCAGATGGACACATCACACCTTTTTGACATGATTCCTGAGGAGATCATTAACCTGGTCAGGCACTCGGCAAAGTCTGAGGGTACGGGCATGTATATAGGCGTTCGGGAGCTTGACCTGATTAAGAAAACCCTGAAACTCGCCCGGATTATGATTAATACCTACGATTATGAAGTTGAAGAAACTGCCGGGGAAGGGGAAGGCTATAAATACGAGGGGACATTCAGCTCCCGGGGCAGAGAAGACCTTGTAGCCAACTACCTGAGTACTGACTGCAAGTCCGGCAAACGGTTAGACAAGTACCAGTGCGAAGACGGTACATTCCACCTCGGCTCCCTGATGCCCCAGGGCAACTCCACCCTCGTTATGCCGATGGTGCCTGACTGGAATTTTAACCCGTTTTTCGTCAAGTACGATAAAAAAAGAATTAAAGTAGCGCACACCACGACAAAGGACTTGTTCGATGCTGCCAGTGAATCGAACCCGAAAATAAAACAAGTCTACAAAGACACAGTCTGGGTTAGGGCTACTTCACGGAGTATCGGGAAAAATAAAGAGTTCGCACACATTACTGCCGGTATAAAACACATCGAGTACCTGGCATCCAATACCACCACACATCTGGATGACAAAAACCATCAGATAGTATTTCCTTATTCCAGAGACCATGAGGGTCTGATCACTTATCGGTTTACCATCCCCCAGGGCAGTGAGACAATCAATTACCTGCATCTTATGGTTCCGACAGAAAAAGAATTAGCCGACTTTGCGGCCAAAGATAAAGCTGAGGCTGAAACCAAGGCGAAACTTAAGGCGCATCTGACCAAACACTTTCAGTCGCAAAGAAGGCCAGTACATCCCGAGCAGGCAGAGATGGTGGCTGATGAGCGAGTGGAATCCATTCGCCCGATGATTACCCGGGAGGAAGGGCTGCCCTACAGAAACATTGTTATTGACATGCCCAGGGACACCCCGGTGCAGTGGCTTCTGCCCCATAAGAAAGACCAGACGCTTGAATGCACAAAAGAGTCCACCGACGAGAGTAACAACTGCAAGATAACGTTCGACCCTGATAAGAAGACTCTCACCCTGCAGCTCCGAAGAAGTCGCCTTACCTTTAACGGTTACTGGCCAGACGCTGAGGCAGACAAACAGTATCGCATTGTTATTAAGGAAAAAAACGGGGTGATCTCTGTCAGCCCGCACTATGAAGCCCCTCATATCAAAATGCAGTTGCTTAAATCCAGTCACCACCTTACGGATATCGAAGCCCGTCGCCGGTGGCTCAGGCAGTTAGTTCAGACTTACCCTCCGGCTCAGCGTTTTCTGCCCGTCTCCCTGCTCAATTGTCCCGCAAACCAGAAGCTCCCTTTTGCTCTGTACCGGCAGAACATCGATCTGTCAGAGAGTCAGTACAACTGCTTTATGCCCCTGACACGAACCGGCTCCCCCATCAAGAAAGAGATGCTTGAGCGAACCTCTTTATGGTTTGATACCAAACACAATGTAGAAGTGTTGCTGGTTCTTCCAAAGTCCGCCGTAGGAAAGCAAGTGGTGCCCGTGGGAGGAGACCCGAAGCACAATTACTTCTTTTACGCCCCCAAAACCGAGATGATGTACTCAGGGGAGACACTGAACGCAGGGTTTAAAAAAGTCTACGACCAGGACTACGCCTACATCTATAAGGAAGCCCCGGGATTTGCCCACCCGGTATCTTCTTTTGCCCCCATAGAGAAACCCATTGACCACTCTCCGGATGAAGCGCCCCACAGCTTTGTAGTCACCACGAAAAAAGGGGTCGGATACACGCTTTCCGCCAACCCGCCCGGCAAGGTTCTGTCTTTACCGGTGTTTATTAACACCGAATCCGGAGCTTTGGACGAGGCTTTCAGTCAGGTGGCTGAATTCAAGAACATCCTGCCCCTGTATATCAATAAAACCAGGAACATCAATGACGTCACCCAGAGCGGCTTTTATGACCCGGCTAATAATATTGCCCTGACGTATATCTCCAGTCGGTTTGACTTCTACAGTCGCCAGCACTTTCTTGATGCGTGTTCACCATGGTCAGGGGCGCTGGACCTGGTGTTTAAGCCCGAAACGCAAAAGCTGTCACTGCTTGAGCTGAGTACTGGTGGCAGACGAAGGCAGAACCCCACTTACCATTGCTTTCAGCGCAACTCAACCGGCACGCACCTGGTGTTAACCACAGACACCCGACAGGCCCTGCGTCGGGATCATATTCCGGTGCACCGCTTCCGCCGGGGGGCGGATGTGTACTATGTGATGCTCAGCAGACTGTCTGGTGACCTGTATTACATCAAGATAAACCAGCCTGAAGACAGTACGCGCCAGATCATGCCCGACAGTGACTTTGATTTTACGGTCATTGCCCTGGATAACAGTTATAAAGACCATCTCAAAAACAGCCGGAATGGGTCGTCCGCCGACAGGCAGGCATGGCAGGACGCCCGGTTTACCGAGGTGCTGTCCCAGGACAATGGCTTGATTGCCTATACCCGGGGTGGCTACATCCTGTACATCAGTAATGACAATATGGAGGCTTCCACCTTGCTGAAGCGGTTTGCCTCATCCGAGTCTTACGAGTTTGATAAATGGTTTACTGCAGATAGCAGGACGGTTCCCGCCGACCCCGTAAGAGCCCTTAATTTCAATAAATTGCCCTCCCGTTCCGGCGCAAGCCTGGTGGGCCTTGATCTTGGCCTGATAGCCAACAGAGTCTTTGACCAGTCATTCGGCGGCGGCAGCGCTCCGGAGACAACATGGAATCAAACGACAGCTGAAAGGTTTATCACAGCCCTGAAACGGGAACTCAAGCGTCTCTCTACGCAGTTTGAAAAAAAATGGGGGTTCGCCGGTCCTGACCTGATCAGACTATCGGCCACGAACACCCTGCGGGATATTGCCCCCCTGGCCTTTCTGAAACAAGCAGACTTCTGGTTCGCACCCGATGACAATGCACTGCTGGCTCTCCCCGGGGGCAAAAAAATGCGCTTTGTCGGGGAAAACGATGAAGGGGTTCTGGCGCTTGAAAGCGAACCGCTCAGTCTGCCCTACCTGTTTCGGTATCAGCCAACCCAGGTATCACCTACACCATCAACATCAACATCAACATCAACATCAACATCAGCATCAACATCAGCATCAACATCAACATCAACATCAGCATCAGCATCAGCATCAACACCAACATCAACATCAACATCAGCATCAACACCAACACCAACATCAACACCAACACCAGCATCAACACAGGCTGATCACCCTTACTGTCAGGGCAACACCTATCTCGATGCGGCACTGCCCCGGCCATTTCACGGGCTGATCTCTGTTGCCTGTAAAGATATCAGTGATGCGTCACCCGCAGATTACCAGCTGAATCTGTTTAACGACCTCTGGCAAGGCCGCTACGAAGGCTTTCAGTTTGAGGTATCGAAAAAGCACAAACTGCTGACGGGTTTTGACCTGACCAAAAGCCCCTCTGGTAACACAAAAGAAATCTGGTACAGCTATCCCGGCTTGCCGTCCGGAGCGTCACTCAGCCGCAAGCGGCTGCATCTGAAAACCGTGCTGGACCAGGCACTCAAGCGCCTGCCCGACACCCCACTGGCAGATTATCCGAAGCAGTCACTGTTATCGCTTGATCTGGGGGATAATGTACGGGGACTCTACACCCATAAGGGTTGGTATGACTGGCAGCAAAAACGGCTGTTTATTAGCCCACCCAGTTATGAAAGGGATATCCTGCACCTGATTGGTAGCCGGAACTCTGACACCAGTTCCGATCGTCCTGTCACTGGCTATTGCTATAACCGGAGCAGCGGCAAGTTATACCGTATTGGCCATTCAGCCCCTTTAGTCCTCCCGGGTGAATACGATGACCTGTCCATTGTTGATCAGGATAATAGCGATCAGGCTAATGGTGGTCAGGCTAAAATCCTGCAGATTGTCGGCACCGACAAGGACGACCTGTTTATTCCATCCTCTTTATACATGGACCGGATTTATCCTGAGGGCGCAACAAATGCCATGACACTGCGCACCGACTTCAAAAAACCGAATGAACTGATTTTATTAATGGTTGGCAAAAAGGGAACTGACCGGTTCACGATTATGCCTGACGACCTGCGCTATTTTAAACAGGTCGTCATTGAACTCAACCTGGCCACGCCCCAAACCCCCGAAACCCCCAACGTTATTCATATCCATGAGCCTTCACACCTCTACGCCGCGCTGCAGAGAGGGTCTGACCTGGTATTGAAGAATCGTTATGAACCAGAAGCCGGCGAGATTGTTATCAAGGGCGTCTGGCCCGGGCTGGACGGTTACCCCCTGGCTCCGACACAAATAAAATTCAGCGACCTGCGCTTTTTTCTCGGTGTCCGCAGCATAGGCCTTGATGAATTGTCCGATACCTTAGTGAAACACAGGAAAGGCATCTTCTTTGCCCTGGTGGTTAATGACGATATGCCAGAGATCACCAGCTACCGGGTTTCTCCTACTCCGGAAGCCCCTTTGTTTATTGACCTGCTTCCCGGTTTCAAGGTCGTGCCCGAAAAAACGTCCGACGGAATCGTGATCAACTTTACAGGCCCAGGTAGTGACAGTGACAGCGTTGAAAATAGAGTCAGTCGAAAAATAACCCTGCCCGGCGACACCGTCATGAACAGCAGTGTGTTTATCCGGCAACCGAAGGCACGCTCTGTGCACAACCGGGTGTACCGCCCCTTTTCATTTGATGACCACTCCGGATTACGCCACGGCACGGCAGACGTACGCCTGCGCGATCATGTCGTGTTGCGTCATGATCGCTGGTTACGCTGTGATAAACCCCATCCGTTGCCCAAGGGCAGCAAGTATGTGAAATGCGTTGCCATTGAAGCAAATGCTATCGGTCATCAGCTGGTCTCCCGTGTCCAGCTGGACGACCCGGACTTTATTCCCGGAGCGGAGCAACGACCGACCCATGTCTGCCTCGACAAACCGGACAAGGCGGGTGTCTATCCGGTGTACTATGTTTTTTATGGCATCAACGATCCCGGACAACTGCAGTTCAGCTTCGGAAGGACAGAAGGCGCCTATCGCTGGCGGGCCTGGCAGGGGGCGGTACCTGCCGGTGAGGGAGTCGTTGCCAACCACCAGCCAGGCTTGAATATCAAGCTTGTCAACGACCGGAACGAATCCTCAATCTACCGGGTAATACTCGGCGGTAGTATCGAACTCCACGAATTAGAGGGGGAACCCCCCCAGTGGCAGGCTTCTCTGACTGATGATCATTATACCCTGGGGCCTATTGATACACGAAAGGCTGCCTTTAACAATCTGCAGCCTCTCCTGTTTCTGGCATTACGTGAACAACAACCTCGCCTGGATGGCGTGATACTGACAGGGGGGAACACCAACCAGGTAGTCAGCCTCTCTCATTTGGCGTCGATGCTCAGTAATGCGGCACCTTTACTGTTCACGAAAGCCTCTGAAAGTGACAGTGCGCTCATGGAAGGTAACAGCCTGAACAATATTCTGTACTGCGGTAAGGATTGTTCTGTAAAGACGATCAGGGGGCGCAGAGGTGATGACCTGTTGATACTGGGCGGACAATCCCCCAAACCCGGGAGACAGCCCACCGCCCAGCCCGGAAACAGGAATCATTGCAACAGTTCGACTTACAATTCCCACGACAGGGTGACTCTGAAAGGGGGAATGGGAAATGACCTTTATTTCATCGAGGCATCAGCCCGGCCATCCAAAATTCATGATCCCCACGGACAGCACACCGTGTTTCTGGAAGCGGGTGCGGATGTAGACCTGCGCTCCCTTGGCAGCCAGAGCCTGACTCTGTACCTGGGGATGACAAGCGACCAGGTGCTTCCGGTGCTGTGTGACAAACGAACAGGGGCGTCCCGGTCGTTACGGCAATCCGACGTATCCGAGGTAAAGTCAGGCTCTCAGGGAGAATCCCATTGGGACAATCATTTCCTGAAGTTGACCTCCAGTACTACCGGAGAAACCATCGCTCTGCTCAATATTAATACGCTCCGGAAACTGAATTTTCACGACAGGATTATCTCCAACCCAAAAGAATGGGTGACCGGAACCAGCCAGCCCCGGAGCGATAAGCAAGACCATGACGAGCTTAGTCTTATCAGTAAGCTGGTTGAAGGAGCGAAGGATCTGGTCAGGCTGCTGTTGCCCGGGTCGCAAAAGGTCATAGCCGATACCTGCCTGGCCAACAATAATGCCCTTTACACACCACCAGCCGCCGAACACTTCAGTAATGCCGAGGTAAACAGGTCAGTGCTTAAGCTGGTGCATTTTATGAGCAACTTTGAGCCGGAGGAGGCACAGGGTATTTTGCCGACAAGTTCGACCAGTACAGCCTTTGCCGCAACCCGGGGAATTACTACGCCCCCGGTCAACTCGACCAGCACGGGCTATACGCCAACGACCTTCGGATAACGCTTAACGCAATTCCATCGCCCTCCCGCCTCGAGGCTGTCACAAAAGTGACAATGCCGTTGATGCGGGAGCGGATAAAGCCCTGAGTTTTCAGCTCATTGTATGGCCATTGTCGTCTTAAACAAATTATTCAGACATTCTATTCAAGAATATTTGTGAAAAACGGGAATATCTACCAAGCTTTACTCTGTCTATTTTTCTGCTTTAGAGCCTTGACCTGCCTATCAGTATAAAAATGAGAGTTAATTTTTAGTTTACCGGCTCTCCCTTTTTTAAAGGCTCTATAAATGTTGTTGAGGTTGTCGTTATGCCAAACCAAAACCCAAACCTGTCCCTGCCAAAAACCATCAGTATCGTAAAACTCGATCCCCTGGACATTACCGATGTTGTTTCTCTTTACCTGTGGAAAGAGACCAGGTTTCGGTCAACCAAGACTTCTGATGACATCCAGACTTTCCCTGTCACCCTGTACACAGACTCTAAAACAACCTGCCTGGGACTATTAAACGATGAGGTATATAACGGGAGTAAAGATCTGCTAACCCATTCCGGATCGAGCCTTGTGGAGAATACAGCATTAGAAAAACTAGCTTTCAACGAAAGAAAGAAGATTATCAGCGATGCTCTATCGGACGATGGAATCCTTGATATAGAAAAAATAACAAAAACTCTGTCTGATCAATACGGAAAAGCAGAGGAAATAAAAAAAATACAAACGCAACAAGCTCGATATATCGATACCCTGAAAAAAATGGGTATCACCATTGTTGATATGGCTGACAAAGAAAACAACCCTGCCAGGCGGATTGGGGGAGACAGAGGTGGCAAACTCTACTCCATGGTCGCCTATTACCTGGGAAGTACAGAACTGGCAGAAAGAGCCATTCGATCCTATCTGGTGCTAAACCCGGCGGGCATTAACGTTCAGCTTGGGACATACCCCCCGCTGGATGCAAACAGAATGAAACACTCAGCTCTGTCACAGGAAAACCGCCTAAGCACTTACCTTAACAAAGCAGCAGGAGCCTCACTGCTTGCAGATATCGCTGGAATATTATCAGCCAGCAATATTATACCGCCACTGGATGGCGATGAAATAAAAATACTCGATTCCCTTAAAGCACCCTATAGAAACAGAGCACCTGCTAATTCAGGTTATTTCGATAACCAGGAATTGAACAAACACTTTGCAGACAAGGACATTGCGGTTATTGATAAACTGTTCAATCCGATAATGATAGGGCGACTGGAGCAGGCACTGGGAACTAATCCTGCCCATGCCCCCATTGCCATCTTCACCAATGAGCTCGGCGCGGATGCCGACTATATACTCAAGACGGCCGGTATCGTTGTTTCACTCCCCATACCTAAAAGGCAGAAATCTTTAATCTCAGACCAGTTGTCTCATCTTGAGACGGTGTCTGAGTCGAGTGACGGAAATACTCAACTAAGCGTTATCGGGGATGGAGATCTTACCGAAGCATCAGTAGCCGGCTTAAAAGAACTCTTTTATTTGGGTCCCTACGGTACCCCAATTAGCGAAACTGACCCTTTCGGTGAACTGTTAGGTCGGGATGCATTAAAGGGCGGTAGCAATAGAAGGGGAATAACACATTACCTTAATAAGCAGAACTTGCTCTATTATGAAAAAGGTAATCTGCATTCAGACGCATCAAGGAGTAATCACTATAACGCCAGAGATAAAAAAATCATTCTGGTAATGAGCAGAAAACCTGAAGTACTCATTCAAGCCAGGCAAGAGTATTTAAGAAACCCTGAAAAGACAGTCGTTTATCTAAGGCCGAAATTAATTAAAAAAAGAATCAAAAAACACGCAGAAAACATTTTATACCCTAGTACAATACTTAGCGGAACACCTTTTCAACCCACAAAAGATACTACTCTGTCCATATTAACTGAATATTCTACAGATCCAACAGAAACCGAAATCACCTATCAGTACATCCGTGATTTTGCAAAATCTATTTTTGGAGGTTCAATAGAAGAAAATTATAATAGCCAGGGCAATGTTATTATAAATAATCTGGACTTACAGACTCTGCATTCCGAAACACCTCAGCAGGGGAAGGAGTATCTCCATTACGACGACCTGTGCAATAAGCTTGTTGACACTAAAAACGCCGGAGTGCATTTTTTATCTGCCCATAAAAAAATATACACATTAAACTATAAGTACCCTGACTATGTGATCACTCCTCTCAGGCAGCATGACAATAGAGAAGTAATCCAGAATAGCTCAACGCTGATAGAAAAACCCTTACTGCTCCTGCCTGGCCAGGATAACCAGAATCCACGCAAGGGGACATTCAGGCAGACTCCAGATAGTGACGGGGGCTTGACTATAGAACTAATCGCTGATGTTTTCGGTCTTAGAGAACTGATCAAATTTAATCTGGCCCAAAAAAAAATAAACAGTATTGTTATCAAGGCTGATAAGCAGGCTCTTCTGAAAGGATTTAAAGTCTCATTCAAGTCTGCACTGAATAACAAAAAATATCAGACATTCATTGGTCACCTTGAAGGTATTTTCGAAAAACGGGAGCTACGACCATTAAAAAATTTAAATGATTACTGGGAATATAGCTTACACATCGCTTCATTTCATCAGTTTTTTACTTCTGCCCGGGGAAAAGTGATTGCAAACAACATACTGAGTGCACAAATCGTTGATCAGATGCCCGATTCATTACCTTCTGATAAAAGACCCATCCTCCTGTTACCGAATCAGGATAACCAGAGCACTGACAGGGAAAATTTACAATACCATATTAACGATGATGGCAGCTTCAGAGTATCAGTCTACGGCGATGTTTTTGGACTTAGAGAACTGATCAGGTTTAAACCAGAAACTAAAACAATACAGCACATTGATGTTGTCACAGACAACCCCAGACTTCGGAAAGGGTTTAATATTGCGTTCGAGTCCGCGCTTAGGTACAAACAATATACCCCTTTGATTAATGAATTGAAAAACACTTTCGATGACAGGGAGCTTGTACCTCTGGAGGCTTTGAACGAAAAAAAACGGAGATACAAAGAAAACAGCGCCTCATTCCATAGCTTCTTTCTTTCTGACACTGGCAAGAAATGTGTTAAAAGAATATTAGGCTTACACGCCGATGATCAGATTCTCTATAATCCTCTCCCCGATCCGGAATCCGACCCATTCTCAGGTGGACAGGTTCCCCCCACAAAAAGTCTGTCATGCACTGTTAATGATGACAGAAGCCTGAACATAAGAATGACTGCTACCCCTGACGGTCTTTATGACTTGATCCATTTTAAACTGTTCAACTACCAAATCAGTAGAATAGACATTTATAGTGAAACCCCCCAGCGACGTGAAGAGTTTAAAGTTACGTTTGAGTCTGTGCTGACGAACGACAAGTTCAGTCTGTTTAAAAAAAAGATAGAACTCTTGAGCGATACCTGGCTGACATCGTTTCTTAAGCTTAGAACGAACTATGCTGGGAGGACTGTTAAATTTAAAACATTCTTTAGGTCCCAGCCGGGCAAAGCCCTTATCGATAATATGTTCACGCCACCGGCTGACCATCCGCCCCTGCTTCCGCCGCATCCCGGCACAGAGCCCCGTTTGCTCCTGCCTGGTCAGCGCCCACAAACAGAAAACTTGACGTACACAATCGAAGACGAAAGTCTTCATATAAAGGTACGTGCTGACGTTTATGGTTTTAAAGAACTGATTTCTTTCACAAAATATAATCTTGGCGTCTCTCGCCTGACTGTGCTGGACAGTAACCCACAACTCAGGGAGGGGTTTAGAAATGCGCTCATCATTGCCACCAAGGCAGAAACATTAAGTAAATTAATGAAGCCGCTGGAATACATTTTTGATGAAAAGGATCTGACTCCCCTTCACACACTGAGCAGCAATGAATACAGACAGATAAGTAAACCGTTCAGAACTTTTTTTGAATCCACCCAGGGCAAAGAGATTTATAATTCTGTACTGGCGTCACTGACCAGTGATGCTGCCCCTCCTGAACCTCCCCTGTTACCTGAGCCTCCCGGGCCATTAGAACCCCAAAGCCCGCAGGCAGGACCTTCCGGTGAATTCCTGCCCGATAACCAGCGTCTCTGGTTTAGCTTAACCCAAGAGGATTTGGCCTCTGTCAATTCGGATGACCTTGATACATCAATACTGATGCCAAGTGACACCGAAGGAGACGGAGACAGCGATATACCCGTAAAACAAAGTAAACCCAAAAAAGGGGGGGTAACAAGTGAGAGTGGGGCGATTTCAGGGAAAGAACCTCCCCGCAAAAGAATCCGGCTCAGCCCCCCGCTTTCTCTCCGGGGAATGATACAACCCGAAGATAACACTCAGGCTTCCACATCGGCTTCTGTCAGCAGCCATTCGGGTGATCCTTACTCATTGCCAGCTTCCTCTCCGCAACAGGAGGTGAGCAAGGATTTCTCCAACCCCATACCCATAATGGTTCGCCCGGGCACTCTGAGTGAGTCATCTCCACAACATGGGACTGGTAACGATGGCGTTGAAGTGGGGCGTGCTGACACCAGTGATGGCAATATTCTGTCCGAGACACTTACTGCGGTTCAGAACCTGACGCAAGAAATTCATTCCCTGGCCGAAAATATCGAGCCTTTCATGGAACGCTCCATAACAGCTATTGACGATAGTCAATTACAGCACATCAACAGAATAATTATCAGGCTCAGGGAACAACTCCATCAAAACGGAAACAGCACCTGGCTTATGATTGATAACAGGTCGTCTCTGAATGACATCATTGATCTTCTGAAGCTAGACCTGGCGGAACTGAGTCAGGAGGCTGCCCGACGACCCGCCGTGATGACACTGAGAGAGAACGTTCAGGCCCTTAATTTACAGGTAACAGAGTTTCTCTCGCTGGAAAGCAAGTCCAATGACCAGGAAAGGCAAGCTGTTGAGAAGCTATTTGGCAATATCCTATTTGGCGATATCAATGCGGGCTGCTCTTCTTCCGGTCGCCAAAAACGCGATACCAGCTGTTCGAGGCCGGACCCGGACTCTTTCGGGAAAAAGGCCGACCGGTTTGTCCAGCGCCTGTTCCGACGCTCCAAATCTCCCAGAAGCATCTTTACTCTCCCCGGCACCCGTTATTCCAGGGTGGACATTGGCGCACTCTCTGCCAGACCCGGCTCCCTTATGGCCAGGATTCAGGCAAAACTAAAATGGCAAAGAAGCTTTCGCGCCGATGCCGCTTTGAAACGTAAACCCGTGCGCGGTTTCCATACGATTGTTGCCCTGGACGTTGACTCGTGGCTGTCGGCACAGCAACAGGGCAAGAACAACCCCAACACAGAGGCCCTGCTCTACAGGCCGGAACAGGGCATATTGTTATCTCCCTATGGTGAGTCGGTCACCCGCATACCCGGCGGGGCTTACAACAGTCTCTCGCTTGTGGGCAAGCTCGGCAGCATTGATCCCGGTGCAACCCCCAAAGCAGAAATGCTCAGAGGGTTTATCCGTGAATTCTGCCACCAGGAAAGCATCGGCTCCGTTCTGATGCAGAATACCGATGGCGACAACGATGCTTTTAAAGGCTTTATAAAAGATTTTACCCGGCTGCCCAAAACGGTTTTTAACAACATCGGCAGCTTTCATTTCAAGTCAGCCCATGAGAAAAATGCCCCGGAATTTCTACTGCGAGCCCATGAGAGCAGTGTCATCCGGCTATCATCACCAAAGAATCACAATTCGCTGCATCCCCGCCTTGATCCGGTGGCTTACCGCCGATTCAGTCAGGCCATGGCCCTTAATGGGCTACCCAACAAGGTCAAGCCTCTCTCGGCACTGATCAACCCCCAGTCTGACCAGCCTCTGACTGCCAGCCTGATGTCAAAACACCAGAAGGCAGAAGCACTGGCACTGGCTTTTACTAATACAATGTCGTCCATTTACGAAAGCAACAGGATCAGTGACGACTATATTCCTTTACTCGACACCCTGAGAAAAATGGACCAGGGCTGGCAGATGGAATTTATTCATCCTGTTACTAAAGACAGGAAAGCCACCTCGTTTACCTCCGACGTGGTTCACGACGTCAAAGTCAGTCTCGGCTCGAAAAAGCTTAACCGTGCCTTCAAGTCTTTCTCCCGCAGACTTAAAAAACTCACGACCAGTAATGCCAATACACGAAAAGGGCTTTTCCTGCTGTCGATGCACGACGGCGCTCAGATGGTAATGGGCTGGATGAAATCCGGGTTCTTAATGGACTCTGTAGAAAAAACGCCCGGGATGAGCGACTCCCTTTACAAGTCTCTCCAGGCCCAGAGTTTCGTCAATTTTGGCCTTGGAGTCATCGAAGCCATAGAGATGGTTGAGGACTTGTCCAAAATCAACAAGCTTTTCAACCCATCAAAGACCACTAATGCTATCCGCCCCTTGCAGCCGGGCAAAGCCATAGGGGGGAGTAAAGTCACACTCACCCCCCCCAAAGGGCTCAAACTATCGGGGAAATCCCTTAAGCTTGCGGGCCGGTCCCTGGGGCCTCTTCTTTCAGTGACCAGCGCCGGCCTGAGTACGCATATCTGGAAAGAGACCAAAGATCCGGAGATGAAAAGTCTTCAGGAAAAAAGGATGATCATGGAATGGGTTGGAGTGGCAGTCAGCTTTGTCGCTTTTGCCGGCCATATCGGTCTGGCCATCGCTGCGGCCTTTGCCATTATCTCCTTTCTGATAATCTCCCTGATTAATGGAGATATTCAGGCAAAGATTCTGAAAAAAATGGACCGCCAGATAATAGATGCATTGAACCAGGGTGACAAGTTTTTTAACACCCTCTATCAGCAGATGGACACATCACACCTTTTTGACATGATTCCTGAGGAGATCATTAACCTGGTCAGGCACTCGGCAAAGTCTGAGGGTACGGGCATGTATATAGGCGTTCGGGAGCTTGACCTGATTAAGAAAACCCTGAAACTCGCCCGGATTATGATTAATACCTACGATTATGAAGTTGAAGAAACTGCCGGGGAAGGGGAAGGCTATAAATACGAGGGGACATTCAGCTCCCGGGGCAGAGAAGACCTTGTAGCCAACTACCTGAGTACTGACTGCAAGTCCGGCAAACGGTTAGACAAGTACCAGTGCGAAGACGGTACATTCCACCTCGGCTCCCTGATGCCCCAGGGCAACTCCACCCTCGTTATGCCGATGGTGCCTGACTGGAATTTTAACCCGTTTTTCGTCAAGTACGATAAAAAAAGAATTAAAGTAGCGCACACCACGACAAAGGACTTGTTCGATGCTGCCAGTGAATCGAACCCGAAAATAAAACAAGTCTACAAAGACACAGTCTGGGTTAGGGCTACTTCACGGAGTATCGGGAAAAATAAAGAGTTCGCACACATTACTGCCGGTATAAAACACATCGAGTACCTGGCATCCAATACCACCACACATCTGGATGACAAAAACCATCAGATAGTATTTCCTTATTCCAGAGACCATGAGGGTCTGATCACTTATCGGTTTACCATCCCCCAGGGCAGTGAGACAATCAATTACCTGCATCTTATGGTTCCGACAGAAAAAGAATTAGCCGACTTTGCGGCCAAAGATAAAGCTGAGGCTGAAACCAAGGCGAAACTTAAGGCGCATCTGACCAAACACTTTCAGTCGCAAAGAAGGCCAGTACATCCCGAGCAGGCAGAGATGGTGGCTGATGAGCGAGTGGAATCCATTCGCCCGATGATTACCCGGGAGGAAGGGCTGCCCTACAGAAACATTGTTATTGACATGCCCAGGGACACCCCGGTGCAGTGGCTTCTGCCCCATAAGAAAGACCAGACGCTTGAATGCACAAAAGAGTCCACCGACGAGAGTAACAACTGCAAGATAACGTTCGACCCTGATAAGAAGACTCTCACCCTGCAGCTCCGAAGAAGTCGCCTTACCTTTAACGGTTACTGGCCAGACGCTGAGGCAGACAAACAGTATCGCATTGTTATTAAGGAAAAAAACGGGGTGATCTCTGTCAGCCCGCACTATGAAGCCCCTCATATCAAAATGCAGTTGCTTAAATCCAGTCACCACCTTACGGATATCGAAGCCCGTCGCCGGTGGCTCAGGCAGTTAGTTCAGACTTACCCTCCGGCTCAGCGTTTTCTGCCCGTCTCCCTGCTCAATTGTCCCGCAAACCAGAAGCTCCCTTTTGCTCTGTACCGGCAGAACATCGATCTGTCAGAGAGTCAGTACAACTGCTTTATGCCCCTGACACGAACCGGCTCCCCCATCAAGAAAGAGATGCTTGAGCGAACCTCTTTATGGTTTGATACCAAACACAATGTAGAAGTGTTGCTGGTTCTTCCAAAGTCCGCCGTAGGAAAGCAAGTGGTGCCCGTGGGAGGAGACCCGAAGCACAATTACTTCTTTTACGCCCCCAAAACCGAGATGATGTACTCAGGGGAGACACTGAACGCAGGGTTTAAAAAAGTCTACGACCAGGACTACGCCTACATCTATAAGGAAGCCCCGGGATTTGCCCACCCGGTATCTTCTTTTGCCCCCATAGAGAAACCCATTGACCACTCTCCGGATGAAGCGCCCCACAGCTTTGTAGTCACCACGAAAAAAGGGGTCGGATACACGCTTTCCGCCAACCCGCCCGGCAAGGTTCTGTCTTTACCGGTGTTTATTAACACCGAATCCGGAGCTTTGGACGAGGCTTTCAGTCAGGTGGCTGAATTCAAGAACATCCTGCCCCTGTATATCAATAAAACCAGGAACATCAATGACGTCACCCAGAGCGGCTTTTATGACCCGGCTAATAATATTGCCCTGACGTATATCTCCAGTCGGTTTGACTTCTACAGTCGCCAGCACTTTCTTGATGCGTGTTCACCATGGTCAGGGGCGCTGGACCTGGTGTTTAAGCCCGAAACGCAAAAGCTGTCACTGCTTGAGCTGAGTACTGGTGGCAGACGAAGGCAGAACCCCACTTACCATTGCTTTCAGCGCAACTCAACCGGCACGCACCTGGTGTTAACCACAGACACCCGACAGGCCCTGCGTCGGGATCATATTCCGGTGCACCGCTTCCGCCGGGGGGCGGATGTGTACTATGTGATGCTCAGCAGACTGTCTGGTGACCTGTATTACATCAAGATAAACCAGCCTGAAGACAGTACGCGCCAGATCATGCCCGACAGTGACTTTGATTTTACGGTCATTGCCCTGGATAACAGTTATAAAGACCATCTCAAAAACAGCCGGAATGGGTCGTCCGCCGACAGGCAGGCATGGCAGGACGCCCGGTTTACCGAGGTGCTGTCCCAGGACAATGGCTTGATTGCCTATACCCGGGGTGGCTACATCCTGTACATCAGTAATGACAATATGGAGGCTTCCACCTTGCTGAAGCGGTTTGCCTCATCCGAGTCTTACGAGTTTGATAAATGGTTTACTGCAGATAGCAGGACGGTTCCCGCCGACCCCGTAAGAGCCCTTAATTTCAATAAATTGCCCTCCCGTTCCGGCGCAAGCCTGGTGGGCCTTGATCTTGGCCTGATAGCCAACAGAGTCTTTGACCAGTCATTCGGCGGCGGCAGCGCTCCGGAGACAACATGGAATCAAACGACAGCTGAAAGGTTTATCACAGCCCTGAAACGGGAACTCAAGCGTCTCTCTACGCAGTTTGAAAAAAAATGGGGGTTCGCCGGTCCTGACCTGATCAGACTATCGGCCACGAACACCCTGCGGGATATTGCCCCCCTGGCCTTTCTGAAACAAGCAGACTTCTGGTTCGCACCCGATGACAATGCACTGCTGGCTCTCCCCGGGGGCAAAAAAATGCGCTTTGTCGGGGAAAACGATGAAGGGGTCCTGGCGCTTGAAAGCGAACCGCTCAGTCTGCCCTACCTGTTTCGGTATCAGCCAACCCAGGTATCACCTACACCATCAACATCAACATCAACATCAACATCAACATCAACATCAACATCAGCATCAGCATCAACATCAACATCAGCATCAGCATCAACATCAACACCAACACCAACACCAACACCAGCATCAACGCAGGCTGATCACCCTTACTGTCAGGGCAACACCTATCTCGATGCGGCACTGCCCCGGCCATTTGACGGGCTGATCTCTGTTGCCTGTAAAGATATCAGTGATGCGTCACCCGCAGATTACCAGCTGAATCTGTTTAACGACCTCTGGCAAGGCCGCTACGAAGGTTTTCAGTTTGAGGTATCGAAAAAGCACAAACTGCTGACGGGTTTTGACCTGACCAAAAGCCTCTCTGGTAACACAAAAGAAATCTGGTACAGCTATCCCGGCTTGCCGTCCGGAGCGTCACTCAGCCGCAAGCGGCTGCATCTGAAAACCGTGCTGGACCAGGCACTCAAGCGCCTGCCCGACACCCCACTGGCAGATTACCCGAAGCAGTCACTGTTATCGCTTGATCTGGGGGATAATGTACGGGGACTCTACACCCATAAGGGTTGGTATGACTGGCAGCAAAAACGGCTGTTTATTAGCCCACCCAGTTATGAAAGGGATATCCTGCACCTGATTGGTAGCCGGAACTCTGACACCAGTTCCGGTCGTCCTGTCACTGGCTATTGCTATAACCGGAGCAGCGGCAAGTTATACCGTATTGGCCATTCAGCCCCTTTAGTCCTCCCGGGTGAATACGATGACCTGTCCATTGTTGATCAGGATAATAGCGATCAGGCTAATGGTGGTCAGGCTAAAATCCTGCAGATTGTCGGCACCGACAAGGACGACCTGTTTATTCCATCCTCTTTATACATGGACCGGATTTATCCTGAGGGCGCAACAAATGCCATGACACTGCGCACCGACTTCAAAAAACCGAATGAACTGATTTTATTAATGGTTGGCAAAAAGGGAACTGACCGGTTCACGATTATGCCTGACGACCTGCGCTATTTTAAACAGGTCGTCATTGAACTCAACCTGGCCACGCCCCAAACCCCCGAAACCCCCAACGTTATTCATATCCATGAGCCTTCACACCTCTACGCCGCGCTGCAGAGAGGGTCTGACCTGGTATTGAAGAATCGTTATGAACCAGAAGCCGGCGAGATTGTTATCAAGGGCGTCTGGCCCGGGCTGGACGGTTACCCCCTGGCTCCGACACAAATAAAATTCAGCGACCTGCGCTTTTTTCTCGGTGTCCGCAGCATAGGCCTTGATGAATTGTCCGATACCTTAGTGAAACACAGGAAAGGCATCTTCTTTGCCCTGGTGGTTAATGACGATATGCCAGAGATCACCAGCTACCGGGTTTCTCCTACTCCGGAAGCCCCTTTGTTTATTGACCTGCTTCCCGGTTTCAAGGTCGTGCCCGAAAAAACGTCCGACGGAATCGTGATCAACTTTACAGGCTCAGGTAGTGACAGTGACAGTGACAGTGATAGCGACAGCGACAGTGACAGCGTTGAAAATAGAGTCAGTCGAAAAATAACCCTGCCCGGCGACACCGTCATGAACAGCAGTGTGTTTATCCGGCAACCGAAGGCACGCTCTGTGCACAACCGGGTGTACCGCCCCTTTTCATTTGATGACCACTCCGGATTACGCCACGGCACGGCAGACGTACGCCTGCGCGATCATGTCGTGTTGCGTCATGATCGCTGGTTACGCTGTGATAAACCCCATCCGTTGCCCAAGGGCAGCAAGTATGTGAAATGCGTTGCCATTGAAGCAAATGCTATCGGTCATCAGCTGGTCTCCCGTGTCCAGCTGGACGACCCGGACTTTATTCCCGGAGCGGAGCAACGACCGACCCATGTCTGCCTCGACAAACCGGACAAGGCGGGTGTCTATCCGGTGTACTATGTTTTTTATGGCATCAACGATCCCGGACAACTGCAGTTCAGCTTCGGAAGGACAGAAGGCGCCTATCGCTGGCGGGCCTGGCAGGGGGCGGTACCTGCCGGTGAGGGAGTCGTTGCCAACCACCAGCCAGGCTTGAATATCAAGCTTGTCAACGACCGGAACGAATCCTCAATCTACCGGGTAATACTCGGCGGTAGTATCGAACTCCACGAATTAGAGGGGGAACCCCCCCAGTGGCAGGCTTCTCTGACTGATGATCATTATACCCTGGGGCCTATTGATACACGAAAGGCTGCCTTTAACAATCTGCAGCCTCTCCTGTTTCTGGCATTACGTGAACAACAACCTCGCCTGGATGGCGTGATACTGACAGGGGGGAACACCAACCAGGTAGTCAGCCTCTCTCATTTGGCGTCGATGCTCAGTAATGCGGCACCTTTACTGTTCACGAAAGCCTCTGAAAGTGACAGTGCGCTCATGGAAGGTAACAGCCTGAACAATATTCTGTACTGCGGTAAGGATTGTTCTGTAAAGACGATCAGGGGGCGCAGAGGTGATGACCTGTTGATACTGGGCGGACAATCCCCCAAACCCGGGAGACAGCCCACCGCCCAGCCCGGAAACAGGAATCATTGCAACAGTTCGACTTACAATTCCCACGACAGGGTGACTCTGAAAGGGGGAATGGGAAATGACCTTTATTTCATCGAGGCATCAGCCCGGCCATCCAAAATTCATGATCCCCACGGACAGCACACCGTGTTTCTGGAAGCGGGTGCGGATGTAGACCTGCGCTCCCTTGGCAGCCAGAGCCTGACTCTGTACCTGGGGATGACAAGCGACCAGGTGCTTCCGGTGCTGTGTGACAAACGAACAGGGGCGTCCCGGTCGTTACGGCAATCCGACGTATCCGAGGTAAAGTCAGGCTCTCAGGGAGAGCCCCGTTGGGACAATCATTTCCTGAGGCTGACCTCCGGTACTACCGGAGAAACCATCGCTCTGCTCAATATTAATACGCTCCGGAAACTGAATTTTCACGACAGGATTATCTCCAACCCAAAAGAATGGGTGACCGGAACCAGCCAGCCCCGGAGCGATAAGCAAGACCATGACGAGCTTAGTCTTATCAGTAAGCTGGTTGAAGGAGCGAAGGATCTGGTCAGGCTGCTGTTGCCCGGGTCGCAAAAGGTCATAGCCGATACCTGCCTGGCCAACAATAATGCCCTTTACACACCACCAGCCGCCGAACACTTCAGTAATGCCGAGGTAAACAGGTCAGTGCTTAAGCTGGTGCATTTTATGAGCAACTTTGAGCCGGAGGAGGCACAGGGTATTTTGCCGACAAGTTCGACCAGTACAGCCTTTGCCGCAACCCGGGGAATTACTACGCCCCCGGTCAACTCGACCAGCACGGGCTATACGCCAACGACCTTCGGATAACGCTTAACGCGATTCCATCGCCCTCCCGCCTCGAGGCTGTCGTAAAGGGCAGCGTATAGGGAGGACGATGGGATACTGGTAGGCCGTCGTTTGTTGGTTCAGAGGGGCTGAAATGGATCAATGTATTTAGTTTTAGAGAATTTTACCGTTTGATAGCTATGCGGCCAGGGCTGGTCAATAACCCAGTAATAGCCATAGTGCCCTAATTTGGAATGCAGGGTAACGATGAAGAACTCATGACCCGTTTCATGCAGGTGTGAAAGGCCGGGAACAGGAAAATCGTAATAGTACTGGTTATCAGCACTTTCCAGAGGATGTTGCATTTTTGACAACTCCGGAGCGTGATGACAGATATGAAGCGCTTTTTTCTCTTCCCGGGACAGGTTATTCAGCCCGGGAAATGACGGTGATAACCGTTGCCAGCTTTTCGCCGTTCTGGTAACAGCGGAATTAGCAGTGGACGGACTACCATCCGATTTAACGTAGGAAACCGGGGTGGCGTGAAGTTCCAGTTTTTTGGTGTTGACGTTATAGATCAGCTTGGGCAGCAACAGCGTGTCGAGCTGGTCTACTTTGACCCTTAGTGCCTGATGAGGAAACTTCATCGTATGGTCTTTGAACCATTCATGGCACTTTTGGTAGAGTTCATTCAGGTCAACGGACGTATTCGGGGTGTCTCTGGCAGGCTCACAGATAGCACGTCCTACAAACTTCATAAGAACAGCTCGATCACTCTTTCTTGGGTAAATGTACTCTCCACGAATTATCTTAGGTTTGAGTACGACTTCAGAGCCAGCGTGTTTGTCGCTGTTGCCAGAATCAACCTCATAAGTAATTTTCGGGAGCACGGACATGCTCTCTTCAAAAGCATCATAATCGGGGGCATATTTTACCAGGAGAGCTCCACCTATTACTCCGGCGGCCACCATAGAAATCAAAAGCATATATTTATTAGCATGTGCCTGTTGAGAGGGAACTGCCGTGACCAGGCAAAGAAGAAGAACAGGCAAGCTTTTTCTGAACTGAAAAAAAGGAGCTGTTTTTGGATACATCATAAATACTCATTCCTTTCTGTTTTGATATTAAGCAACGAGTAACAATAGTTGAGACCGGGTGGGATGAGAGAGAAATTGTTCGAAAGGAGCAATAAACACTCGATCAACAGCATCAAATACTTTGTTATTTACAAACTTGCTTCGGCATTTCCTGATAAACTTGCCGTTACTGGAAAATAGTTATAAGAAGTCAGTAATGTCTGTTCAGGAAATCAAAGCCTCTCTGTCTCTGTCCCTGGTATTCATGTTCCGCATGTTCGGACTGTTTATGGTACTGCCTGTGATGGCGCTGTATGCCGATCAGCTCAGCGGCGCGACTCCACTACTGGTGGGCCTTGCCATTGGAGCCTATGGCTTCAGTCAGGCGTTATTACAGATACCATTTGGCTGGTTGTCAGACCGGGTAGGTCGTAAAAAAATTATTATTTCCGGCTTATTGCTGTTTATGGCGGGAAGCCTGGTGGCTGCTTATTCTGAGTCGATTCAGGGGGTGATTCTGGGACGGGTTCTGCAAGGCTGTGGCGCCATCGCCGGAGCGGTGACAGCGTTGCTGGCAGACCTGACCAGAGAACAGTATCGTACTCGCTCCATGGCGATTTTTGGTATGGGGATCGGGTTGTCTTTCTGTCTCGCCATGATGCTTGGGCCTGCTATTGCTGCCAGCTGGGGGTTATCGGGTCTGTTTTTCAGTAATGTCTGGCTGGCTGCTGTCGGCATTTTGATTGTGCTGCTGGTAGTGCCTTCTGCAGTGACACGGCGGCAGGATTTGAATTCATCCGTTAGTAAAAAAAGCGTTCGACAAGTTTTACATAACACTGAACTGCTGCGTTTGATGTTTGGTATTTTTGCCCTTCATTTCATCGTCATGGGACTGTTTATGTTTCTGCCCCGTGAACTCGAAAACACTATGAACATCCCCCGTGCGTCACATGGCTGGGTGTATCTGGTGGGGTTGCTGGGCTCTTTTATGGTGATTATTCCCTTTATTATCTACAGCGAAAAGCAACAACGTTTAAAGCAGTGCTTTGTGACAGCGGTTACCCTGTTGTTAGTGTCAATGGTGTTTATGGCGCAAGTGGGGGAACATCGCTGGTTGCTGATTTCTGGATTACTGGTATTCTTCGCCGGTTTTAATTTTCTGGAGGCGTCTCTGCCTTCGCTGGCCAGCAAGTTATCCCCTGCTGGCACCCGTGGTACCACCATGGGACTGTACTCAACCTGTCAGTTTGCCGGGGCAGCCCTGGGTGGGGTTTTGTCTGGTTGGGGTTATGAGTACTGGGGACTGAACGGGGTGTTGATGGTCTGTGCAATTCCCACTGCACTCTGGTGGCTATTGTCTGTTACCATGAAGCATCCCCCCTATGTCAGCAGTATGGTAATGGCACTGAATCCTGCCAATGGTCAGGATGCCGGCTCAATGAGCCGGACGCTTGCCGTTATCCCCGGGGTTGAAGAAGTCACGGTTCTGGGCAGGGAACGAACGGCCTATTTGAAAGTGAACCGCAGGACACTCGATATGTCAGCGCTGCGACAGTATGGAGAGTGTTGACCAGCCCGGTTGACAAGAGTCGACACCTGCTGACACATTGATGAAACCGTCATGAGTAAGTGTTGTCTATTGATTACAGCCATGAGCGGTTTTAACAGCCATGAGCGGTTTTAACAGCATGAGCGGTTTTAACAGCATGAGCGGCTTTTGGCTGGTTGCTCTCGATAGCAAGCACAACATTTACCGGATATATAATATTGGAGAATTTAGATGGCACGTGGTGTTAACAAGGTCATTCTGATCGGTAATCTGGGCGGTGATCCGGATGTCCGGTTTACCCAAAATGGCAGTGCGATAGCCAATCTTAACGTGGCTACCAGCGAGTCCTGGACAGACAAAAATACCGGTCAGCGCCAGGATCGCACCGAATGGCATCGTGTTGTGGTATTCGGCAAGCTGGCTGAGATTTGTCAGCAGTATCTGCGCAAAGGTTCCAAGGTTTACCTCGAAGGTAAACTGCAAACCCGTAAGTGGCAGGACCAGCAGGGTCAGGATCGTTACACCACCGAAGTCGTGATTGATTTCGGTGGCCAGATGGAAATGCTGGACAGCCGTCAGGACGCTGGCATGGGTGCTGCACCAAACCAGATGATGGGTGGAGGCTACCAGCAGGCACAGACTGCCCCACAGCAGCAACGTGCGCCCCAGCAGCAGGCTCCACAACAGCGTGCGCCTCAGCAGCAGTACGGAGCACCTCAGCAGCAAGCTCAGGCGCAACAGCCTCCTGCGCCAGCCCAGGCTCCCCAGCAGGCCGCTCCACAACAGCAGCAGGCTGCACCTCAGCCAGCGGCGGCAGGGTTTGATGATTTTGATGATGACATTCCCTTCTAGGCACTGAGTTGATGTCACTTTGTTAAGGGAGCTTCTGGCTCCCTTTCTGTTTTAAGCAAATTAAGAGCATTTACATATATTCAATTTAGTTATAAAAAAATAATTATTATTTATTTCTGTTATTCATAGTGTACTGATAGTCTCGCCCCTGCGTTCCACGAAGCAACGGTTAATATCAAAAAATGCTCGTTATGCAGCTTTATTCAGGTCATTACATGTTCAGATTTTGCCCAGACAGGCTCACTCCCTGTTGTTGCTGAGATTTCAGATAAATCTGTGAACAGCGGTCTTCAGCCAGAATAACCATCCATTCAGTCGCCACCCGGAAAAGTCTTCACTATCTTGTGAACGTTGCTACGAATGCGTGTGCCCTGAACCCGCTCACAGACCTTAAAAATAACCTTTCCGTTTTATTGGTTCTCAGGAGTCGTCCATGAATCTCTATGTAATGTTCAACGTCGGCATGATGTTGGTGATGATTTTCTACCTCTACCGGCTCCAGAGCCGGCATATAAAATTCACCCGTCGTGTATTTATTGCACTGGGGCTTGGTGCTGCATACGGTCTGATATTGCATTGGGTATATGGTCCGGGCTCGCAGACAATAATGTCATCTATCGAGTACATTGATATTGTCGGGCACGGTTATGTACAACTGCTGCGCATGATTGTGACACCGCTGGTGATGGTGTCGATTATTACAGCCATTCTGAAGCTCAAAGGTAGACAGTCACTGGGTAAAATCAGTGGTGTCAGTATCGGAGTGCTGTTGTTTACGGTGGCAATCGCAGGCCTGATCGGCGTAGGCGTTTCACTGCTGTTTGGTCTGTCAGCAGAAGGGCTGACAGCAGGAGCCAGAGAGCTGGCCCGTGCCGAGATACTGACTGACCGCCTGGGAACTGCCGAACAGTTGTCTATTGCATCCATGTTGGTTGATGCGATTCCTGCCAATCCATTTCAGGATATGGCCGGTTTGCGTTCTACCTCTATTATCTCTGTGGTTATTTTCTCGGCTTTCATTGGTCTTGCAGGACTGGGAATCCATAAGAAAAAACCAAAGCAGGGTGAGTTGTTCGATAAGGCGATGGAAGTCGCACACTCTGTGGTCATGCGCATGGTGACCGTCGTACTTCGTCTGACGCCTTATGGTGTACTGGCTCTGATGACCAAAGTCATGGCCACCAGCCATTTTGATGACATTCTGAACCTGATCAACTTTGTGCTGGCTTCTTATATTGCGTTGCTGTTGATGTTCGTTGTGCACCTGGTTCTGATTGGCTTGATGGGCGGTAACCCGCTGACCTTTGTGAAAAAGGTGATTCCGGTGCTGAGCTTTGCTTTTACCTCTCGCAGTAGTGCCGGCACCATTCCTCTGACGATTCAGACGCAAACCCAAAGCCTGGGAATACCAGAAGGCATTGCTAACTTTGCAGCGTCCTTTGGGGCAACTATCGGTCAAAACGGCTGTGCAGGTATTTACCCGGCCATGCTGGCAGTCATGATTGCGCCCACCGTAGGCATCAACCCTATGGACATTTCTTTCATCTTTACACTGATTGCCACCATCGTGGTGGGATCATTTGGTGTTGCGGGCGTGGGAGGCGGGGCAACGTTTGCCGCGCTCATCGTACTGTCTTCCCTGAACCTGCCAGTGGCTCTGGCGGGTTTGCTGATCTCCATTGAGCCCCTGATTGATATGGGTCGTACAGCACTGAATGTAAATGGCGCCATTACTTCAGGGTTTGTCACCAGTCGTTTATTAGGTGAAGCGGATATGAAAGTCTATAACTCACCTCAGGAACTGGAGATGGATTTGGAAACGCTTTCCTGAACGTTGCAAGATAGCCAGGTGCCACAATGGTGACAGACTTGCGGCTATTGCTACTGCAAAGGCAGAATATGCAGGTAGTCATAGCAAATCATTAAATAATAATGTCTAAAGTTACACTGGAACAATGGCGGATGCTTCACGCGGTTGTTGAACATGGAGGTTTTGCCCAGGCTTCCGGCGCTCTGCATAAAAGTCAGTCAACGATCAGCTATGCCGTCAACAAGCTACAGGATCAGCTGGGCGTGCGGATTCTTGAAGTACGGGGGCGCAAGGCTGAGCTAACAGAGGCTGGCAGGGTAATGTTGCGTCGTTCTCAGGTTCTGCTGAAAGAGTCTGATGCCCTGGAAAAAATTGCAGGCAGTCTGTCCATGGGGTGGGAAGGTGAATTGACGCTGGCAGTTGAAGTGCTGTTTCCCTACCCGGTTCTAATGGACATTCTGAACGACTTTTCACAGGTATCACGCAGCACTCGCCTGGAGCTGGTGGAATCGGTACTGTCCGGAACCACTGAACGAGTGGTTTCAGGTCAGGCTGATCTGGTGATTACCGGCGTTCTGCCTACCGGCTTTCTGGGTGAAAAGCTACTCTCCATAAGGTTTGTGCCCGTTGCCCGTTTTGATCACCCCCTGTTACAACTCGACAGAGCCATTACTGAGAAGGAATTAAAACAACAGCGGCAGATTGTTGTTCGTGATTCAGGCGTTAAGCGCAATAACAGTGCTGGCTGGCTGGGCGCTGAAGAACGTTGGACCGTCAGTAATATGACGACAGTGGTCAGATTGTTGGAACAGGGTCTGGGTTTTGCCTGGCTGCCCGAACACTACATTGAAGCGCAGCTGGAAGCCGGAACCATTAAGGTACTGCCTCTTGGGTCAAAAGGGTCAAAAGGGTCAAAAGGGTCAAAAGGTTTAAAAGTTTCAAAGGGTTTAAGAGTAGTGCCTCTGTATATGGTTTTTCCTGATGATGACAACGTCGGCCCTGCCACTCAGGCGCTGGCAGAAATCGTCAGAAAACATTGTTGTCGTTTTGAGATGTCATCATTTTGAGAAGGGGGAACCGTGGATCGTAAGGCACTGAGATCAGCGTTAAGAGGTCGTCGTCGTGCGTTATCGGAGTTTCAGCAGAAACAGGCTGCGGTTGGGGTGCTGAAACAGTTAAAACAGTTACCAGAGTTCAGTAGAAGCCAGAAGCTTGCGGTGTATCTTGCCAATGACGGTGAAATCAGTCCTGAGTGTATTGTGCGTCATGCCTGGAATGAAGGTAAAAGCTGTTATCTGCCAGTATTGGATAACCACGATAAGACGAAAATGCACTTTCAGCGATACACTTCAGAGACCGTTCTGTTGCCTAATCGTTTTAATATCCCGGAACCCATACTCGACCTATCATTGTGTATTCCAGCCACAGAACTGGACCTGGTTTTAATGCCCCTCACGGCTTTCGACGTGTCTGGCGGGCGCCTGGGTATGGGTGGTGGTTTTTATGATCGAGCTTTTTCATTTGTCAAAACAGCCACTAAGCCGGTTTTAATGGGGCTGGCTCATGAATGTCAGAAGATAGAGTCGGTTCCCATGGCGGACTGGGATGTATTGATATCAGGTGTTGTTACTGAGGACAAAGCCTATAAAGCGTTAAAACAGTTGCCGAAATAGGGGGGGAAGTAATGCGGAGATTCTATAGTGTCGGTTATAAGTGGCAGCTTAATTGATGGTATCATCCAGTTCCATGATCCTGAAAATCGAGCAAAAACTGCGGCGATCGTAATCGATGAAAAAGATTGCCCGTGTATATCTGAAACTTTTAGAAACAGCGTAACCAGAAAGAAAAGTCAGCAGGTTGTGCTACGTTTTTGCAAAGACTTAGGATGTGAAATCATTGTCGTGTATGAACGTGAGGTGTTAGAAGCCTTGCACATTTATAGCATTATTGGAAGCCCCGATTTTTCATGTATAAAGCAGGCTGAAGGCGTACTGGCTTCCAGCACTACTCCCTCTCTGATGACCTATATGAAACAGCACCACATAACCAGCCTTGTAGTCATGGGGTCATATAGTTCTTTCTGCATTAAAGAGTCATTGATAGGCGGTTGGGATGATGAACAGTACTACCCGGGTTTACTGAACAAAAAAATAACAGTGCTGTCATCTCCGGCATTAATAGGGCCCTACCACCCTGAAGCCTATAGACTGAAGCCAAAATTTAGTTCTTCAGCGACTTCACATGAGTTCTTAAAGCCTTTGTCGAGACTTAATAAGGATTGGCCTGTCTTTACTTTGCACCCTGGAATGAGGTTCTATACAAAAATCAGATAGTGGTCGCACCGCCCACTTGCATAGCTCGCTATAAAAAATCAGCCTCTGCAAGTAAACATCATGTGTCGTTAAAGGCTAATTTATTTTCTATAAGCCTAATCAACATTTGGTCATTGTCAGCTGCTAAGGCTTTGACGAAGTGCCGCCAGAGCATTGTTGCCCGTTAGTTTTTTCTGTTCTTCCGTGGCTTTTTCACCAAACCCTGAATAGGCCAGATCTTCCTGGGGCAGCTCATCAAGGAAGCGGCTGGGCGTTGTATCAATGACCTCGCCGAACTGTTTGCGCTGGCCTGCCAGGGTCATGGTCAGTGATTTTCTGGCGCGGGTAATACCCACATAAGTCAGACGACGTTCTTCCTCGATATTGTCCTCTTCAATACTGGTTCGGTGTGGCAGCAGATCTTCTTCCATGCCCATCATAAAGACATGGGGGTATTCAAGGCCTTTGGAGGCATGCAGGGTGAGCAGTTGCACACGGTCGGCGTCGTCTTCCTCTTCCTGTCGCTCCATCATATCCCGCAGAATCAAACGACTGATGGCGTCTTCGAGGGTAGCGTCCTCATCACCCCGTTCAAGGGACTGTTGCAGTGAGTCGATCAGAAACCAGACATTCGCCATGCGCTTCTCAGCACCGGCTGGTGTAGCCGTTGTCTGCATCAGCCAGTTTTCATAGCCACAGTCGTCGATCATTTCCCGAACCGCTTTGAGGGGGTCTTCCCCGGTCCGTGACAGTCTGGTGATATTGTCCATCCACTCAGTGAAGTCCCTGAGTTTTTTTACATACTTGGGAGACAGTTCTTCCATCAGGCCCATTTCCTGACAGGCAGCGTACAGGCTTAACTCATGCTCACTGGCATAATTACCCAGTTTTTCCAGGGTGGACGGGCCAATTTCACGGCGGGGAACATTGACAATGCGCAGGAAGGCGTTGTCATCGTCCTGATTCACCAGAAGGCGCAGGTAAGCCATGATGTCCTTGACTTCTGCCCGGGAGAAAAACGACGTGCCACCGTTAATATGGTAAGGAATCTGGTGCTGTTGCAGTTTCATTTCCAGCAGGCGGGACTGGAAGTTACCCCGATATAACACGGCATAATCACGGTAATTCCTTTCATGCCTTAGCCTTTGGGTGAGAATCTCTGTGGCAATGCGTTCACACTCGGCATCGTCACTTTTGCAACGAATGACCCGAATAATATCCCCCATTCCAAGATCACTCCACAACGTTTTCTCAAACACATGAGGGTTGTTGGCAATCAGGGTATTGGCGGCTTTAAGAATACGACTGGTGGAGCGGTAATTCTGTTCCAGCTTGATCACCCTCAGGCTTGGGTAGTCATCTTTCAACAGTGCCAGGTTTTCCGGCCGGGCGCCCCGCCAGGCATAGATTGACTGGTCATCGTCGCCTACCACGGTGAGTTTGCCGCGGGTACCGACCAAAGCGCTGATCAGTTCATACTGGGCACCGTTAGTATCCTGATATTCATCCACCAGCACGTAGTGTACTTTGTTCTGCCAGCGCTCAAGAATCTCCGGATGATGCCGGAACAGCATCACCGGCTGCAGGATCAGGTCATCAAAATCAACAGCGTTGTAAGCTTTAAGGGTTCGGTTGTAGTGTTCATAAACCCTTGCCGCCAGTTGTTCATGGGGCTGTCGGGCGGCCTGCATCGCCTCTGCGGGTAATACCAGATCGTTTTTCCAGTTGGAAATCGTGTGCTGCACACTGTCGACACTGTCTTCGTCAGCACCCATTTCCCGCTGCATCAGTTCACCAATCAGTGCGTGGGCATCCTGGGCATCAAAAATGGAAAAGCCGGGTTTATAACCCAGAGCCTTGTATTCACGACGAATCAGGTTCAACCCAAGATTGTGAAAAGTTGAAACGGTCAGACCGTGGGATTTTCGCCCCTGAACCAGTTTACCAACACGCTCTTTCATCTCCCGTGCCGCCTTATTAGTAAAAGTGACGGCAATAATATTGCGGGCATTGATGCCACAGGTTTGGATCAGGTAGGCAATTTTGGTGGTAATCACACTGGTTTTACCACTGCCTGCACCTGCCAGAACCAGTAAAGGGGTATCAATGTATTTGACGGCTTGAGCTTGTCGGTCGTTAAGTTTATGCACTGGCGGAACAATTATCGTGGGTTAAATAATCGATTATACCAGTTATATCGCCAGTGGTTGCTATTCAAAAAATAACAGATTGGTCAGTGAGACTGACGAACTTACGGCAAGAAAAACACTCTTTTATAAAAGCACCTGCATTCTGCCCTTTCTTTCTGCACCGCACTGGACTGAGGAAAGACACAATTATAAAGGAGTATTTTATGAAAATATCGCAACTCATCCTGATCCTCCTTTTAACATTCTCCGCCAGTGTCTTAGCGAACCCCTCTGAAGGCGTTAATCTGAATGCTCCACAGCTGCAACCAACCGGATACTGGTCAGAAGACGTAAAAGCGCTCCTGGCCGATAAAAAGCACATTCTGATTGTATCCGGTCATGCAAACGCAGGCCTGGGAGACTACAGCTACGGATGGAACTTATATCATCATCTGTCAGAAACTTATCCCAATCACCCGATAACAGTCCTGTTTTACGGTTCTAAGAACGACAAATCAAAGGTTCAGAAGTTGTTTGATATCGACTTGAAAACAAACAGGAACATCATCTGGATGACGGTGGAGTACGAGGATACTGAAGAAGGAGGCGATTACGCTAAAATTCGTTCAGATTTTTCTACGGAAACCAGGCAGGCATTAAAAAATCTGGAGCAAATGGATAGGAGCAATAGGGTGACCGTTTTCATCGCCTCAAAACTTTACTATGTTAATGCACTGCTCAAAAAGGTTCAGGTTACCCCCGATCTTAATATTAACCACCTGTCCGCGTTAAATTTCAGTTGCCCTGAAGGGTACCCATGGGAAGTATTTACTGAATTTCTGTCAGGTATCGGGTATACCGGGAATATCACTGACAAAAGCAACACACTATTTAATGATTACTGGCTGACAGATTGTAATTATTACGGCAAATTTCTGACTTATACTTTGAGTTCTCTGTCTCTCATAGCTGAAAAGCTTGACTTAAAGTCTCACATAGCTAAAAAGCTTGGCTTACAGTGGGGTTATAAATTCGGGCTATCATCTGATCATGAAGCGGGTTATTCCGACAGAACACTTGGATTAATGCTATCAGAAGAGTTGAAAACAGAATCTGAGGACTATCATGCAAACACAACCAGTCAGCGATTGGCGACTCTTGAAAAAAAAATTCCGGTCAAACAGAAATGGCTGGAGATACTGACCGGTGAGACTGACAGAGCCTGCCAGTTACAGTGGCTCGAAAACGATGGTTCTTACTTTACAGGCTACATGCAGGATGTTTTATCCCAACTGGAATTCATTGCCACAACCGCCCCAATGGCTGCGCCAGACAAAGATCTGAAATATATCCTGAATATGGGAGACATGATTGCCTGGGCAGATTATATGTACAAAGACAGCCATGTGACCTTGGGTGACTCCCTGAAAAAACAGATGATTGAGCGAAGTGGTGTGCTTGAACCCATCTTCAGGGACAATAACATAACCCGCCTGGTTTACTGGTCAGAAAAAACAGGTAAACATGAGTATGCTCTGGGCGAAGGGGGGAGGACACTCTGGATTATTAATCCATTTCCCCTGCCAAAAGAGCAGCTGCACATGCTGATGATCGCCTCCAGACAACCCGTATCAGCCTGTACCGGTGATCACTCCTTTTACGATGTTCTGGCAACAGGCAAGGTCGCCTTTCATGAGGAAGTACCACATCTTTTTGACTTGCACCAGCGACTGGCTAAGCTCGCTGAGCAAGAAGGGTTTATTGAGGTAAGAGATTATTTCAATACTTTCAGGGGCGACGAAAAAAGACCGCTCATAAAAACAATGACCGATACGGGTGAGTGGGCTCGCTTTGTCGAATACCTGTACAACAACGAAAACGCATACAAAAAGCTGCCCTCACTGTTAGCCCCTTATTTAAGTGAGTAAACGGTTAATTTGAAATTCATCATCCTGTGACCAGTGCATACGCCTGATTTTCTGCTAAAACTGATTCGTACTTTGTACCCGAGGTTATTATGAAAATCAGAGCGTTTACTGTTATTTCTGCTACGGTGGTCTCCCTGTCTCTGGCAGCATCTTCTGTAGAGGCCTTTCCTATTCCCGGCAGCTACGCGCCTTTGTTTGAAGCATCGGCGGTGGTGCCACAGCAAGGCAACCCCGCTGGAAAACTGGTAGAAAAGTTCAACATCTCCAATTTGATTGGCAAGAGTCGGGTCCTGTTGTTGACCTATCCGAAAAACTGCACCTTTATCTGCCCCACTGAACTGATTGCCCTGAAAAAACGCATTGGCGACTTTCACGACCTTGGCTACGAGGTGCTGGTACTGTCTACCGACGAAGCTTCCCTGAGTAAAGATAAAGATGCTTCACATCAGGCGTGGCGCATGAAGTCAGATAAGCCAGCGGCTGGTAACAAGAATACGCCCATTGGTATTGGGGACGCAGACTTCATCATGGTGTCTGATGCCGACCATAAGATCATTCGTAGTTACGGTGTCGAAGGCGAGGACGGGCTGGCACTGCGGGCTACGTTTTTTATTGATAAACAGGGCAAGGTTCAGATTTCAGAAGTACAGATGAACAGCATAGGGCGGGATGTTGATGAGCTTTACCGGAAAGCGGCAGCACTTAAATTTGTAGAAGAAAATGAAGGCATGCTGGCTCCCCAGGGCTGGCAGCCGGGGGATGCCGGCATGGAACACAGTCACGAAAGTGTTCGCAAACAGGTTAAGAAACAAAATTAGTGTCGTTTATTCGGGTATGGGCAAGTCGTGTGCGTCATACGATCCTATAATGCAAAGCTATATCCTTACGTAAGTACAGGGCTGTCTGACCATTTTACGGTTCAGACAGTGCTCCTCTTTGACAGGTAAACCCCACTATGAAAGCTCACATCGCCTTCATCATGGCAATACTAATCTATCACACCTCAGCTTACGCTGATTATTCTTTATACTTCATGAATAATACTTATGACGAGATAACCCTGAACAACACCTGTGACCATCAACTGGACAGCCCGTACTGCAGAGCTCTGAACAGTGGCAAGCTCGATGCCTTCAAGCGGGTTGGCAGCCATTCCATAAACTATGACTCTGGCATTAAAAAAGATCAGGACTATATCCTGAAAAGCTTCTTTTCAATACCGGGTAGCGAAAATTCAGCTGACAATAATTATTTCTCCACGACATTCCATGGTGATTTCTTTGGCAGCCATATCACCGAAGTCAGTGTCTACGTTGATGGAATCCAGCACGTACTGCTTGATGACAAGAATTCATTTAATCATGTTTTACCCGATAAAGTTGGCTCAGTAGAAGTCCGTCATTCTGATGGAAACACCTACACCTTTTACGTTAATGCTCAGAAAGACTCGATTTCGATACAGACAATCGACCACCTGTTTTACGCCATTGATAAAAAGCCCACGCTCCTGTCATCGGAAAGTGATAATGAGCTGACTGTGATCACCTACAACATTAAAGCTTTTCCAGACTATATTGGCCTGGCCCTGGACTTGAATAAAATGGATTCAAGAGTCCGCTACCTGTCTCAGGCAGACGCTTTGAGAAAGGCCGATGTTCTGGTGTTTCAGGAGGCCTGGGATAGCGGTAGCCGCGATACACTGAAAAAAAAGCTTCATGAAATATACCCTCACAGCTACGATCCAATACCAGAAAGCTACCATCTAAAGCTTTTAGGCAGTGGCTTGCTGGCTTTAAGCCGATACCCAATCACAAACACCGCCTTTGTTAACTATCAGGATTACCAGACCCTTCAAGGTCTGGATCGTTTATCCAACAAAGGCGCAGCGTACTTTAAAATAGATAAAAATGGTAAAGCTTATAATCTTATTACCACGCATGCACAGGCAGGCGTTGGTAATAACTCTATAGCCGCCAGACGAGAAGAGTTCAAAATAATCAAGAAGGAAATCATAGACAATCAGGCACTGGCTATACCCCCTCATGAACCCTTATTAGTTCTTGGTGATTTTAACACCGACTTTTACAATGAAAAGCAGTTTGGCTACCTGCAATCAACTCTTAACCTGGACTCAGGAAACGTGTTGAAAAACCTGTTCAAGACGCCAAAATTCAGCGCCGACTCAGACTTGAACCTGATGATTGCCCCCAAAGATTCCTCACGTTCAATACTCGATATGGCATTGCCTGTGAAAGACTTCTTACAACCAGTCAGCAGCCACTCTCAAATAACCCCGCTCAGGGCGTTAGACAACAATCGTATGTATCAACGATCCCGTAATGCGAAGCTCTATCATTACGGAAATGTTGAGTTATCTGATCATTTTATGGTTCAGGCGAAATTTATTTTTGCTGAATAACCAAACGGTGAAGCACTCATTAAATGAGTGAAGCCCAGCTGTTTGCTGGCTTCACTCATCCGTAATATCCTCTTCAACACCTTCAACGATATTCCGGCACTGCCCAGTAAGACCCATGTAAAAACCAGTTAAGAGTCGAGCTTTTTAGCAGCAAAAAAATGAGGTGAGGTGTTTGCGTTCAAGGGTGACATTAACGCTGGACATGACGTCCACAATCAATCACAGAGGGAGTAAGGAAGATACTCCGGTAAAGCTTGTTATACCGCTCCCCTAACCGTTATTTCCAGGCAGGCAGGTGCGGCTTCCGCCTGTTGTTATATATTTTATATTGTATAAAAAGCACTCTCGTAGGTTTTTTTCCTTATATATCAGACTGTTCAATAATTGTACTTTCTTTTGAAGATTTGTTCGTTTTCGAAAGGTTGTGCCAATGAATGGAAAGGAGTGGAACGATACCGGTATAGATTGCCTTGTAATGCTGGCTCATTTCCACGATGTCGCGGCACAGGCTGAACAACTTCAACACCGGTTTGGCGATTCGCGGACTCCTCTGGGTGATATTGAAATATTGCAAGCGGCAAAGGTTTTGGGGTTAAAAGCAAAACAAGTCAATGCCGATTCAAATAAACTTCAGGATCTGCCTCTGCCTGCCATTGCCAAACACATTGATGGCAGTTACTTCATTGTTGCCAGAGTTCACGAAGGCAAGGCATTAATTCATAAAGCAACGAGCCGATCCCCTGAAGCCCTTCCTGTTGATGCATTAAAAGATGAAATGACCGGTAAACTCTTCTTGTTTACCAAACGCTCAATCCTGCCAGGGGCACTTACACAGTTTGACTTCAGCTGGTTTATTCCAGCCCTGCTGAAACATAAAAAACTATTGAGTGAAGTGCTCATCGCCTCTTTTTTCATTCAGCTTTTTGGACTGATCACACCCCTGTTTTTTCAGGTAATCATTGATAAGGTACTGGTCAATCAGGCATTAACAACCCTGGATGTACTGGCCTTTGGCCTGCTAGTCATTTCTGTGTTTGATGTCGTTTTAAACGGCCTGAGAAATTACATCTTCAGCCATACGACGAACCGGGTTGACGTGATACTGGGCGCACGCCTGTTCAGTCACCTGGTGCGACTACCGGTTGCTTACTTTCAGGCTCGCCGGGTGGGCGATACCGTTGCCCGGGTTCGGGAACTGGATACTATCCGTGAGTTTATTACCGGCTCTGCCCTGACGCTTTGCATTGACCTGTTTTTCACGCTGGTGTTTTTCGTGGTGATGTATTTCTACAGCCCGACGCTCACCTGGATTGTACTGGGCTCTATTCCTTTTTATGTGTTGTTGTCCCTGGTAGTGACCCCCATCCTTCGGGCCCGCCTGGATGAGAAGTTCAAAAGAGGTGCGGCCAACCAGTCCTTTTTAGTGGAGTCAGTCACCGGTATCGAAACCATAAAAAGTACCGCTGTCGAACCACAGATGCAGCGTCATTGGGAAGATCAGCTCGCTGCGTATGTCTCTGCCTCATTTCGGGCCATGAATCTGGGTAATATTGCCAGCCAGCTGGCGGGCCTGATTAATAAAGTGGTTACCGTTCTTCTACTTTGGGTGGGCGCTACCCTGGTGATTCAGGGAGAGCTGTCGGTTGGGATGTTGATTGCGTTTAATATGATCTCCGGTCGTGTCAGCGGCCCGATACTGAAGCTGGTTCAGCTATGGCAGGACTTTCAGCAGGCGGGCATATCGGTACAGCGGCTGGGAGATATTCTGAATATTCCGCCCGAGCCCGGTCACAACCCCAACCGTACGACACTTCCTGCCCTGAAAGGCGAAGTACGGTTTGAACATGTTGTTTTTCGCTATCAGCCAGAACGACCTGCTGTATTAAACAGTGTCTCACTATCAGTCAGGGCTGGTGAAGTCATCGGTATTGTTGGACGGTCCGGATCAGGAAAGAGCACGCTGACCAAACTTGTCCAGCGGCTTTACGTTCCGGAGGCAGGCCGCCTCCTGATTGATGGAATTGACCTGGCTCTGGTTGAACCCTCGTGGTTGCGTCGTCAGATAGGCGTTGTCCTGCAGGAAAATTTTCTATTCAACCGGTCAGTAAAAGACAACATCGCCCTGGCGGACCCCGGTGCGTCGCTTGACCGGGTCATGAGCGCTGCCCGGCTCGCCGGTGCCCACGAGTTCATTCTGGAATTACCAGAAGGTTATGACACGCAGGTGGGGGAACAGGGCAGCTCTCTGTCTGGCGGACAAAAACAACGCATTGCTATTGCCCGCGCACTGCTGACCAATCCCAGAATTTTGATTTTTGATGAAGCGACCAGCGCACTGGATTACGAGTCTGAACACATCATTCAACAGAATATGAAGCGTATCAGTCAGGGCCGCACCGTCTTTATTATCGCGCACAGGCTGTCCACGGTTCGCAATTCTGATCGAATTATCGTAATGGAAAAAGGGCGCATTGCTGAGGAAGGCGACCATCAGGAACTCATGCGGCTGGGAGGGCACTATGCCCGGCTGAATGCCCATCAATCGGGAACGGTGAGATTCGGTGAAGAGGAGGTTGTGTAAAATGTTTGCATTTTTGTCACAAAAAATCCTGGCGATCACTGAAAACGACACTGTACAACAAAAGACGCGCCGTCAGTTTCTCCCGGCAGCCCTTGAGGTTGAAGAAACCCCGGCGCACCCCGCTGGACGTGTTGTTGCTTTAGTCATCGGGCTTTTGTTTATCATCGGCGTGATCTGGGCGTGTGTGGGCAAAATCGATATTGTCGCCATTGCCCAGGGCAGGATCATCCCGGGCGAACGGGTAAAGACCATACAGCCCATAATGACCGGGGAAGTAAAAATTATTCATGTGAAAGAAGGCGACGAAGTTAAAAAAGGTCAGCGCCTTGTTACTTTCGACACGACTTTGACTAAAGCAGAGTTGACCCGGGTGAGTAAGGAAATTGCAGCCCTCAGCTTGCAGCTGGCTCGTGAAGAAGCGTTCACTTATTTTCTGGATAACCCATCAGAGCCACTGCCCAAAATAAAACAGATTCTGACTGAAAACTTCTACCTGAAGAAGGTTGAAGATCACGACCTTAATTTTGAGTGCAGGCTCCTTGAGCAACAGATAATAGATCACCTGGCTGTTCAAAAAACCATGCTCAGTCAGCTTAAAAGCAAGCAGTCAGAAAAAATGAGCATCCATGCAATAGTCAGTAAGCTGAAGCGAGTATTGCCTATTGTGAGTGAGCGGACAAAGGCTCTGGAAGGGCTTTACAAGAAAAATTATGGTTCCCGGGTTCAGTACCTTGAGCTGAAGCAACAGCAAATAGAGACTGAAGAGGATATCACCGCTCAGGAAGCTGCGCTGCAACGACTTCAGGCCGAAGAAGAGCAGGTCCGAAACGAGCTGAATAGAATGCACGCGCAGGTCCGGGAGGAAAGTCTTGACCAGCAGGGACAGCTGCACCGACAGTTGGCGGGTTTAGAACAGGAGAGAATCAAAGCGAATGAGCGCTTTGAGCAACAAATATTGCGCTCACCGATTGATGGGACAGTACAACAACTTCAAACTCACACCGTCGGTGGCGTTTTTGAACCTGCTCAGAAGCTGATGCAAATAGTTCCCTCTCAGGCAACTATGGAGGTGGAAGCCTGGGTGCTTAATAAAGACGTTGGTTTTGTGCAGGAAGGTCAGACGGCAGAGGTAAAAATCGACACGTTTAATTTTACAAAATATGGGCTGCTTAGCGGTTTTTTGGCCACTCTTTCCAATGATGCAGTTCCTGATGAAAAACTGGGGCTGAGATATCTGGCAAATATCCAGATTGAAAAAGACTGGATGCAAGTTGGTAACCGGCAGGTGGATTTATCTCCGGGAATGACAGTAACTGTAGAAATTAAAACGGGACAAAGACGACTTATTGAGTATTTTTTAAGCCCACTGTTGAGGTTTAAACAGGAGAGTGTGCGCGAACGATAAGGCAGAGTAAATAAACGGACAATTTTGACACGACAAAATAAAACAGTGTTATACGGTGCTGACAGTATAGGCAGATATTAAAGGCACCCATAGCAAATAGTATCTTTACAGAGTGACAAAACACATGAGTACGTTAAAACTTGATAGTGAATTTCAGGCATCATTTCAAAAGTATTTTAATCAGGCGTTAGCAGAAGGCGTTTCTGATTCTTTCAAAGGAAATCATGAAAGTCTGGATCCGGGCATTGCGATCAATGCGATGGTTAATGCTCTGAAAGAATCAGGGGCTGATGCAGATACCATTGAATCAATTCAGAATCTCAAAGATAATGAAGAAATTAAAGATTATAATAAGAATTTTTCCGATTTGCTCAATAGCAAAGAGGTTGATGCTTTTAACAGGTCAGAACTGAATGTTAATGAAAACCTGAATGACTTGCTTGATTTTTCTGCTAATGTGCACAATTACAGTGACTTTGATCTGTTTAAGGAAGGTGCAACGAAGTATGGAGGAAAAGTAGGTAGCAGTGTTGTCTCGGGGGTTCTCACGGGTATTGATATTAATGATTTTCTGGATATGAAGGCTCGTGAGCAGAAGCTCGATTCAGCACTGAATTATTATCATAATAAACTTGATCCGGATCTCACAACAGAGTCCTTTGAGAAAGTATTTAAAGAATATAATCCTGGCGAGCTGACACCTAAGGAAAAAGCACTCAGCAATATTTATGATGCCCTGGATGATCAGGATACCTTCGCTGCTGATGAAGCCGCTAAAGCGAAAACGACGTACGGGAAGATTAAGTCAAAGGTAGGCACTATTGGTTCTGCCGGAGCTACCCTTGTGGGCATTGGGTTAGACGGCAAGGGTATCGCTGATAATGTCAACAAAATTGATGATCTTGAAACAGCACTTAAAAATAAGGAGATTACACAGGAAGAGTTCGACTTTCAAAAAAGACAAGCCATTATAAAGACAACGATAAACTCGATCGGTCTTGCAAGTGGCGTCGTTACGGGCTCAGAGAAAATTGCCCAACAGATTACCAAGTACTCAGTCCAGCACGGTACCAAAGGGGTGGCCGTTACTGGTTCAAAGCAGGTAACTAAGCTCGCCCCCGTTGTCGGCGATATGCTGGCTATTGCGATGTCAACCGCGTCCCTGGTTCAAAACGCAATGAGCGCAGACTATGCCAGAGAACAAGGCAACCATGGTCGTGCGGCCATGTTTGGCGTGATGGCCACGCTGGACTCTGTGAATGTTGTATTGAATGGCGTAGGGCTGGCATTAGAATTCATTCCAGGTGTCGGGAACCTGGCTTCTATGGCCGTAAACCTTGTCACTATTGGTGTAGATTTTGTGAAGTCCCTGATTGGTGTCTTTACCGATATGGTGGATACGCGGGAAGAGCACGAAAAAATTGCCGAACAATTTGAAAAGTACGTAAATTCCAGTGCCTTTCAAAATGAGGTCTCTAATCTATCCGAGGGGTATAAAGAAAAAGGCTACGATATTTTTGAGTACCGGATTGATTCCAGCAGTGCAGGAATTGAAGGCAGTGAAAGTGCTCATAGCAAAGTCCCCTTACATTCTGAGCTTAGAAACCTTTCAGGAAAGGTCTTGGAGGGCATCGACAAGACAGATCTTAAAAATGTTATTTACGATAATACAGGCAAAACTGAAACCATTGATCTTGGAAAGGGCGATGACCTGATCAAGCTGTTTAACGATAAGGGGGTTAAAACGATCTATGGTGGTGATGGTAATGATCAGCTGATCTCCCTGAATGGTGATCATGAACTCAATGGTGATAAGGGCGATGACAACATCTTTCGAAGAAATGGCCATGGCGACGCAAATGGCGGTGAAGGGGATGATAACCTTGAATACTTGCTTAGCACTGGCGTAATTACAGGCGGCCCCGGAAATGACCGTATTAAAACCGATAAAGGGCATGTAGTTCTTAAAGGAGATCAAGGTGACGACACCCTGCTGGGTGGCTTTGGTATCAACCCTATTGATGGTGGAGACGGAGACGACATCATGGATGGGGGGTTGAGCTTCGACAGGGTGTTTGGCGGAAAAGGCAATGATTATATTGTTACCGGCCTGGGCTATGATATTGTTCATGGTGATATCAATAAAGATTATTCTGGCGGGCTCGACCCCAACAGTATTGATACCCTTTCTTTCAGGAATACTGGCGTAGCCACAGAGCTTTATAAAAATGAATTGACTCGGGATCGGCTGCTCGAAATAGGCTACAATATCAACCTGAACGACGACGATCATAGCTTTGCGAGATCAGAAAAAAAGAAATACGCCGTTACAAAATTTTCTGATCTTTTTGATAATGACTTTGTCCAGAAAACCAAAGCCATTGAATCTACCGCCGTTAGCAGAGCTTTTACTATTGACTATGATCTGTTTAATTCTTATACCGAAGATACCATTAAGGTTTACGAGGGTAAGGAAGAGATAGAGAAGTTCTTTAATGAGAAACTGAATGCACTAAATATTCTTCGTCAGCCACAAGGTTTATATCTACTCGGTGAAGGTCTGTATGAAATGAAATCAGCGCCGGGCTATGATAAAACCTTAATCCTTACTAACGGTGACAACCTTGTCGTTATTGGTGAGCAGCGAGCGTTTGAAATCACGAAAGATGATTTCGATGATTTCACAAAACACGATGAAACGAGTACATACAGACCTCTGACTCAGGATTTCTGGAAGTATCTGGCGGGCCAATTCGGTGGTTTGACTCAATTTTCCGAAATCGAAAAAGTCATAGACTCACACGGATCCGATTCTATTTCAGGCAGCGATGGGAGTGATACCATTGTTTTTGGCCGTGGAGAAAAGGATATTGTAAATGCTCGTGGCGGAGATGATGTTCTGATTTTTGATCACGGTATTGACGGTAACTTTTTCCAGGAAGAAAGTAACAGGGATAATGACACGACGTATAAGCTGCTGACGGGCGAGTATCATGTGAACGGGGGAAGCGGTCAGGATACTCTTTTAATTCGACCATCACCTTATTTTAACCACACTACCTATTATACCGGTTCTAATCCTAACGCGTCTTATTCACCTTCGTTCTGGGAATTCCCTGCGCCCGGGGAAACCCGGAAAGTGAACCTGCCTTACACTTTTGACCTTAGACTCGGCGAAGCTACTACGAAAATTTTTGGCAAAGCGCTCTACGTGAAGAACGTTGAGACCATTATTGGTCAGGATAAAAGCTATATTGCCAGCAGTAGCAATTATCAATATTCGAATGATCATATTGTTGCAGATGATATTGATAATAAGATTTACGGTAAAAGTGGCGACGATCGTTTAGAGGGACGTGGCGGTGATGATCTGCTCCATGGCGGCGAAGGCAGGGACAGCTTATATGGTGGTGCCGGTAATGACACCCTGATCAGTGGAGGAAATGATGACCAGTTGTATGGTGAAACAGGGAATGATCACTTGGTAGCCACCGATGGTTTGGTTACTATGCACGGGGGAGAAGGAAAGGATACTTATCAGATTCAGGTAGTGTCTAAGGATCCCGCCCGCCCTTGGAGTGTTGCAAGAGCCAAGATAACAGAAAATGACGAGGGTAATGTACTTGTCTTTGATGGTATCAGCGACCTGGACTCCATGACTCTGACCGGTCATAAAAACGGCCTCATCATGAAGGATGAACAAGGTCACTCCGTGTTAGAGTGGAACACCTCAAAGGCGTTCACTGATTATCGCGAGCTGGCTGAGTCGTTTAGTGAAACCTTTGTGGGTATCGTTTTCTCTGAAACCAATAAAGGTATGACAGAGGACCAGATCAAAAAGCTACTGCTGGATAAATTTAAATCGGCTATTACCCGAACCGATGAGAATTACAAGGGCAAGGCTGATTTAAGCGTTGATATGGTGTTATCTGACTCCTTAGCACAGGAGGGTAGTGATTATGATGATAGCATTGTGGTCGATCGCTACAGTGAGGGAAAAGCAATCAATGCCCACGGTGGTGATGACTTAATTATTGCAACCTATGCCGAAGATGATGGGAGTAGCACTAAAACCAGCACCGTAAACACGGGTACGGGCAGTGATATGGTTGTCATCGGTAATACAGACCGCAAGGTTGACATCAACTTTTTGAGCAGTGGCAAATTGTCCACAGACGTTAATACGCTTCTGATCAAAAATCTGGACATGAATAAAATCCAGCATGCACAAAAAGGATCCCGGCACGAGTTGTCTTACGACGGTAAAGTGTTTGCTACGCTGGACGCTCTGCCAGATCGCTTGCTGATTGAAGATGCTCACTATGATCATACTTGGGTTATTGATGATATCCCTAACTACTTTGGTGCCACTGATGCGAGAAAAGCACCGACGGCCTTTTTAGATAAAAATATGAATGTAGGAATTGCGTTCAGTGAGTTGGCTCTGGATGTCAACACTGTCGACCATCACAGGATAGAAGCTGCCGTAACGGGAGATAGTATTACATTCTATTCTACAATGGATAACTATGTTGCGGGAGATGGTTCATCTTACACCCAGACTCGTCACGAAATGCGTTCAATCAGCCAGACGAAACTAGCTGAAATGGGGGTAGCACAATTTATCACCGAATGGGTCACGGAGATGCCTGGAGGTATTCGTTTTGGTAACAGTTACATGAGTATCACTGAGTTTTCAAAGGACATACTATTAAGTCTCAGGAAATCCAATGACAGTTATGAAACAAGTCTTGATCTTTCCGAAGCTTATAAGGCTTTAGCGACCATTGCGTCTGTGGATCGTAACTATACACAACCCGAGGGCAAGCCTGTTGACTATGTCGATATGCCTGAGTATGTGGTTGACCTCGCTGATGGCTCTGATGTCAATTTATTTGTGACTTCACACGACCACTCGCTGGTTGATGCAGATAAGGAGGATATGACAAAAATTATCCGAGCCGACTTCTCTCAACTCGATAATGCGTTGTTAGTTATAGGTGGAGGTCCAACAGGTGCAGGTGTAACGGCTGATGATTTGTGGTTTGCTAAATCAGGTACTGACCTCTTAGTTGATGTTATTGGAACCGATGATGAAATCACCATTAAGGACTGGTTCCAAGATGATGCTAAAAAACCTGATTACATTGGAGCGGGTCACCGCCAACTCAATGCTGATAAGGTCAGCAGTCTGGTCAATGCGATGGCTGCGTTTGACGCGCCGCCAGCAGGTGACGCAAAACTGGACTCTGCCGTGCGTGATCAGATAACACCTGTTATTGCTGCGGCCTGGTCGACCAGTGTACTTTCGTAACACCCTGACCTGGCGTTACCGGATCAACAAACTTATCCTGTTGTTGACCTGAAATTCAATTTGAAGATTCTTCTTCTCCTACCACACTCATTCATGTCTGTGAATGAGTGTGGTAGATACATATCCTCTTCAACACCTTCAGCGATATTCCGGCACTGCCCAGTAAAAACCATGTTGAGCGGTTTTCAATAGCCCCTGCCTTCACGCTTTGGTAATCTTGCGGCCAAAAGAATAATCAATAACTTAACCAGACCCAAGGAGGGTGGGAAATTGGCTATACACTCCAGACAACCGGGGTTTCTTCATGCGTTGCTAACCTTCGGCCTTATTGTTACTACGATTGGCATTGGCCTTTTTGTCTTGCAAACCAGCCTGCACAGTCTGATGCTATTGTGTCTGCTGATTGCAGGCGTGAGCGCCCGAACCCTGGGCGCAGAATACGATGCCATAAAAAACGCCATGAATGACAGTATTTATAGCGCACTATCCGCCATTTATATTTTCATTCTGATCGGCGTCATTATTGCTGCCTTCATTGAGGGCGGCACGCTGGCTACCCTGCTTTATTATGGTATCCGCCTGATTGAACCGGCTATCTTTCTTCCGGCAGGGCTACTGTTTTGCACCATTATGTCTCTGGCGACAGGCACCAGCTGGGGAACGGCTGGAACGGCTGGTGTGGTGTTGATGAGCATTGGTGAATCCATGGGCTTTCCGGTTGCGGTGGTGGCAGGTATGGTGATTTCCGGGGCCTGTTTTGGCGATAAAATGTCGCCGGTTTCAGACACCACGAATCTCGCGGCGATGTCATCCAAAACCAACCTGTATGCTCATATAAAAAGTATGAGTTATACGACTGGGCCTGTCTATTTAATCGTGCTGACCCTGTTTACGCTTTATGGGCTGAACTACAGAGACAGCATAATGCCTGCTGAACATCTTGAATTGTTATGCGATGGTTTAGATTCAGCGTTCACTATCAGCCTGTGGACCTTATTGCCCCTGTTAGCGATGCTGGCTCTCAGTATGCGTCGTGTGTCTGCGGAACTGGCAATGGCTGCGTCTGCCCTGGTGGCGGTACTGTTGGCCATGGTTCTGCAAAGGCAGGAAGCGGGCGTGGTTCTTAACAGTTTATTCAATGGCGGCAGTGTTCGCTCTGAAGTGACGGAGCTGAATTCATTGCTGGGGCGGGGAGGCATCGCCTCCATGATGTGGACGCTGTCGCTCTCCCTGATGGCACTGGCATTAGGCGGCGTTCTGGATCGCTTTGGTTTTCTCAGAGTACTGATTGTCGGCATTCTGTCCAGGGTAAAACGAGCCGCCACACTGGTTGCGACCACTATAATCACCAGCCTGTTTGGCAATATGGGCATGGGTGAAGCGTATATGACCATTATCCTGGGGGGACAGTTGTTTGGGGATGCCTACGATGAGAAAGGTTTAGACCGTTGCGTCATGAGTCGCTCACTGGAAGAAGGCGCAACGCTGACTACCGCATTAATTCCCTGGACAACCGGTGGAGCGTTCTTTGCCTCAACACTGGGTGTACCGGTTATGGATTACGCACCATGGGCATTGCTCAACTGGATGAACCCCCTGTTTTCCATGGTTCTGGCCTACACGGGTTTTGCGCTGTTCAGGACAGACCAACCGTAAGCCACCCTGACCGGGCTGCCAGTGATTCTGATGGCCGGGTTCCCGAACTAATCCTGTTTACTGTCTGTCCAATGTTCTAACGACTTGGGTTGAAGGGTCACGAATATCTCTGCTTTATGGCAGGGCGTGACTACAGGGAAATGGAGGTCAGGTATGAATAGTTCCAGTCACCAGATATCAGTATCCAGCGCTATCGGGCTTTCTGCACTAGCAGCGACAGCGGCAAACGAAACAGCCAGAAACACGATTATGTCAGGTGTATCCTGGCTTGGCAGGTCTTTGTGGAGTATTCCGGGGCAGCTGGCAAATAACTTAGTGTGGTGTGCAAGTGGGATCAGAAACAAGGGCTCTATAGCCGTTAATTATGTAACACCCTCTCTGAAGCCCCTGCTTGAGCGTGAGGTGCCGGTAAAAACACTGGCTCGTCCCTTTAGTTCAGTCATTGGTGAGTCCACCACTAAAGCAACAGGCACTATCAGCGCAGGCTCCCTTGCTCTGGCTGCCATAACGCCATTGTTCTATCTGACCAAAACAGGTGTAAATAGCTGTCGGCGTTATATAAAAAGCCATCAACAATACAAGCGGGCTTATGAGGTTCTGAATAACAACACAGAAAATGCTTCAGCGGCTCTAGCCCTTGTAGACCGAGCTTTAACGAACGATGCCTGCGTATACCAAAAACTATCTCAACGATCAGTATTACCAGAATGGAAAGGCTTATTGATGGCTGTCATACCCGCTATTCTACTGGCTCCTGAGCTGGGTTCCGCTGCTGTAGCGGCTGGAGTGGTTGCCGGTGTTTCCCAGATTGCCAGTAACGCCTGGGAAAAGTGGGCAAACAGCAGCATGCTTGAGCAGACGCAGGGACATATTCGACAGGTAAGAGACAGGCAGGAATTAATTGAACTCAAAGAGAGCTATGATTCTTTGGATAGCCGGCTGGAGGCTTTGGAAAAAGCAACAGAAAAATAGCACCGGCCAATCGCCCTGCCAGCAAAAATCAGCCATCAACCGATCAGTCAATAAACTGTCCGGGCGCTGTTACAGGGAAACCTGCACCCGGACAATACGTACCAGCTTGCGCCCCATCCCTATATCTCACTATTTTCACTTTGCCTCAAAATAATATCTTCATTCGTACACTTATAACTTATCTTTTAAACGTGACTGAACTGAGGTTTTCATGCAACACCATCACTCTCTGGACGCCCGGGGGCAGCTCTGCCCACAACCACTCATACAAACCCGCCGTCTGCTAAAAACATTGCAGGCGGGTGAGCGTTTTCAGGTCATTGTGGATAATGATATCGCCCACCTGAACCTGATGGCTTTTTTTGAAGATCAGGGAATGAATCCTAAGTGCGTTACAGGGCCGGGAGAGTGGGTTATATCAGCGACCTGCCAGACTTCAGGCAGTCAGTCTGGTACGACTGTAAGCCCTGCTGAAGATAGCTCTGCCGAAGACAGCTCTGCCCCGGCCAGAAAAAATACTCAAACGCCAACTCCACACTCTGACTACATTGTTGTGCTGAAAAGTGAGTGTATGGGACAGGGGAATGACGACCTTGGCAGCCTGCTGATTAAAGGCTACCTGAGTACCCTGAAAGAAATTGATCACAAACCATCGACCATTATTCTATACAACGGTGGCGTCCGGCTGGCAGTCGAAGGATCGGGGGCTGATTCAGCATTGCAGGCGCTGGAGGCGATGTCGGTTGATATTATGGTCTGTGGAGCCTGCGTTGACTTCTTTGAGTTACAGGGGCAGCTGGCCGCTGGTCGTATTTCCAATATGTATGACATTGCGGAAAAAATTGCGGCCACCGGTCATGTGGTGTACCCATGAAAACTGCCGCTCCTTTAACCTACTTCGATAACAGCGCTACCAGTTATCCAAAACCAGTTGAAGTCATGGAAGCCATCAGCCACTACCTGACAGAGATGGGTGGAAGCTATGGTCGCTCATCCCATGCCAGGGCTTTTGAGTCCAGCTCTGTTGTTGAGGCGTGTCGTGAAAAGCTGGCGGGCCTGCTGGATATCGAACAGGTCGAAAACCTGTGTTTCGCCAGTAATGCGACACATGCCGCTAATACGATTTTACAGGGTTTCTCCTTTCCTGAAGGTGCTGAAGTACTGATATCACCACTGGAACATAATGCAGTGGCACGGCCTCTGGCGATGCTGGAACAACAGGGGCAAATCTCTTTAAAAACCCTGCCTGCTGGCAGGGATGGCCGGGTGATTCCGGAGCAGATAAGCGATCTTGTCAATAGCCGCACGACACTGGTCGTTGTGAACCATCAAAGTAATGTTAACGGTGTGATTCAACCCGTTGCCGACATAAAAGCGGTGGTGGGCAATGTGCCTGTACTGGTGGATGCTTCCCAGTCCCTGGGAAAATACCCGGTGCATGTGGATCAGTGGGGTATTGATTATCTGATTTTCACCGGACACAAAGCCTTGCTGGGGCCGACCGGCACCGGTGGATTTTATATCCGTGAGCCGCACACCATAAAACCCCTGTTGCTGGGCGGTACGGGCAGTAACAGTGAACACCTTGAAATGCCAACCGTGATGCCGGATCGCTTTGAAGCTGGCACACCGAATATAGCAGGCATTTTTGGCTTGTTTGCGGCTCTGGAACATCCTCCGAAACCACGCCACAGTCGTGAAGATTTTCTTATGCTGCTTGAGGGTATTCAGGCCATTGATGGCTTTATTGTCAACCGGGCAATCGATTCTGAAACCCAGGGCGAAGTGATATCCCTGACCCACACTGACCTGGATGCCGGTACGCTGTCATGGCGCCTGGAAAAGCAGTTCGGTATCAGCACCCGTTCCGGGTTGCACTGTGCGCCGCTGGCACACCAGCATCTGGGTACCTACCCTGAAGGTACCTGCCGCTTATCGCCTTCTGTTTATCACTCACCCGACGATTTTGCCTATCTGCTGGGTGCATTAAAAAGCATTACGATGGAGGTCGCAGCATGAAGCGAGCATTTATTCTGCTGAAAAACATGCGTGCTGCCATTAAGGCTGAAGCCTGGTGCCGGGAACAGGGTGTTGCCTGCGAAGTGGTTCCTGTACCCCGGCAGTTATCTTCGGAATGCGGCATGTGCCTCGAAGTGGATAACAACCAGGCCGACACGGTACAGCAGCAACTGCAATCCGCAGGTTTTATTTTGACGCTTGCCCGCTTGTGACATACCCCCTCCACTGAACCGGCAAGTCGATTACAGTGGAGGCGTTCTGACCTGGAGTTCAGGGTTATGCCAGATCTGCTTTCTAAAAAAATTCTGGATAAGATGCATTCCGTGGTTTTAAACGGAAAATTAAAGCTATTTACCTACGAAAAGTTTGGCTTAAACGTTCAAAATCTCATCATTCTCGCTCATGGGGGCGCTCACAACCAGAACGGACTTCCCTGTGCTATTCAACGTTTTATGGGAACCTACTTTTTTAAAAGCCCCCTCTGGACGACGCTATTCTTCTACTCCCCTCATAATACAATCACTTTCGGAAGTCTGCTCTCATTTATGGATGGTTCATACCGTCCCTTTGAGGCTTACACTCCCGGCGAGTCCGTCATCAATTACTCGCTGCTTCACAGTGTCGATGACCAGCCATCAGGCAGCGATGAATATATCAGGTTCAGTCTTTACCAAAGTCGTCGTGGCTCAGGACCAGATTTCACTCAACACCCATTCCGTATTTTCGACATTGTTACTGTGGAACCGTCTGGATCACAGGGCATCCCCCTTAAAGATGTACTCGACACCCTGTTCCTGGTGGGAAAGCAATACCCCAGAATTCACTGCACATTCTGTCGCAGCGAATACCGGTCAGAAAAGCGTTACTATGAACCAACTTACGATTACATGAAAAGGTTCGGTGTTCGCCCTACCCGACCGAAGCCGTCGGAAGTTTGATCTTATATCCCCGCCCGCATTGGGCGAGGGTTTACGACGATTTTGCTAAGCACAGCAAACCTGTTAACACCCCCGACACACATGACGTGAAGCACAGCATTTGCACGCCGAGTTTCCGCCATCTTCCCGGAATGGGCCACATTCCGGGTTATTTTTTTCAAAATTACGATACAGCTGTTGCACACCCAGCCAGCCTGCCATGGTCAGCATCAGTACAACCACTGTCGTTAGTATCTGCAACAGCATCAGGCCCCCAGTCCGGCAAAGCCCATAAAGGCCAGCGACAGAATGCCGCCAATCATCAGGGTCATGGCAGCGCCCTGGGCGACAGAAGGCGTCTTTGCCAGTTCCAGCTTTTCACGAATACCCGCCATCAGCAGCAGAGCAATACTGAAACCGACCCCTGCCCCCAAAGCAAACGCAACGCTCTGTGGGAAGTTATAGCCCCGGTTGGTCTGAAACAACGCCAGCCCCAGAATGGCACAGTTAGTGGTAATCAATGGCAGGAAGATACCCAGGGCCCGAAACAGTGCCGGACTGAACTTCTTCACAAACATCTCCACCAGCTGCACCGATGAGGCAATAACCGCGATATAACAGATCAGCCGCAGAAACTCGATGTTCAGCATGACCAGCAGCAGGTTGATAACATAAGCGCTGGCGGAACTCACCAGCATCACAAAAGTCGTTGCCAGCCCCATGTTCAGGGCGGTGTCACGCTTGTTCGATACCCCCAGAAACGGACAGATACCCAGAAACATCGCCAGCACAAAGTTACTGACAATAGAAGCATTCAGAAAAATGCTGATCAGGCTTTCACTTTCCATGGGCTAAAGCCTCCGTATCGAACTGTGCTTTATGCTCTTTATGTGAGAAGGAGCCCTGCTGCTCTTTACGCATACGAACAAAGGCAAACAGCAACAGCCACGCCCCCAGCACAAAGAACCCACCCGCAGGCAACAGCATAACGACCCAGGGCTCAAAACCGGCAGGCATGATATTGACGCCAAACAGCGCGCCCGCCCCAAGAATTTCCCGCACAGAACCCAGGCTGAACAGTGCCAGAGTAAAGCCTGCGCCGGTTCCCAGGCTGTTCACCATTGAAGCCAGGGGTTTCTGTTTGGAGGCGTAGGATTCAGCGCGACCCAGAATCACACAGTTCGCCACAATCAGCTGAATAAAGGCACCCAGGGCGTTATACAGCTCCAGGCTAATCGCCTGAATAATGTAGTCAACGATGGTGACAAACGACGCAATAATGACGATATAGGTGACAATGCGCACCTGTTTGGGAATCAGGTTGCGAACCAGTGAGATCAACCCTGTGGACATCAGCAGTACAAAACTGGTGGCCAGCCCCATACTGATGGCATTGATCGCCGAGTTGGTGACCGCCAGTACCGGACACATGCCCAGTAACATGACAAACACCGGATTTTCCCGCCACAGGCCACGCAGGAAAGTATCTGCCGTGACCGCTTCATAATCTTGCTTTCTACTCTTTTTACTGTCTTCCGGCATGCTACTCATTCGCTTGCCTCACTCGTTGTTAACAAATCGAGAGTTAATGAACCCAGATGCTGACGAATGACCGGCAACCACTGCTGTGCGCTCAGGTTAATCGCCTGACCAATGGCATTGGAGGTGATGGTGGCACCACTGATGGCGTCAATTTCCCAGGGGTTCTTTTTGGTACCGTTTTTTACCGTAACAATGTCGCTGGCAAGGGCAGAACCGTCGATAGCCAGACGAGCGTCCAGCCGGTCAAAGTTGGCAAGGAAGTTCTTGTCGGTCAGCACCTTGTCACCCAGTCCCGGGGTTTCCGTCATAGTCAACACCTGATAAGCGATAATCGCTTCCAGCTCAGGCTGATAGCCAAACATGATATGCACCGGACCGGCATAACCGGAGGCCACACCGGGAATGGCAAGACCTTTCAGTTCGCCACCGGCACCATAACCGCCATAGATAACAAAGCTTTCTGCACCGGCCTCCTCAGCCGGAACAATACCGGATTGGGATATCACAAATGAACGGCTACTGGTGGCACCTTTCACTACATTGAAGACCGCTGCTTCCGTGGCTGCTTTCTGGTTGGCTTCGATATACGGCATCGCCCACTGCACGACCATGACCACCAGAAACCCCGACAGCAGGGCGGTTAATGTCAGGCTGCGGAACATCGCCATAACGGGTGTCTGTGGTGCAGTCTGTTGTTCCTTCGCTTCTTCTGGTAAAGGCTTTGCGGCGACCTCTGTCAGAGGAATATCACTACTACTCATGCTTCCTCCCCGGATTGTTGTTTCAGGCGAGTACCAAAAGCCCTTGGCTGGGTCACACTGTCAATTAATGGTGCCAGGGCGTTCGCCACCAGAACCGCATACATAGCCCCTTCCGGCAGACCACCAAAGAGGCGGATAATCACGGTCAGAAAACCAATGAACAGCCCGTAAATCCATATTCCCGCCGGAGTCAGTGGCGTACCCACCATATCCGTTGCCATAAACATCGCCGCCAGCATCAGGCCACCGGAGAAAATAACGAACAGAGGGGTTGGGTAGACGTCAGCATTCATCAGCCAGAATGGCGTGGCGGTCAGCAATGCCCCCAGAATAACCGCACAGGGAATCTTCCAGCTCATAATGCCACGGGCAATCAGGAAGCCACCACAAAGCAGAACCAGCAGTGCCGATGTTTCACCCGCCGAACCGCTGACCATGCCCAGCAGCAAATCCTGAGTGCTGGTAGTGACCTGTTCGAACTTGAACAGTGACAACGGTGTAGCACTGGAATAAGCATCCACCTGCCCGGCAATCCAGTCACTGCTGTCCGCCGGAGACATAAACGGCAACGCCAGACTGGATGGAATAAACGACGCAAATCGTTCAGGCAAAAAACCGGGTGTCCATGTGGTAATAGACTGTACAAAGGCACGTCCCACCAGCGCCGGGTTAAACGGATTCTGCCCCAGACCCCCAAACAACATCTTGCCCAGAGCCACCGCGACAAAGCCGGCAACAGCCGCCATCCACAAAGGAAAGCCCGGCGGCAGGGTCAGCGCCAGCAGAATACCGGTAATCACGACACTGTAATCCGACAGCGTACTTTTTTTCCCGGAAATGGCCGTGAACAGCTGTTCCGTCGCCATACACGACAGAGTTGTCACAATAATCATTGCCAGGGCACTGATGCCGAACTGCCAGACCGCCCAAGCACAGACGGGCAGCAGGGCGTAGACCACGTTGCGCATGATCTGCGGTACCGTCAGCCCCTTCTTCAGGTGGGGTGAGGTACGAATGGTTAAGGGAGTTTGCTTTATCATCCTGTGCCACCCTTATCCTGCACTGCGTGCTTTTTGACGGATGGACTGTTTGGCGACCCGGATCTTCTGGGTCAGGGGAATGTTGGCCGGGCAGGAGTTACTGCAACAACCGCATTCAAAACAGTTCATCAAGTGAAATTTGTCCATCATTTCCTGATGGCGATTAACGTCTGCCAGCTTACCGAGCATGGAAGGGTTCAGGAGCATCGGGCAGGCTTCCACACAGGCTCGACAGCCGATGCAGGGCATTTCCGGCTCATGGCTGTTGGGCAGCTGCTCAGGCGTAAATACCAGGATTCCGGTGATGCCTTTGGTGGTAGCAATATCGCGGGTCGCAATACTCATCCCCATCATCGGCCCACCCAGAATAATCATGCCGGGATTGTCGATCGCCCCGGTCTGTTCCAGAACAAATGGCAGTGGTGTACCCAGTGAAATGATGTAGTTGCCGGGCTTACTGACACCGGGCCCACTGACCGTAACAATCCGCTCGATCAGGCCGCGGCCCTGTGGCACCAGCTCACCAATCTGCGCCAGAGTGCCGACATTGAACACGGCACAGCCAATATCCGCGGGAATACCGCCAGCAGGCACTTCCAGCCCCAGCAGGCTTTTCAGCAGCATTTTTTCCGCTCCCTGTGGATAACAGGTGGGAACCGCTTCACAGGTTATATTTGTCAACTGTCGTGCGACGATGGATTGACGAATTTTTTCAACCGCATCCATCTTGTTGTCTTCAATACCGATAATGGCTTTTTTAGCACCCGAAGTGACCATAGCCAGCTGCAAGCCCCGCAACAGATTATCCGTGTACTCCAGCATGGTTCGGTGGTCGCAGGTCAGGTACGGCTCGCATTCGCATCCGTTCGCTACCAGGGTTTTAATGGTTTTGCCTTTGGGTGCTTTCATTTTTACATGGGTAGGAAAGGCAGCGCCCCCCAGCCCCACAACACCGGCATCCTGCACCGCTTTAACCAGATCGTCTGCGGACATAACGCTGGTATCACGAGGTTGCAGATAACGAACGGTCTGATCGGATGAAGGCCAGGTATCAATTAAAATAGCGGGGGTTTTGCTGCCATTGGGCATGGAGACCAGCTCATCAACGGCAGCCACCGTACCCGTAACGGGTGCATGTACAGGCGCTGACACAAACCCACCGGCTTCAGCGATGGGTTCGCCCCGTACAACGTCCTGCCCTTTGCTCACAATCGGTTTGGCAGGAGCACCAATACTTTGCGACAAAGGCACAATAATTTTGTTAGAAAACGGCATTCGCCGTATGGGCTTGCGCTCAGTCAGCTCTTTATGGTCTTCCGGGTGTATGCCATTGGCAAAGCTTTTGCTCTGCCAGGGCAACCTCAGAAAACCTTTTTGGGTAAAAGGCTGGTTAAAAAAAGACATCTGGAATTCCTTTCGGCTTTTGGAAGGAGCATGGAGCGGGGGAGCCCCACTCCTTTTGCGATCACTGGAACTTCTCAGCCCGCTTGATCAGCTTATCCAGATCCTTTTCATTCTGATCCCACGGAATACCGGGGTGAATGCTGCCCGCAGTACACTTCTCAGCCGCCTTCACAATATCCTTAAAAGCCGCTCCCTGAGGGTTGGTGATCTGTACCTTGCCATCGCTGTTGTAGGCGAAGACGCCGGGCGCGATGTTGATACACTCGTCACAGGCTGTACATTCAGCACTTTCAACCCAGACCCCTTCACCCACCTGCACCGCAGGGATCAGGTTATCGCCCTGTTCTGCGGGTGCGGCAATGGTTGGAGAGACTGTGATGCTGCCCACCAGTTCCTCAATCTTGCCGGTGAGCTGGCTGGCCAGTTCAGCTTTCGCTTCCGTGGCTGCGGCCTTGACTTTCGCCCGGTTCTCAACCCCGGTCAGGCTGCGTAACTGACGCCAGAAATGACGACGTTCGTCGCAGGAATTAACCATCTCCTCAGCCACCAGCACCCGAACCAGGTGGTTCTTGCTGTCGGTGGCCATCACATAAGGGAACAGCCCTTCACGATCACTGTTGTCCATTTCCAGGAACTCGTGCAGAGGCACTGCATTGGCAGAGAGCTCATCGTTCCAGGCATTTTCAGGCACCTTGCGGAAGTGCTTGCTGAAACGGCCTTCGGTCATGGCAAAGTCAGCAAAGGTAAAGGGCAGCTCCATGGTTTTCTGCTCGCCTTCCTCATCCAGATATTTGACCGGATAAGTCAGCCAGTCCTGATCCAGTTTGGCATTGCCTTCCAGAGAGGCGCAGTCTTCATAGCTGGTGCCAGCGTCCGGATCGTAACGGAACAGTGGGTAGGCTCGGGAATCCACCGCCAGTTTGGACTGGTGACGTGCCATATCATCAGCAATGCCATGCTCTACCGGACAGGCGGCGTAGATATTAAACAACGCCGGGTGACGACTGTTGAAACCATCAATAAAGCCTTCCAGCAGATGCGTGGTGTGCGCCGCAGAGCTTTGCAGGATAAAGCTGGTACGATGCGCCATACCGATCAGGCTGATCTCCTTACGCATCTCGGTTTTACCGTGTTTGGCCTTGCCATAAGGGCTCATATCCGCCACCTGACTGACAAAGCTGGAGGTACAGGCCTGACCACCAGTGTTGGAGTACACCTGGGTATCCAGCACCATGACCTTGATCGGTACACCGGATGCCATGGTACGGGACAGGTTCTGGAAACCAATGTCGTACATCGCGCCGTCACCACCAATGGCAACCACTGGCGGACACAGACGGTATTCTTCATCGCTGAACTGATTCCACTTGAAGTGGGTGAAGAAACGGTCGTGTACTTCCGGATCGTACTGGCCTTCCAGCTCCAGCTTCGCCTGACGAATCGCCTTGAAGCCTTCCGCCATTTTCACCATATGGCCTTCGAAGAGTCCCATTGCCAGCGAGGTGCTGTCCTGGAACAGATGGTTTGCCCATGGGAACGGGTAGGGGTTGTACGGATAGGTCGCGCCCCAGACAGAAGTACAGCCCGTGGAGTTGGTAATACCCATCGCCGCACGGCCACGGCCAGTGGTGCCTTCGGTGTAGCGATACTTCAGGTGCTTCAGTTTCTCAACCAGCTGAGTCACCCAGCGCAGCCACTTCGGATCAATAGGCGTGCTGGCACCTTCAGCATTCAGGCTGTCGGTCAGATTGGCCAGGGTCAGGTCGTGGTCGCTGTGCTTATCAATAGCGTGCTGGATAGCATCCACATTACTGATATCAACACCACCCGCCAGTTTCATACGAATATGGGTTTCCAGTCTGGCTACCAGATCGTCGATCTCTTTCAGGTGCGCCTTAACCCGTGGTTGCATCATGGCGGTGACGGTAGACGTCATCAGATGAATAATGCTCTTTTCACCACAACCCAGGCAGGCACCGTCACCGCAGACGGTGGACATGTAGTTAGCCTTGTCCATCAGCAGGGTTTCGAGAGCGCCGACCTTTTCGTCGAGGTCGTCGATACGGTTGAACGGTTCGCTGGTGGTGGGCAGGTCCATCCAGAAATCCCAGTTCTTGCGCATTGTGTCTACCGACTCATCGGTCTGGGGCTTCACCACCAGAGCGTTGTCGGTACATACCTGAACACACTCCATACAGCCTTTACAGGTATTGGGATTGAGAGTGATAGACAGCAGACCGCCGGAACCTTTTGCCTTCTTTTCACGACTGGTGTAGTACGGTTTGGTAATGGAGAAATCAAATTTACTGACCTGATCCAGCAACAGGCTGAACTCCTGTTCCTGGGCTTCTTTCCGGGAACCGTCTAGAGTGGATTGACTCAGGTGTTCCAGAACCGCCTGATCAATCAGCTGACCGGGGTTCGAGCCTTCACCACCGGCTTCAATCAGCTCCCGTACCCGCTTTTCGATGGTGCGGGTATCACGGCGCAGATAGCGGGTTGGCATGCCTTTGGTTTCAATGCGGTTGATAGCCGTTTCGAACACTTCCCCAAAGGTGTTGACCAGTGCGGGCAGAGCGCTGTCCGGACAGATGGTGAAACAGTCGCCACAAGCCGTACAGTTTTCCGGTATCCATTCAGGGTATTCAAAACGTATACCGGTCATATCACGATAAGCGCCGGTTCCCGCTGGCATCAGGCTCATAGCCAGACTTGGGTCGGCAGGGTTGCCTTCACCACTGCCTTTGGCGTAGAAGGAAGCGGTGTCGTCCCAGAATTTGTGCAGGTCTGAGACCCCGTCTTTGCTTACTGGTACCTGCTTCAGCATTACAGGCAGTTTTTCTTCCTTGCGAACTTCCGGCAGGGCTGCCCCCACCACCTTGTCGGTGATCTCAACCATTTCGTCAAAGCCTCGGCGTACTACACGAATGTTGTCGTCGACAACGTGAGCACCCTTGTGACCAAACTTGCTTTGCAGCTGGCTGCGAATGGCTTCAAACAGGCTTTCTTCTGTGAGAGCGCCGTGGCTGGAAGAACCTCGTTTTAGCAGTGGAGACGCCCGGAAGAAGGCTCCCTGGAAAGCGTTCCCCTGCATACGATACTGGAGCTCAGGGTTGGAGGCCTCTTCACGAGCGATTCTGAAACCATCCAGATAATAAATATTGATGTCGTTATCAACGATGTACTGCTGATGCTTACGGGGGATGGTTGCC